>JAGBND010000076.1 GCA_017634575.1 Bacillota bacterium
CCCACTTTTAGAACCGTCCCCAAAGCAAGGGCCGTGATTACAGAATGCCAATCGAAACTTTCATGCGCAGGATGCGGTAGACGGATTCTTCGATCCGTTCCTCGCTGATGATTCCTTCCTGGACGGCAGCCATGACAGCCGGCATCTGGACCTCGTAGTCGGTGGAGATCAGCATATCGTTGCCCGCCAGCACCGCCTGCACCGCCACGTCCGCATCGGAATATTGCTTGACGCCCTCCATGCCCAGATCGTCGGTGACAATCACGCCTTCGAAGCCAAGCTCGTCCCGAAGCAGCTCATGAACCGCCGGGGAAATGGACGCGGGATAGTCCGGATCGAAGCAGGAAACGATGTTATGGCTGACCATAACCGTCTGCGCCCCCTGGGCGATGCCCGCCTCAAAGGGCTTCAGATCGTACTCGAAGAAATGCTCCCGGCTGCGCTCATCAAAAGCAACGCCGGTATGGGTATCCACATTGTTGCCGTAGCCCGGGAAATGTTTCAGGCTGCAGGCCATTTTATAGCCGCTCATCAGCTTGACGACCTCGGCAATATAATCGGCGGTGGTATCCGGATCGCCGCTGAAAGCCCGATCGTAAATAAAGTCGGCAGGATCGTCAGAAAGATCGCACACCGGATACAGATTCATATTCAGGCGCAGATCCCCTAAAAGCTCACAGCGCTCGTATATTTCGGAAATCAGGGTTCCTTCGCCGCCCCAGGCCAGAGCATTTCTGGGAGAAAGAAATTCCATATCCCTGAAATAGGGGCTGACACGGTTCACATAGCCGCCCTCTTCGTCCACCGCCATCATCAACGGGATGGGGGAAGCCGCCTGAACGGCATCGATCTTGTCCAGCATTACCGTGTCATCGTACACATTAAAATCTACCGCAAACAGCACAAAGCCGCCCACATGATAGGTGTTAACCGCATCGATCGCCGGATAGGGGCTGGCCGTATCCACATCTGCGCCCGGGAATCTGGCCAGAAACATCTGGCCTACTTTTTCCTCCAGCGTCATTTCGGAAATCATCTCGCGAATCCGCTGATCATCCGCTTCGCTGATGGGCTTCAGGCCGCCGCCCTCGTAAGGATTGCCGCCGAAAAGGCCATAGCCATAAACCTCTTCCCCGGAAGCCTCCGCGCCGGATTGTCCTTCGCCGTCCCCGGACTCGCCGTCGGATGATTCTTCTTCTCCGGGCTCATTCTGATAGTAATAGGATCCGGCGTGGCCGCCCTGGTCGCCGCCCTCCTCGGAGCCGGTTCCCTCGGCGCCGCCTTCCGTCTCGTCGGGCTGATTTTCATTGTAATAAGCTCCGGCGTAGCCGCCTTGATCGCCGCCCTGCGCGCCTTCACTGCTCTCGCCGGGTTCGTTGTCGTAGTAGTTCGCCCCGGCGTAGCCGCCTTTGTCCGTTCCGTCCTCGGAGCCAGTCTGCGCGGACTCTTCCTGGGCGCTGCCTTCATCTCCCTTCAAAAAGGGGAGCGCGCTGCAGCCGTTTAGCAGCAGCGCCATGCTCAACAAAAAAACCACCGGCCACAGACGGCCGGCGGATCTATTTGATTTACTCATCATCTTCGATTCCTGTCTGAGCTTTAATGATATTGATCAGATCACCAACTGTCGTAGGCGCCGCATCCAGATCGATCTCAATATCAAAGGTTTCTTCGCAGTCCATTGCCAGATCGGCCAGGTCCAAAGAATCCAGTCCGGACTCAACCAGGTTGGTTTCCGGAGTCAGTTCAATATCATCCAGTAATCCGCGATCATCAAGAATTTTTTTGATTTGCTCTAAAATGCTCATAATGTCCTCCTCGGGATATTTTTCCGGGTCTCTGCCTCTGTTTTCAGGCAGATGGTCGGTATTTTCGGCTGCTTATCGATGGGTAGGCATTTCCTGAAATCAGTATAGACTGACTTTCTAAGTGTGTCAATACATTTTATTCGGATATTTCTGCCCGCCATTGAGCCGAAGCCGTTCATGCAGGCGCGCTATCGAATCTGGCCGCTTCCCTTCACCACATATTTATAGCTGACCAGCTCCCGAAGGCCCATGGGACCGCGGGCATGCAGCTTCTGGGTGCTGATCCCCATCTCGCAGCCCAGCCCAAACTCTCCGCCATCGGTAAAGCGGGTGGACGCATTCACATAGACCGCCGCCGAGTCCACCCGGGCGGTGAACTCCTCCGCCGCAGCCGCATCCGCCGTCACAATAGCGTCGCTATGATGCGTGGAATGAGCTCCAATGTGCCGGATCGCCTCATCCGCGGACGAAACCACCTTCACCGCCAGAATATAATCCAGAAACTCCGTGTCAAAGTCCTTCTCCTGGGCGGGGGTTCCCGGGATCAGCGCCTGGGCCTTTTCATCCAGCCTGAGCTCCACCGGCGCAAGCCCCTCCAAAAGCCGATCATCAACCAGACGCCGCTTTATAATAGGAAGAAATTCCTCTGCAACCGCCTCATGAACCAGCAGCACCTCTTCTGCGTTGCAGACGCTGGGCCGGCTGGTTTTGGCATTGTAAACAATGTCCGCCGCCATAGAAAGATCCGCCGCTCGGTCCACATAGACATGGCAGATGCCGGTGCCGGTTTCGATGCAGGGCACGTTGGCCTGCTCGACGCAGGTTCGGATCAGGCTGGCGCCGCCCCGGGGAATCAAAAGATCCACCAGGCCTCTGGCCTTCATTAAGGCTACCGCGCTCTGCCGGGAGGTATCCTCCACCAGCTGCAGAAGCTCCGGATCCAGGCCGGCCATCTCCAGGCCTGCCTTCATGGCAAGGACGATGGCGTTTGCGCTGTTCCAGGCGTCTTTTCCGCTGCGCAGCACACAGGCGCTGCCGGCCTTAATGGCCAGCGCCGCCGCATCGGAGGTGACATTGGGCCGGCTCTCGTAAATAATCGCGATGACCCCCATGGGAACGGTGATCCGCTGAATCAGCAGCCCGTCCTTTCCTCCGGAATTAGACCTTCCGGCATCCGGCCGTTCCACCTCCTGCAGCACCTCTCCCACCGGATCCGGCAGCGCCGCCACCTGGCGGATTCCCTCCGCCATATCCCGGATCCGCTTTTCATTCAGCATCAGCCGGTCCAGCATTACCTTAGAGATATGGTCCTTTGCCATTTCCATGTCCCGGGCATTGGCCTCCAAAATCTGCGGGATCCGGCTTTCCAGGCAGGCGGCCATCTGCATAAGGGCCCGGTTTTTCTGATCCGTACCGGCTGCCCTTTGGGAGACGGCCTCTTTGGCAAGCCTTAACAGCTCCATTGTATCTCTCATGATAATCTCCATTCCGTTTTGTAACGGTGGCTATTGCAGCGCACCTTCTTATGCCTTCTGTCCATAGAATCTGGTGCCGATCATTTTTCCTTCAATCAGGTCGTACAGCTTTTCCGGCCTGGCTCCCTGCATAATGACCAGATCAATGCCCTCTGCCGTAACAATCTTCGCTGCCCGCAGCTTGGTTTCCATGCCGCCGGTGCCCAAAGCCGATCCCTTGCCCGCCGCAAGGGCCTCAATTTCCGGTGTAATCTCTCTTACCTCACGGATCATCTGCGCCGTGGGATCCTTGTGAGGATCCGCGGTGAAAAGGCCCTCTATGTCGGACAGGAGCACCAGAAGGTCCGCCCCGGCGCATTCCGCCACAATGGCGGAAAGGGTATCATTGTCTCCGACGGCGATCTCGTGGGTTGCCACCGAATCATTTTCATTGATAATCGGCAGCGCTTCCAGTTCCAGCAGCCGGTACAGGGTGTTTTCAAAATTGCCCCGTCTTTCCGGATTTTCCAGGTCCTCCCCTGTCAGCAAAATCTGGGCCACCGTGTGGCCGTAATCGGTAAACAGCCGGTCGTAGGTATACATAAGTTCACATTGCCCCACCGCGGCCGCCGCCTGCTTGGAGGGCATGTCCTCTGGCCTTTTCTTCAGCATCAGCTTGCCAACGCCCATGCCGATAGCCCCGGAAGAGACCAGCACCAGCTCATGTCCGGCATTTTTCAGGTCCGACAGGACCTTCACCAGTTCTTCCATATGCCGGATGTTCAGCCGCCCTGTGGGATGGGCCAGGGTGGAGGTTCCGACTTTAATTACAATGCGCATTCAGGTTCGTTCCTTTTCTCATGGATTTTCCCCAGTATATCAAAAGGTATTGTCAGAATCAATCCCTTTGGCGTATACTATCTATAGAAAACTGCAAACACTTTTTCGCTTTGTAGGAATCTTTTTTAAGGAAAATGACGATGAAACAATTTCAGAAAGATCTGCTCTGTGTTCAGATTTATGATTCCCGAAACAGCATGGGCCTCGCAGCCGCAAAAGACTTTGCCGCCGAGGTTCATCGTCTTTTGGAAGAGAAAGACCGGATCCGCGTGGTTTTTGCTGCGGCGCCAAGCCAAAACGAATTTCTTTCCGCCATCGCTTCGGATCCTTCTATCGATTTCTCCCGCATCGACGCTTATCATATGGACGAGTATATCGGCCTTGATCCTCATGCGCCTCAGGCCTTCGGCCAGTTTCTGCGGGACCGGCTGTTTTCTCTTTGCCCCTTCCACTCTGTCAGCTACATCGATGGCAGCTGCCCGGATCCGGAAAAGGCAGCAAGGGATTACGCTGAAAAATTAGCCGAAAAGCCTATCGATATTGTCTGCATGGGCATCGGGGAAAACGGCCACATCGCCTTCAACGATCCTGCCGTTGCCTTTTTTGACGATCCTTTGGATGTGAAGAAGGTTCCGCTGGATGAGATTTGCCGCACCCAGCAGGTTCACGACGGATGCTTCAGCGCCCTGGATCTGGTGCCGACGCATGCGCTGACCCTGACCGTTCCCCGCCTGGTTCGGGCGGGCAAGCATTTCTGCGTTGTCCCCGCCCCAACCAAAGCCACTGCTGTTAAAAGAATGCTGGAAGGGCCGGTTGATGAGAGCTGCCCCTGCACCATTCTCAGACAGGTGCCCGGCGCCGTCCTTTACCTGGACCCGGATTCGTCCGCGCTGCTGACGAAGCTTTCCTGAGGCAATGGCGATGCGCAAATTAATTAAAAATGTCATCCTTCTCGAACCGGAGAGAAGCTATCCCGGCGCCATTTTGCTGGAAGATGGAAAAATAAAGGCCTTGGAGCCCCGTTTCGAATCGCTCCAGGAGCAGATTGCCCCGGAGGATCAGCTGGATGGAAAGGGGCTTTATCTGTCGCCCGGCCTCATCGATCTGCACACCCATGGCGCGGGCGGTTCCGATTTTATGGATGGCACGGAAGAAGCCTATGAGACGGCCTGCCGCATGCATCTTTGCCACGGGACCACCACCATTTATCCCACGACGCTTTCTTCTTCCAAAGAAGAAATGCTGCGCAGCATAGATGCTTTTAACCGCGTCAAAGACCGGCTGAACCGTCAGCAGTTCGTTCCCGGGCTTCATCTGGAAGGGCCTTATTTTGCCATGGCCCAGAAGGGCGGCCAGGATCCGCGTTATATCCGCAACCCTGATCCTTCCGAATATCAGGAGATTGTTTCCGCGGCGAAGGGGGCCATCAAGCGCTGGTCCCTGGCGCCGGAGCTGCCCGGGGCTCTGGAAATGGGAGATTTCCTCAAAGAAAAGGGCATTCTCCCCGCCATCGGCCATTCGGACGCCACCTATCAGGATTGCATAAGGGCTGTGCAGCATGGGTATTCCCATGTAACCCACCTGTATTCCTGCACCTCCACCATCACCCGCCGGGGCGGGTTCCGAATTTTGGGCGTAACCGAAAGCGCCTATCTTCTGGATGAGCTTTCCGTGGAGATCATTGCGGACGGATGCCATCTTCCCCCGGAGCTGATCAGGCTGATTGTAAAGTGCAAGGATGAAAACCGGATCTGTCTGGTGACGGATTCCCTTCGGCCCGCAGGCCTGGACGTTAAAGAGGCGCTGATCGGTTCGCTGGAGGACGGAAGGCTGTGCCCCATCGAGGACGGCGTCGCCAAATTGCCCGACCGGACAGCCTTTGCCGGCAGCATTGCCACCGCCGACCGGCTGATCCGAACCCTCTTTCATGAAGCGGGGATTAAGCTCGAAACCGCCGTCAAGATGATGAGCCTGAATCCGGCAAGGGTCATGGGCATCGATGACAGAAAGGGCAGCCTCACCCCCGGAAAAGATGCCGACCTGGTGCTGTTTGATGAGGATATCCGGGTGCAGGCGGTGTTTTACGGAGGCAGGCAGGTGGTTTGACGGGCGCGAAAGCCATGGGCGCCCGGCGGCATTCGCAAAACGATTTGCAAGTCCCATTGCGCAAACCCTGAAATCATGTTACAATCAAAACATCTAACTATTTGAGGAGGCTTACTTCCATGGAAAAGACTTTAAAAGCTGTGATCTTCGATCTGGACGGCGTTATCTGCTTTACCGACAAATATCATTATCTTGCCTGGAAACAGCTGGCCGATAGGCTTGGCATCTATTTTGACGAAGTAATCAACAACCGTCTGCGCGGCGTGAGCCGGATGGCTTCTCTGGAGATTATTCTCGAGCGTTCCGAAAAGGCCTATTCTCAGGAGGAGAAGGAAGCTTTTGCAGAGGAGAAAAATACCACCTACCGTCAACTGCTGGCGAACATGTCTCCCGCTGATCTTGCCGACGAAGTGAAAAACACCCTGGATGAGCTGCGCGCAAGAGGTTATCTGCTGGCCATTGGTTCTTCCAGCAAGAACACCAAATTCATCCTGGAACGGATCGGACTGCCCACCTATTTTGACGCCATCGCCGATGGCACGGACATTACCCATTCCAAACCCCATCCGGAAGTCTTTTTAACCGCTGCTTCCAAGCTGGGCGTGGAGCCCGCGCTTTGCGCCGTCGTTGAGGATGCCAAAGCCGGCATCGAAGCTGCCAAAGCCGGCGGCATGGTTGCCCTGGCCCTCCACGGAGACGCCGAAGGCTGTGGTCTGGAAGATGAAAATCTCGGAACCTTCGCCGATCTTCTGAAGTACCTGCCGTAAGATTCCGCAATTAGAAAAGCCCCCTGCAGTGGGGGCTTTTTTGATGAAACACAGAACCGTCCCCTGTGTTCACCTTGTGATATTTTTGATCCATTTAAACCGGTTCACCGTCACCAGGGCGACGAAGCATTTTAAGATCTGGTCACATTTGAGGGCGGCGAACACCACCCACACCGGCATGTGCCAGACAAAGGCGGTCAGATAGCCCAGGGGCAGCACCACCAGGCAGACGAAAATCGTATCGTTTACAAAAACAAAATGGGTCCATCCTCCGGCCCGGACGATACCGGTCAAAGAAGACATCTGGTAGGCCGTTCCGATTACCATGACGCTCAGCACCAAAAGAAGCTGATAGACATATGCGCTTGTTTCCGGCTCGATATTCGGATACAGAACCGGCACCACATAACGGCTCAGCAGCATCAGGACAGCTGTTCCAAGACCCATGCCCACAAACACCAGCTGAAGGGTTTTGGCATAGCTTTTCACTTTTTCGTAATCGCCGCTGCCCACGGTCTTGCCGATCACAATGGCCGCTGCGCTGGACACGCCGTATACCCCCACCGACACGATCTGGAACATATTGTTGGAGATGCTGATGGCGGAAATGGCGCTCTGTCCAAGCCGCCCTACGATGGCGCCCTGGCCTGTCATATTGATGCCCCAGACCGCGGCGCCGGCAAAAATCGGAATGCCGTAACGGATATAGTCCTTCAGAAGCACCGGGCTGTGTCTGCCAAGGTCCGACAGTTTAAGCCCCAGCTTGTGGTCCCTGAATTTGCAGTAATACAGCATAATCCCGGTTTCCACCATGCGGGCTGCCAGGGTAGCCACGGCCGCGCCGCGAACCCCCATGGCCGGGAAGCCAAGATGGCCGAAAATCAGCAGATAGTTCAGCGCCACATTGATAATCAGGGTGCTGATCGAGGTATAAAGGGCAATTCCCACCGTCTCCACAGACTTCATGGCGCTCATTAACAGCTCCGTCACCACATAGAACAGATAGGACCAGGCCACGATCCGGATATACCGGGCTGCTTCCTGAGCAACGGAGGGGTCGTTGGTGTACAGGCCCATCAGGCGGACGGGGAAAAACCAGGCGGCGGCAAAGAAAATCAGGCCGGTGAGGGCGGCAAATTTAGCCGTGATGGCCAGGATGGTTTTGATGCTGTCGGTGTCCTTTTTCCCCCAGTACTGGGTGGCGATTACCAGGGCTGCCGTCATAAACCCGTGGATAAACTGCGAAAGCATGGTCATCCATTGATTCGCCATATAAACGCCGGAAAGGGCCAGGTCTGAAACCTGGCCCACCATAATATTGTCTGCGAGAGTAACCGCATAGGTTAGAATACTCTGTCCCGCCATGGGCAGAGCCAGAAGAAAGAGCTTTTGGTAAAAGCTTTTATCACGAACCAGCCACTTCATATCGATCACCGGTTGATAATCTCATAGCCTGCCAGCAGCAGATCCATGCCGAAGCTGATCAGACCGTTTTCCTGATCCTGCTCGTAGCTGTCTGCCTGAATCAGGTTCGGAACCACCTCTTCCGGCAGATAGATCCGGCAAAGATCCTCGATTTTTTTCATGTTCTGGGGAAGATCGTCCCGATGATAAAACACAATATAGGCAGGGTCCACCGTGGCGCAGATGCCGGAAACCATCTGGGCGATGCTGCGGCTTGCGTCTGCGCCTTCGTCACGGATCTTGTGGAAGGACTCGCGCATGTTCTGCTCAGGGGAGGCAGCCATGTACAGAAGCTCGCCGGCAAAACCATGCTGGCCGCGCACCAGATGGCCGCGCACGAAGAGACCGCAGCCGCAGCCGGCGGTCGTAACGGAGATGCAGGCCAGAGAGATTTTTTCGTCCTTGCCGAACATGCGGGTGTAGCAGCCGGCCGCTGCCGCATTCATATCGTTCTCGACCCTGGCGCTGATGCCGAATTTCTCGATCAGATGCGCCTCCAGCGGGTAGTTTTCCAGGCCGGTGTCTTTCGCGCCGAAGAGGATTTTTCCTTGGGATACGCCCCAGGGCAGGCCGATGGAAATAGCCTTTACCGAATGGGAAAGCATTTTTTCCGCAATGACCCGGTCCATGGTTTCCTTGACGCCTTCCGTTCTGGAAGCAACCGGGATATCTTCCCGTTCGCTTACTTCTCCCAGAGAATTGATCATCAGCAGTCTCATGCAGGTGGGCTGGGGAAAGTAAATGCACAGCACATAGGCAAAATCCGGGTTCAGCACATAGGACTGGGCGTGGCGGCCGCCGGTGGTGGGATCGATGCCGCCGCCTAAGATTTCGCCCCGTTCCGTCATTTCATCCAGAATACGGCTCACCGTAGGAAAGCTTAAACCGGTCTCGCGGGCGATTTTCGTCTTTGTAAAAGAGCCGGCGCCCTGCAGGCAGCGGCGGATCAGGCTTTCGTTGATATTCTTTACAATGGCTTTATTATATCTAATCTCAGACATTTCTTCCTTTTCCCCCTTGGAAACAACCTTTTAAAAACATCTTTAATATTTCCATTGTAGCATATTTTTCAGTCAGGTCAAGGTTTTTTCCAAAATGTCAGTTTTTCTGCTTTTGCCGGCTGTTCCAGTACCAGGTTATACAAGCACAAAAGTGCAAGCACAAAAGTGCTCGCACAAAAGTGCAAGCACAAAAGTGCTCGTACAAAAAGTGCAAGCACATGACGTGCTTGCACAGTTTTAAACCTGAATCGTGTTAAGCCTGGACAACAGGACCATCCTGCTTAATCGGACCTTCCTGCCCGGCCTGAACGTTCGGCTGAACAATCTCGGGCTGGGGCTCGTTGGGAGCAGGCTGCGGGTTGACGGCCTGGTAGAATTCGTTGCCCATCTGCACGCGCATCTGCGGATTGTCCATCATGTTGGAAAGAGCATCTACCCCCTCCTTGTCTAGGTCAGCGATGTTTTGCTGGATTTTGTCCTGGAATGCCTGGTTTTTGCGAAGATGCTCGATTTGCATCTGAATTTCCTCTTCAGAAGCCTTCTTGCCGGGGCAGACCTTGCCGAGCATCGTCTCCACCGTCACACGGGCGCATTTCTTTTCGTAATCCAGCTTGGCTTTAGCATCCTCATAGCCGGGAGCGATTTTAACCTTGCCGATATAATCACCCTTCTGCTTCTTCAGCTCCGCAGCGGTTTTTCCTTTTTCAAGTATCGAGATAATTTCCTTGAATTCGGGACTCTTGCGGATCTTTTCGGCCTCTTCCTGAATGACAGGGTTGTGATGCGTATAAGACCTGTGGCTTGTTTTAATGCCCAGCTTTTTCGCTGCCAGATCATAAGAATACCCTTTTTCGAAGTTTTTCTTAGCCTTGGCATACTCCGCCGGTTCCATGACTTTTTTGTATTCCTTTTCCAGGGAGCCACTCCAGGTTTTCGTCATCTTCTGGAATAAGCCGTTTTCCTTCAGGGCCATGGTAGCAATCTCATCAGGGGAATAGCGCTCCTGCAGATGCTGCATGGACTTATAATTTGTCTTCATATCCTGAACCGCCTGGGCTACCTTCTCCGGCGCGAAGTGGGGAGCCAGCGTCTTTTCAGGGATCTTCGCATCGATGAATTTCTTGGCATAAACCATTTTGGCGTAGGTATCGACGCCGTTTTTGGCCAGCCATTCCTTATCGTGCCGGTTTTCCAGAAGCTCGAAGCGGGCATCGTCGTAGAGCCTCTGGGCGGAGGTTCTTAGACCCAGCTCATCCTGCAGCATGCAAAGTCTGTTATAGGTATAGGTGCCTTCCGATAAACGGGTTCCGCCATGCTCGTGGCCGAAGGAGGTTTTGGTTCCGTTTTTCATTTTCAGCCGCATGTAAGTGAAGGCCTTTTCCTTCGCCTCCGCCAGCTCCTGGCTGAAATCCGTTTCCTTCAGGCCGGCTGCCTTCGGGGTCTGGATCTCCTTAAGGGTGGTCTGCACCTTCGCCAGAGAACTCTTCATGGCTGCATACTCATCGGAATCACCCTTAAAGAGCGTCCAGGATTTTCCGGTATGCAGCGTATCCGGAACCGTTATGCTGCGGGAGGCCAGGGCTGCGCCTGCCTTGAGAAGATTCTTCGTTTTTTCGTTTCCGGTCAGCTCGTGCATTTTCTGCAGGCTCTGTTCGAACTTTTTAAAGTCCTCCCGGTTTTTGACATCCTCCGGCGCATTCTCGATAATCTTCTGATAGGCGTTGAGCGTGCTCAGCAGGAATTCATCCTTATTGAAGCCGCTGTTAAACCGGAAGGTCTTTTTCTGCTCTCTTTCAAAATCTTCGATGAGCTTTTGAGGCCGGGTGGAGAGCTCTTCGAAGTTCATCCCTCTGATTTTTTCAGGGGAGGTAAAGGCCTCCAGTCCGTATTCCTTCCGCCAGGTTTCCGGTTTCTGATTCAGGAAGCTATCCGCCATCTGTTTTAACTGGAAACTGCCCTCGCCCGTCTCGGGTCTGATCGCGGCGTTCAGGTAAATCAAAGATTTCTTTTCTTCAGCCTCGGCAGCGGAGCCATTGTAGATATTTTCTATTTCCCTATAAAGATCCGCTTCTGCAAACACCCGGGTAGATGCATTGTACTGGGCCAGCTTCACCAGGGCCAGATATTGGTCCCGTTTCGCCTTGTCCGTTTCCATTCCAATGGCGCCGACAACGCCCCGTTCAAGCTGAAGCATATTTGTCGAGAAGTTGCTCTCCAGCTCCCCGGCCACCGGCGCGGTTCCCCAGGCCAAAGAGGCGCCGATGCCCTGGCGGCTGTTTAAGCCATTGGCGCCGAGATACTGATCGGCGACCTTGTCCATGGCATTGTAGGGCTTCTCCAGGAAATCCTTAACCGGAACCTGGGTGTTGCGGGCATAGCTGTACAGGCAATGAAGGGAATTGAGCTTATTCTGGTTCTGATAATCCGTCAGATATTTTGGCGGAAGGACCTGGCCGCCGATGCGCACGCTGTCTACGTTGGAGGCAAACAGCGGCACCTTCGACTCCTTCAGAAGGCTAAACATCTGGTCGTATTGGGCATTCAGTGCTTTGTAAGCAGCGCTTGCCTCACGCACCTTGTCCAGGCTCCCGCCCTTTTCGGCAGCTTCGTTCACGGCATTTTCCAGCTGTACCTGCGCGTGGCGCAGCGTCGCAAAGGCATAAAGTTTGGCTCCCTGCTCTCCCGGAATATAGTTTTTCTGATCCTTGATAAAGGGCAGCTTCTGATCATCCTCCAGAGGAATCTCAGCAGGAATCTGATCCATCTGATCCATGATATCGATGACAGACTGGATCTGGTCCAGCGCTTCTTTGGATAGAGTCGTCGGCTGTTCGCTAAGATATTTTTTATCTTCATCCTTCAATCGATTACGGGCGTTGCTTCTTTCCGTTGCAAAACGGTATTCCCCTGTAGAATCCACATCCGGAGCCAGATATCCGTTGAAGAGGCCGTTTTGATAGGTTTGGAAACCGCTCATGGTGCCGGTTTCCGGCTGCCTGCTCATGACACGATCGACATCGGGCTCAAAGCCGTTCATATAGGCGCGCACATTCTCTTTGGTATATGCAAGCTGTTCATTGACCTCGTCCAGAAGCCTCTGATCCTCAGGTGAGGTGTGCTTCGCTTTCAGCTGGTTGATCTTATCGGCAAACACATAGTCCTTGGCCATATCCGGCAAATAGCCCTCTTCACCGGGAAGCCTCAGATCGCCATAGGTTTTCTGAATGTTTTCCAGAATCGCAGGGTGCTGCTCCATCACCTCATCAAACGCACCCAGCACCTCTTCCTGGGTCCGGCCCCACAATGCGGGGTTTAGCATGTTGGAGGCCTCGCCGGTGGTTATCTTTCGGACAAACTCCTTTTTGGTGAACTCTTTCTTGCCTTTTTCAGGAATATACAGTTTGTCATAAAACGCCTCCAACTCCGGGTTGGAAAGTCCGGCCAGAGAACGGGAAATAATGGCGTTGAACTCGCGTCTGCGGTGTTTGGCCGGCTGGGTTTTGGTGGCATGCTCATAAAAGACTTCAGGCAGAATGGTTCGATCCAGCAGGTTAATCTGTGTCTGCTGGGCTGCCTGGTTCAGCTGATTCATGATCTGGTTATAATAGATTACAAATTTCGGCATGGCGTCTCCTCTCTCTTTTTTCGTATATGTTGTTTGCCTTATTCGGATTCATGCTTTTTTCATCGTCAGGCTGATCGGGGTTGCCGCCTTTTTTGCGGCACCGCGCCGCCTGACTGATTATTTCTATCATAATAGATATCTGTGAATTATTCAAGTAAATTGCATGATTGGCATAGAAGTGGCATAAAATCTCTGCCTCCCTGCGGATCCGCTCAGACCAGGTTGCAAATCAATGACTTGCACCTTGCGGGGAGATTTGTTATAATGTAAGGACGTAGGATCAGCAATGCTGCAGTATAGATAAATAAACCATACATATAAAACAAGGCAAAAGCAGCGTACGGATTAAGAAAGCAGATCTAAAACAGATCAAGAACGAGGATGAGCTATGGATTTCAGCAAACAGGAAAATATTAACCGGCGCCTGACACGCGGCGGCTATAACGAAAAAATTTACGAAAAGGTGCTTCTCTGGATTTTGAGAATCGCCTGTATTGGTGTGCTCGCCGTGATTTGTGTCGGCGTGGGCGTCGGGTTTGGAACCTTCCTGGGCCTTCTGGACGGAGCGCCCCAGGTGGATCTGGATTCGCTGGCCATCGACCGGCAGACCTCTGCCATCTACTATCTGAAGACGGGCCAGAAGATCACGGATATCTACACCGCGGAGCAGCGCACCTCCGTCAGTATTGAAGAGGTTCCCCAGGCTCTGCAGGATGCGGTAGTTGCCATTGAGGACAGACATTTCTACTCCCACAGCGGCATCGACCTGGAAGGTATTATCCGCGCCGGTGTGGCTAACATTCGTTCCGGCGGCACTGCCGAGGGCGGCTCCACCATCACCCAGCAGATGATCAAAAAAATGGTTCTGACCTCTGATCAGAACTGGAAGCGAAAGATGCAGGAATGGTATCTGGCTCTTCAGCTGGAGGATCAGATGTACGAGGTATACGGCAAAGAACATACCAAAGAGCTGATCCTGGAATCATACCTGAACTACAACTATCTGGGCAATGCCTGCTACGGCGTAGAGGCAGCTTCCCAGCGCTATTTCGGCAAGCATGTGTCCGATCTGACGCTTTCTGAATCCGCGCTGATCGCCGGATTGTTTAACGCGCCTTCCGCTTACGATCCCATCGCCAACTATAAAGGCCATTCCCGCGAGCGGCAGCTCCAGGTACTGGACGCCATGCTGGATATGGAGTTTATCACCCAGGAAGAGTACGACGAGGCCCGCGCTGACAATGTGTTCCAGCGGATCCGCGACTATAACAAAGAGTACGAAGCATCCGACGACGATGTCTACAGCTACTTTGTAGACAGCACCATTGAAGCCGTCATGAAGGATCTGCAGGAAGAGCTGGGCTACTCCGAGCGCGACGCCCACAACACCCTGTACTATGGCGGTCTGAAAATCTACATCACCCAGGACCCGGATGTGCAGGCAGCTATCGACGCTGCTTACGCCGACCCGGAAAACTTCCAGTCCAACACCTACTACGAAATGCGGTATGACCTGACCCTTTTCGATGAGAAGGATCCCAACATCACCGATAACTATGGCACCTACGGTCTTTTCTATTCCGAAGATGATGCCCGTCTGGCGGCGGAGGAGTTCAAGGCTCAGTTCGTCACGGAGGATATGGAAAAGAACGTCCACTATATGGAAAACCTGACCCTGACCATCGAGCCTCAGTACTCCATGACTGTCATCGACCAGCATACCGGCTATGTGGTAGGCCTGGCCGGCGGCCGCGGCGAAAAGACTCAGAACCTGACCCTGAACCGCGCCATCGACTCCACCAGACAGCCCGGCTCCACCTTCAAGATTCTGGCCAGCTATGCGGCAGCCCTGGATGTGGGCGGCTTCGGCTGCGGAAGCTCCATGGACGACGCGCCCCTGCAGTGGGGCGACTGGGCGCCCAACAACTATTACGGCGGCTATCACGGAAAAGATACCATGCGCAAGGGTATCTACAACTCCGAAAATATCGTCACGGCCCGTTTCATGAGAGCCGTAGGCGTAGAAACCAACTTTGATTACGTGGAGAAGTTCGGTATCACCACCCTGCGCCGGGAGGCTGATGAAAACGGCTACACCGATATGGTCGGCTCCCTGTGCCTTGGCTCCGGTTCCGTTAAAAACATCGAGCTTTGCGGCGCGTACGCCTGCATTGCCAACGGCGGCATGTACATCGAGCCCATCCTGTATGCCCGGATCGATGATGCGGAAGGCAATCTGTTCTACGAGAATGTCCCCGAGACCCACCGGGTTATTAAAGAATCCACCGCCTGGATGCTCACCGACATGCTGAGGGATGTTGTCCAATCCTATGGTACCTCTCCCATTTGTAACTTTGACTACGAAATGGCCATCGCCGGCAAATCCGGTACGACGGATGATGCGAACGATTATGCATTCGTTGGCTACACGCCGTACTATACCTGCTGCGTGCAGGCCGGTTTCGACTATATTGCCTATCCGGAGATTTATTACGAATCTCTGGGCACCACAAGCCTGAACCCCGATGCCAGCTGGAACTATTATGACGGCTATGGCCGGGAGTGGATGTATTACAATGCGCACAAGGAGCTGTGGGCTGATGTAATGAGCCGGATCCATGAAGGGCTGGAGAAAATTCCGGACTTCGGCGAGCCGCCGGCAGACGTCACCCAGGTGGCCTACTGCATGGACTGCGGCAAGCTGGCCGGCGCCTACTGCAGCATGGATCAGCGCGGCAGCCGCGTGACCTATGACTATTGCTCCGTTGAAAACATTCCCACCGAGGTTTGCTCCTGCCATATCCAGCTGACGGTCTGCGCGGAAACGCATCGGATCGCCACCAAGTACTGCCCGGCTACCGAAACGGCTGTCTTCCTGACCAGAACACCTGAGGAAATCGCCGATGTCGGCGCGGGCAACCTGGCACTCCTGCCGGATTTCAATGTCTGCGCTTATCCCGCCAGCCTTGGCTTATCCTACAAATCTGAGGAATCCTTCGATACGCCTTTTGTTGATGATATCGCTTCTTACTCGCCTACCTACTGCAACGAGTGCCAGCTTCATCTGCACAAGCCGAAGGAAGAATCCTCCGAAATTGCTCCGCTGGAGTCTTCCGGCGCTCCCACCGAGGCCGCTCCCACCGCGACACCGAATGATTCCCAGCCCGATGCAGGGCTTGCCTACACCATTTCAAGCAATAATTTATCCAAGAAAGGAACCAAAAAACATGGTAGATCCCAGATATGACACTCAGCTGCTCATCGAAGGCGAAGATCTCGATGAAGATGAAATTCATGACTATATCCTTGAGCATTTTGAAGGCGACTGCCTGCTGGCTGTGGGCGACGAGGACCTGATCAAGATCCACTTCCACACCAACAAACCCTGGGAGATCCTGGAATATTGCCGGACTCTGGGTGAAATCTATGATATCGTTGTGGAAGATATGGACCGCCAGTCCCGGGGACTGCACGGGTAAAAGGAAAATTGATAATGATTCAAAAAGAACGTCCCATCACTCCCAAAGAGGTGCGGCCGCTCATGCAAAATCCGAAGGCTCAGGATCCGCAGACGCTTGCTGCGAACCTGAGCCTTTTGGTTTCAATGGGCAAGAAAAAAGTCGGCCGCGCTCTGATCTTAAAAGAGTGGCCGGTGGAGGAATACTGCCGCCTGCTGCAGCATGAGAATCCAAAGGTCCGAAAAAATACAGCGCGGCTGATCGGGGTCATTTTCGAGAAGCGGGCGACGCCGGCCGCATCCAGGCGAGAACGTCTTGGCCGGGCGCTGATGCAGGCGCTCCTGTCAGAGGACGTCCAGATGATCCGTTCGTCCTATATTCTGGCCATCGGCGCTCTTGGCCAGGGCGCGCTGCTCGCTGACTATCAGGTGCCCGCAGGCACGCTGGAAAAGCATGCCCTTGAAGAGGCGGAGGCCCTTCGCAAGGCGAGAGCATCCGCAGATGCATCCGGTTCAACCCTCCGGCCGCATCCCTTCCTTGACTATCCCGACGTAGTGGTTTTGCGGACCGCTTTAGGGGAAAGGCGGGTGGATTTTTCGGTCGATTCTCCGATCGGCTCTCGAGCGGCATGGCTTAACAAAGATCGCACCTGGTCAGAAGTGCTGGTTCCATTTCTTGACTGGAAAGAACTTCCTTCCCTTCTGAAAACCTGCCTGGCAGGCGATCCGCCTTACCGCTACCGGCTGGAATTGAAGATGCCCACCTCCGGGCAGCATTTTAGCGGTACGACGGCTAAACCCCGGACCGGCAAACCCTTTGGCAAGAGCTTTGGACCAAAGCCTGCCGCTTCTATGGCCGGCGAGCGGTCCCTGAAAATCCGCCTGATGCTTTCTGAAATTGAGGAAGCCTGTCCCGGCATATTTATCAATGATCCTTCCGGTTATGAACTGGAAATCCGTCTGGAGGCGGATGGATCACGGTATGTAAAGTTTTTTAAAGCGCCGGACGAGCGTTTTTCCTGGCGAAAGAGGACCCTTCCGGCCTCTATTCACCCTGCTAATGCAGCTTGTATCATGAAACTTGCCAAGCCTTATCTGAAGGAGGGCGCCCGGGTACTGGATCCTTGCTGCGGCAGCGGCACCTTGCTGGCGGAGAGAGCCATGGCTAGGCCTGTCTCTTATCTCCAAGGAATCGATATAGCCGCCGGCGCAGTGCAAGACGCCAGAGAGAACCTTTCTTCAATGAAGGACTTCTTATCTTATGAGCCACGGCCTGTTTGGAGAATCGAAAAAGCGGATCTTATGCAATGGCAGCCGGATTCTTTATTTGACGAGGTTTTTGCCAATCTTCCCTTCGGTCTGCGGGTAGGCAATCACGAAAACAACGAAGTTTTATATGAGGCTCTCCTTCGGCAGCTGCCACATTGGCTAAAAAAGAACGGCATCGCTGTTTTATATACAATGGAAGGCCGGTTGCTGGAAAAGCTAGTCAAAAAATATGCTGCTCAGGGAACTCATCCGTTCCGGATATTGAAGCGATCCCGTATGGCCGCAGGCGGACTGGAGCCGGTCGTCATGATTATTCAAGTTTTATGATGTAAGCCTTGCCGTGATGCCAAACGACTGATTTTTGAGTATTTGGCATCACAAAGCGTCTTGTCTAAAAATCACAGGCTTCTTCCCGTCCCACGCGCCTGTACTCGGAAGGGGAGATTCCCACCCGCTCACGGAAAATCCGGCTGAAATACAGCTGATCCGGGTAACCCACGGCAGCAGCGATTTCCCCCAGACTCTGTCCGGTTTGCTCCAACAGCATTCTGGCCCGGGAAATGCGCAGAGAAGTCAGATATTCTTTAGGAGAGACCCCGGTTTGCTCCTTAAAAAGCGCCCGGAACCGGCTCTCGGACAAATGCGCCTCCTGCGCAAGCTGTTCCATGCTCAGATCTTCCCCAAAGCTCTGATGAATCAGGCCAAGACTGGTTCGGATGCGCTCATCGCTCCAGGCGGTGCTGACGGGGACCACCTGCCTGCCGATCTCCACCAGCAGCGATGATATTTTACTGGACGTGGAAAGCTCAAACAGACTGTCGCGGCGGATAAAATCCTGAAAAAGGCCTTCATAAGCGATCTGAAGGGTCAGACCGTCAGCGGCCTCAATCATGGTCTGGTTGGGCACGCCGCATCGCTCCACTAAAGACGCCGCGTCCCGGCCGGTAAAATGCACCCAGTAATACTGAACCTCCTGGGGCGCGCCATCCTGCGGAACGTGCATGGTATACTGATAGGCAGTGTGCGGATAGTAAAGAATTACCTGACCCGGCCGCATCAGATGGACGCTGCCTCCGATCCATACATCCATGGTCCCTCTGGTCAGATACTGCAAATAAAAATCCTCCCTTCCCAAAGCGGCTCTTCCGGTAAACGGCCCGGGCAGCACACATAATCCGGCGCAGTTGGGAATCAGCGGTAAGTCATCCCGGGATACATTGTCATCTCCGTTAAGATTCAAATAGTATGATTGCGCAGCAGCCATAAGCGATTTCTCCATATAGTTGATTGATTGATGTATAGGCTTTTCCTTTATATGAGCATATATTATTAAGCAGCAAAAAGCAAGTGTTCCAACCGGATGCAGTTGAAAAATCCTATATCTTCCGGCGGCTGCCTCGCGTAGGCAGGCCCATCGAATAAGCGATTTTTCAAGGGGCATCCCCGCATGATGGAGGTATGCATGAAAAAATCACTGAATGCATGGACTGTCTGTTCAGAAACCGGCTTTGAACAGATGTTCAAGGAACTGAAGGAAGCCGGCTTCGACGGAATAGAGCTGAATGTTGACAAAGAAGGCTACAGCGCTCATTCCCTGACTTTATCTACCACCGAAGAAGAACTGGCCCAGATCAAAAATCTCTCCGAGAAGTACGATCTCCCTGTCATCAGCATCAGCACTTCCCTTTGGGGAGGCATCATGGGAACCGATCCGGCTTTTTCCGAGGCATTGCTGAAGAAGCAGCTGGAATGCGCCGCCTTCTTCGGCGCCAAGGGAATCCTGATCGTCCCCGGCGGCGCTTATCCCAGGATTCCGCTTCTGGAAGACCGGGCTGCCTGTATCGCATTTTTAAAATCCCAGAAGGCGCTGATCGATGCCTATGGCATCTATGTGGGCGTTGAAAATGTCTGGAACGGCTTCTTCAGCTCGCCGCTGGACATGGCCAGCTTCATCGATGAAGTGGACAATCCGCTGGTAGGCGCCTACTACGATGTGGGTAATGTGATTGCTTTTTCCTGGTCCGAGCGCTGGATCGAGGTGCTGGGCAGCCGCATTCACAACATCCATGTCAAGGATTACAAGAGAAACCGTGGCATCCACTCCGGCGGCGAATGGAAGGATATTCCCTACGGCGATGTCAACTGGAAGGAAGTCATTCCCGCTCTTCGAAAGGCAGGCTTCGACGGCTATTTAACCGGTGAAGTCTTCCGGGAAGGCGAGGACATGACCTGGCAGGAATACTATGCCTTTGTGGCTGACGGCATCGGGCAGGTAATGAATTATTAACCACAAAAATTAATCTACAAGGAGCAAAAATCATGACCAAGACAAAAGTAGCCCTGATTGGCTGCGGCACCATTGGACGTTATCATCTGGATCACTTCAAAAAAATGGACGATGTACAGGTCGTCGGCTGCTGCGATATTATTCCCGAAAGAGCCGAGCAGTACGCCTCCGAAGTAGGCGCCAAGGCCTTCACGGATTTCAAGCAGATGTACGATGAAGTGACGCCCGACTGTGTCTTTATCGGAATTCCGCCTTACTGCCATGGCGAAGTGGAATTCGAAACCATCGCCCGCCGCATCCCCATGTTTGTGGAGAAGCCGGTTGGTCTGGATCCTGCCCAGTTCCTGAAAATCCGCGATCTGATCAAAGAGGCTGGTCTGATCACCGCCTCCGGTCTGCAGCTTCGCTATGAAAGTAACATCCCTGTGCTGAAAGAATTTGCCAAAAACCACAAGATTGTGGAAGCCAACCTGATGAGAGTCGGCGGCATTCCGGATACCCCCTGGTGGAAGGTTCGCGAGCTCTCCGGCGGACAGCTGGTGGAACAGACGATCCATCAGGTCGATATGATGAGAAACGTCATGGGCGAGGAGCCTGTGGAAGTCTTCTCCTTCGGCGGCAAGGATGTGGTCAAGGGTATTGAGGGCTTTGACGTGGAAGATACCTCCATTTCCCTGGTCCGCTTCGAATCCGGCGCGCTGGCTACCATGACCACCGGCTGCTATGCCACCGGCGCGGAATGCGCGGACAACAAACTGACCTTCGGCGCGGAAGACGCCCGGGCGGATTACTATATGTTTGACAAGGTTTGCGTTTACGGCGAAGCCGAGGAAGAGCCCGAGCAGGGCGCCAACGCAGAAGTGGTCAAAGGCGATGGCCGCATGGTCTCCAAGGGCAGCGCCAAGATCTTCAAGCCGGAAGGCGACTGCGGCATGCTCTGCGACCATACCTTTATTGAGGCTGTCCAGACCGGCGATCCCTCCAAGATCAAATCCCCCTATGAGGATGCTGTCAAATCCGTTCTCTTTACCCTGGCCTGCAACGAGTCCATGGAGACCGGCAAACCGGTGAAGGTTAACGTGAATCTTTGATCCACTCAGTTTTAGAGCAATCTATTGCATTGTTTCTAAAAAGCTCCAAAGTTTGGAGCAATCTTCTGCATTTTTTCTGAATTGCTCCGAACTTTGGAACAATTCTCCACGTTTTTAAAAAATCCCCAAGCTTTGGCGCAATTCGAATCATGCGCCTAATGCTTGGGGGTTTTTCTTTCGCTTAACTCTGGATTTTTACAGCTGTTCCGTAAGCAATCACTTCCGCAGCGCCTTGCATCACCTGGGATGAGCCGTACCGCACACCGATCACAGCGTCAGCGCCCAGCTTTTCCGCTTCATCCACCATTCGTTTGGTAGCGATCTGCCTGGCTTCATTCAGCATTTCCGTATACCCAACGATCTCGCCGCCTACCAGGCCCTTCATGCCTGCCATAAAGTCTCTGCCAAGGTTCTTTGTCTGCACAATGGTTCCCTTCACAAGGCCAAGCACCTCGATCTGCTGGCCCGGATAGTTCTCAATACTTAGAAGCTTCATCGATTTCTCCTTTTTTGACTTCTTTGATTCGCTGACGCAGCGCGACGAGCACGCCAACGACCACACTCACCAGCACCACAATGAGAAAAATCAGTACACCGATCGGAGCCGGATCTTCGCTGTTTGCCCATAAGATCATTGCCAAAAAAACTCCAATCATTCCGACGACCGAGATAGCAGCGATCACCGCGCCGCTCATTCGTTTTTTCACATCCGAATGCTGTACATTCATAAACTTACCGCCTCCCTTTTCCAGTTCCTTCATTTGATCCAGAATCGAAGATGCATCCAGAGAAGAGAAAGTCTTCCTCTCTTCGGCCAGAAGATGACAAATGGAGCGCATATGCTCAATACTGGCGCTTTCTTCCTCCAGTTCCCTCAGACGGCCTGTCATACAGATCTCCAGATCCAGCTGCCCAAGCTGCAGTTTCCGGATATTCTCGCAGGAGACGCCCAGCTGTCTAAACAGCTTGACCTTTTCCAGCTGCTCGACATCTTTCAACGTATATTCTCTGTATCCGTTTTCCGGATTTCTTTCAGGCTCCACCAGACCCTGCTCCTCATAGAAGCGGATGTTTTTCTTGGTAATGCCTACCAGCTCTGCGACCTGATTAATCTTCATATGCCAACCCTCTGCTGTTTTCTTCGTTTCATAGGCCGAGTATAAGGCTTCCACAAACTGGAAGGTCAAGTATTATTTTAC
>JAGBND010000002.1 GCA_017634575.1 Bacillota bacterium
ACAATGCCCTTGGCTGCGGCCAGATTTATTCTCAGGGAGCCAAGCTGGTAAACGAATCCATCGAATCCGGTTCCATTTACCAGAGCGAAACCTGGAAGGATCTTGTCTCTTCCGTAGCAGAAAAAGGCACCACCCTTCATTTTATCGGTCTTCTTTCCGATGGTAATGTACACTCCAACATCAGCCATCTTTTTGCGATGCTGAAGGAAGCCAAAAAAGAAGGCGTCGCCCACGCCCGGGTTCACATCCTGCTGGACGGCCGTGACGTACCCGCTACCAGCGCTCCCGAGTACATTCAGAAGCTGGAAGATGTACTCTCCGAATTGAACGATGATAGCTTCGATGGAAAGATTGCTTCCGGCGGCGGACGCATGTGCATTACCATGGACCGCTACCAGGCTAACTGGCCAATGGTAAAAGCCGGCTGGGATGTGCATGTACACGGAGAAGGCAGGCAGTTTGCCTCCGCCCTTGAAGCTGTCAGCACCCTTCGGGATGAAACCGGCGCTATCGATCAGGATCTTCCTGCCTTCGTTATCGCTGAAAACGGAAAACCCGTGGGCGCCATGCAGGACGGCGACAGCGTCATCCTTTACAACTTCCGCGGCGACCGTGCTTTGGAGCTTTCCATGGCCTTCGACGGCGATGCTTCTTTCGACAAGTTTGACCGCGGCGTCATTCCCGCTGTGAAATATGCCGGTATGCTGGAATATGACGGAGATCTTCATATTCCTCACAAATATCTGGTCAATCCCCCTCAGATCCGGAACACCCTCACCGAGCTGCTGGTTGAGCACGGCATCAAAGAATATGCGGTTTCCGAAACTCAGAAATATGGTCATGTAACCTACTTCTGGAATGGCAACCGTTCCGGCAAGGTATCGGAAGAGCTGGAAGACTACTGTGAAATCCCCAGCGATGTCCGCTCCTTCGACGAATGCCCCTGGATGAAGGCTACCGAGATCGCTGACAAGGTAATTGAAGCAATCCAGTCACACCAGTACGGTTTTATCCGCTGCAACTTCCCCAACGGCGACATGGTTGGCCATACCGGATCCTTGGACGCTACCGAGATTGCTGTCGAAAGCGTAGATCTGCAGCTGGCCCGCATCAAGAAGGTTGTGGATGAAGAAAACTGCATTCTCATTGTTACCGCTGATCACGGCAACTCCGACCAGATGCTTGAAAAGAACAAAAAGGGCAAAATTGAAGTCCGTACCGCCCACAGCCTCAACCCCGTCCCCTTCATCATCTACGATAAGGATGAACGCCACGAGATGAAACAGGGCGCCTTTGGACTCGCCAATGTAGCGCCCACCGTCGTCGGTCTGATGGGCATCAAACCCTACGACAGCTGGGAAGAGAGCATGCTGAAATAAAATTTGCGGCGCATTAAGCTGATCGAGGTTTGCTGCGCGTTGAACACGGACTGAGCTCTGGATGGTCAGGCGCAATCCTGCTCTCTTTTCAAAAAAGCCAAGGATTGGAATAGTTCAACCGCTTAGAAAACAATAATTTCAAGAGTTGGAGCAATTTAAATGCTTTGACAAAAAAATCCCCAATGTTTGGAGCAAATTGAAAGTTTTTTCTGATTTAGCTCCAATCATTGGGGATTTTTCATGTGTTTTTTGAAAATAGCGCCAATTATTTGGAGCTATTCGCATAATTCGTTGCATTTTGCTCCAATTTTGGAGCTTTTTTAAGGTTCATTCTAGTTTTGCTCCATTTTTTTGGAGCTTTTTAAAGATTTTACCTCATTTTGCTCCAATCATTGGAGCTTTTTGAAGATTTCACCTCATTTTGCTCCAATCATTGGAGCTTTTTAAAGATTTCACCTCATTTTGCTCCAATCATTGGAGCTTTTTAAAGGTTTTACCTCATTTTGCTCCAATCATTGGAGCGGAATAAAGACATCATTCCATTTTACTCCAAAACCATTGGCAAACCAACATTTTTACTGAAGCGAGCAGACATTTCCATGGGTAATGCCGGCTTCGTTGAAGGTGTCGACGCGAACTGCCACAGGACGGCCCTTCACCAGGGCGCGAATCGACCATATGCCATCTGCCTGACGCATCTGGTCGGCCATCACCATATAGCTATGATACAGCTTATCTTCTGCGTTTCCAAAAAGAATATTGTAGCCTAATGGTCTGCTCTCTTCCGGGGTCTCCAAGGAAGCAAGCTTCACCTGGATATCGCAGTCGCCGGTGCGCTCCAGTTCAAAGGCAGGCGCCTCGGGCTTCACATAGCGGTCCGAAAGCTGCAGACCGAATACCCTAAGGCCGGAGATGGCGGGATTCTGATCGTAGGGAACCCGCATGTTGGTGATACGCAGATAGCGCACCTGGATTCCCTTTTCGCGAACAATCAGATCGTGGGAAAGATCGGTGGTCGCGATGCTTTTATCTTCGATCATGGTCCAGGTTTCTCCGTCCACGGAGCCCATCAGATACCACTGGGTCGGATATGTCTTGTCATCAATAAAGCGCGGCTGCACCCCGCCTCTGACCTTTCCGGGAACCGGAATGTCAATCACATCATCGGCAAAGTTGATCTGGATCGCCCTAACGTCATACACATCTCCCAGATCCATCTTCAGCCATTCATCCCGTGTATTGGACGCGGCGCGCCACCAGGTTCTGACATCCTCGTCGGCCGCAAAGCAAGGCTCGTTCCCCTGTACAAAGGAGGAAGCGGTCATCTCTTTGCCGTAGCTCAGCAGCATCCATTCCGGATCCTTCCACAGCAGCTCATCCGAAGAGGCCTTTGCCGGGCCGCCCTCCGGAACAGCCATGGGCCAGTCGCCGTAGCGCTGGTCGCATACGAGATCGCCATCTTCGCTGTAGCCCGCGGGCCAGATGCCCACACGGCGTTCAAAATCAAAGTTGCGGCTGATTCTGGTAGAAGCGGTATGCCACAGATTTCCGTTCACATCCTCCATGGTGGAGCCGTGACCTGCGCCGGTGAAGAATCCGCCCGGCATATAGCTGTAGGGCGCGTTCTCGGCCAGTTCAAAAGGTCCAAGCGGATTGTCGCTGACATAGACCGCATCGCCGTAGGTCTTGAACTGGGTTCCGGGGAAAGCATACTGAAGATAGTATTTGCCGTCATGCTTGCTCATCCAGGCACCTTCGATATAAGGTCTGTCCGCAAACATGCCCTTTACCACAGCCTTCAAGGATTCAGGCAAAAGGCCGGCAGGCATTTTCATTTTCTTCGCAAAAGCCTGCATGCTTCTCTCCATCTGCTCCTCGGTAGCCGGAAGCTTATCGTGATCCTCGCCAAATCTTTCAAAGCCCTTGGTATAGGGATCGTCAAAAATCAGTTCCTTTACATAGCCCTTGGGATTGGACAGGGTCGCACCGTAGGGCTTCATGGTGAAGGGATCCAGCTCCACGCCGTAAATGGGCGTCTGGTTGGAGCAGCCCCAGTAGAAATAAATTCTGCCATCATCATCCTGGAACAGATTGGGATCCCAGTAATCAAAGGTACCTTCGATTTTCTCGTAGGGTCCGTTCAGGATGTCCTTGGTGCGGAAGCGGTCGCACTTGCCGCCGCGGCGGGAGGCGCAGAAATACACCCACTCGCCTGTATGGGTATAATCGCCGTTCTCATCCTTTTCGGGAACCCTGATGACCCGCACATCCGGCGCGTAATCATACAGAGGCAGCTCCTCCGGAAGCGGATAGCTTTCCCAGTTGGCCAGATCATCCGAAACCCAGACAGAAAGATTCATGGAAGCAAAGATATAGTACCGTCCCTGATAACAGATCATGGAAGGATCCGCGGCCTCTCGCCCAATGGAGAGCTTACCGCCGTTTCTCGGATCTTTGTTAAACTGATAATGATAGTTGATATTGACCGGATTACACAAGTATTTCGCCATCATACACTCCTTCCGTAAGTACTTTTTCTTTTTCGCCCGGCATAGCGAAAAGCGCCGTAAGGCCGGCCGGGATTTCTATATGATATCGTAACACATTTGATGCTTTTTTGTCTACGGTAAGATTGGAAGCATCTTCATCGGAGCCATCCTGCGCATATTCATGAGAGCCATCCTGCACCTCTTCCTGAGAGCCAACCTGCACATATTCCCAGGACGAAACAATCCACCCCTTTGGAGAATCATAGACCATCTTCGCCCGCTTCAGGGCCGGATAGGGCTGCGGCCTGATCTGCAGCTGATCGTGGGTATAACGGATCCCGCAGACACCCTCCATCAGCCAAAGGCTGATGGCGCCATAGCTGTAATGGTTCAGGGAATCATGCACCGTGCCATCCTCCCGGATGCCGTCCCAGGTTTCCCAGATGGTGGACGCGCCCTTCTTCACCGCATAAAGCCAACCGGGACATTCGTCCTGCAGCAGCAGCCGGTATGCCGTATCCACATAGCCATGATCGGCAAGCACCTTCGTCAGATAGGGGGTTGAGAGAAAGCCGGTATTCAGATGATAGCCGTTTTCGATCACCATCCGGTTCAGATCCTCCGCCGCCGTCTTCTCCTCTTGTGCGTTCAACAGCCCGAAGGCAATGGGCCGAACATATTCGCACTGTCTTTCGGATTCGATATGGCCATCTTTCAGGAACGTCTGCCGGTAAGCGCGCCTCACCTGATAGGAAAGATCAAAATAGTGTTTCGCATCCGCCTCATTTCCAAGGATCTGGGCAATCTGTCCCAGCAGATGGGACGAATGGGCAAAATAGGCCGTCGCCACCTCCGGCTGACCGTGTAGAGAAGCCTTCTTCATTGTCTCCATCACATTCGCTCCGGGCTCGCACCACTCTCCGTAGTCCATGCCGGTATCAATCACATATTTGCGCCAGGCATCGCCCTTTAAAAGATTCTCCGGTCTGGTTTTCGAAGCGCGCGCCTCCAGAAAATCGACCCAGCGCTTCATCATATCGTAATTGTCTTCCAGGATCTTTTTTTCGCCGTACACCTCGTAGATCGCCCAGGGCACCAGTACGCTGGCATCTCCCCAGCCCACCGAGGCGCTGAACATTTCACCGATCATGCCCGGTTTTCCGTTGGACGGCGCAATATAGGCCATTTTTCCATCGTCATGCTGCAGCTCTCTCACGTTCGCCAGCCATTTTTCAAAGACTGGCGCGCTGTTCATCAACCGGACGCCCGTGGGTGAAAAGACGCCCGCATCACCGGTCCAGCCGGCTCTCTCCCTGGTGGGGCAATCGGTCGGGATGTCGCAGAAATTGCCCTTCATGCTCCAGATGCTGTTAAAGAACAGCTGCTCTACCTCCGGTACGCCGCAGGAGAAAAAGGCTGTCTGCTTCATATCGGAATAGACCGCGATCGCTTCCACCCGGATTTGGTCAAGGGGCAGCGCTGTCTCGATTTTCGCATAGCGGAACCCAAACATGCTGAACCGGGGCTGATAGCTTTGGGCGCCGGCTTTGCAGGTATAGCCTGTTTCCTGTTTGATGCCGCCGGATTTGTTTCGGTCGCCGGGCTGGAAATTGGCAATGGTAAAATTGCCGTTTTCGTCCAGGGTCTCCCCATGGATCAGGCGGATCGTATCCCCCGCCTTGGCATCTTCGATGATCAGCCGGGTATAACCGGCCAGGTTCTGACCAAAATCGAAGACCTTTTCACCGGAAGGCGTTTCAAAGAGCCTGCCCTCGAAAACTTCCCTTTCCCTGATGGGAAGCGTCTTCGTGGGAACCAGATTTTCATAGCCAAAACCGGTCTGCTTCAATCCCTTCTCGGGCTTCGGCGCCTCGGTCAGTTCCCGCACCGGATGGAAAGACTGCACCGTCTCTTTCCGGGCATCGTAGGTCTCGCCCAGCTCGAGATCGGTCAGGAGAATAGGACCATCCATGGAGCCTTCCCAGGAAGCATCCGTTTTTACAATCAGCTCATCGCCAAGAACGATCTCTGCCAGCAGCGACAAATCCGATCCAAACAGGTTTCTGACCCCGTCGATGCCGCTGCATCCACGGTACCATCCGTCTCCCAGGATCACCATCAGCTCGTGATCGCCTTCGGTCAGTTCCAGATCGTAGACCTGATACTGAAGCCGTTTATCATATTCATCGCAGCCGGGCGTCAGCACATCCTGCCCGATGCGCCCCCCGTCCAGATAAGCTTCATATAAACCATGAGCTGTGATATAAAGTCTGGCCGGATAATGCTTTTCCGGATTGAATCCGTCTGTCTGCGCCTCGCCGGTCCTTTGGTCTGAACTGGCACCCTGCGTCAGGATCTCTTTACGATCCGGGCCGGCAGCGAAATGAAAGGCTTTTTTCAAATATCCGGCGCCCGGTCGATCCGTCACATCCGCCCGGTCTGTTTCCGGCGTAATCCATTTCGCGCTCCACTGCTTATTCATGAATCTGCTCCTTCATCCATGCTCCGGATATTTCAATGCTTTTCAACGGTGATTTGTCCACCCAGTTCCGATGGGTTTCCAGGATCGCAGCCCTGGCGCCCAGATGATCGGCTTTTGCGGCCAGTTCCTTAAGCGGCATATTGCCGCGTCCGGCTTCTACGGACTCAGACTTGATAATGGGCGTCATCACCTGACCCGTCAACCGGCTTCCCCGATCGGTCACATGCCAAAGCTTCAATCGGCCGCCAACCCTATCCATCAGGGAAAGCGCATCCACGCCGGCCTCTGCCGGCCAGAAGGTATCCAGCTCAAAATTCACATAGGCAGGATCCGTATGATCCAGCAGATAGTCATAGGCTTTCTGCTCCGTCCCGGCGATGTTTAAAAATTCCACATTATGGTTGTGATAAAGCAGCGAGATGCCCTCCGCTGCCAATGCTTTTCCCGCCTGATCAAGGTCCCGGCAAAGACCGTCGAGGGCAGCTTTTGAGGTATAATCAAACCGATACATACCGGTAATCACCACAAATCCGGTTCCGAAGGAAGCTGCCTCTTTAGCAATGCCTGCCGGATCCCGCTTCAATGAACCGAGGTCCGTATGCAGGCTGATAACATCCAGCCCGCTCTCCTTCACCAGTCTGTGCCAGTCAAAGTTTCCGCCCTTTCCTGTCGGCATCCCGGCCGCCTTGGTGAGAAGTCTCACCAGCCAGGAGGTGGGATGAATCTGAAAGCTGTTCAGCTCGATGCCATCGTATCCGAAGGCTTTTATCTTCTTTAAAGTTTCCAATGCAGTTTGCTCGGAACCGGTCACGGTTCCGAGCATAATCTGTTGTACGCCTGTTTTCATTTTTTGATACCCTGCAAAATACGGTTCAGACTCTTGATGGATTCTTCATCGGCGCCGCCCTGTTTCAGCAGGCTGATCAGCGTCATCCGTCCCATCATGCGCTGAAGGGCCGGATTGTCTTTAACGGCATTCGCCACATCGCCGCGGGCAGCGGAAGCCTTCTCCATCATGGCGTTCACCACTGCGCCGGCCTGAGGATTCGCGCGCAGCTCTCCCAGCGTATCCTGTACGGAGAAGGCTGCCGGATCCAGCTCGCCGGCGTCAAACCAGTTAATGACCTGGGCAGCTTTATGGTTGTAGATGTAGCTTTCGTCCGGCTGATCTACATGGACAATCTTCATGGAATCCGCCATCAGCGTCCCATCTGCAGCCTCAGCTTTGGCTTCAATGGCATGCTCGCCGCTAATCGGCACTTCAAAGGTGAAGACCCGCTTGCCTTCCTGAGCGGCAAATTCTTTGCCATCCACAAAGAGCGTTACCTTGGAAAGATTGGAATAGACCTTCACCAGCGTCTTTTCCTCTGCCCGGTTGACATAACCCTTGCCGCACAGATGCACAAAGGCCTCTTCCTTGTTCCAGGCAGCCTTATAAAGATAGAAAGCATCCTTCCGGTATTTCCGGTCGAAGGTCACCAGACCCTTCTGATTTTCGCCATGCTTGCCGCCCTCATCGCGGCCATCCGCCGCAAAATCAAAGAGGTTCCAGACATGAGTCGCCCACAGGTATGGACGTTCTTCGATCATCTTGAGGATATGCTCATGATAAACGGCCTGATAATCTTCGGTGTAGTCGCTTCTTTCGGGATGGGAAGAATGGTATGCCGGGTTGGCATCTGCGCCGTACTCGGAGAAGCCAATGGCTCTTTCCGGATATTTCGCGTGATACTCATCGAAGAACTCGTCGTTCTGCTCCAGCTCGCCCAGATACCAGCCGAAGTACAGATTGTAGCTGTTCACATCCGGAATCTCCAGAATGGGGGAATCGATCTCCAGCATGAACACATCGGCCATGGTCGTTTTCCGGGTGGGATCCAGCCGGTGGCAAAGCTCGTTCAACAGTCTGTGGTTATTCAGGAGCTCTTCATTTACCTGGCTCGCTGCGGTGATCTCGTTGGAAAGGCCCCAGACAGCGATGCAGGGATGATTGTAATTCTGAACGATCAGCTCCTCCATCTGGGAAAGGGTGTTCTCCAGCCCACCGGACATATGCTGGGTAATGTAAGGAATCTCCGCCCAGGCCACAATGCCGTAGCGGTCGCACAGATCGTAGAATTCCTGAGCATGCTGATAGTGGGCAAGCCGCACGGTATTGGCGCCGATCTCCCGGATAAAGGCCATATCCTCTTCGTGCTCTTTGAGGGTAAGGGCATTGCCCAGTCCTTTTCTGTCCTGGTGCCGGCTGACCCCGCGCAGCGGATAATGCCTTCCGTTCAGGAAGAAGCCTTCCCCGGTAATATCCATCTTGCGGCATCCATAGCTGCATCTGATTTGATCGCCAGAGCTAAGGGAAGCCTTCATTTCATACAGATAGGGATCATGAACGCCATCCCAAAGATGAACCGGAGAAAGAAGAAAGCTAACCGTAGCGGAACCGTTCACCACAGGCGCCGTTTTGACCTGACCGTCGGTTTCGAAGGTAACCGCTGCATCCGAACCACCGGCGTTTTCCACATAAGCGGTGACCAGCACCTGCGCGCACTGATTCTCCAGATCAACCTGAGGCGTCACCCGAAAACCGCTGGTGCCCATATAACCAAGGGCAAAATGAACAGAAGGAACCTTAACCAGACGGACCTTACGATAGATGCCGCCGTAGAAGGTAAAGTCTGCTTTCTGAGGGTAGACCCTGTCGTTATCTTCGTTGGAAACGGAAAGCGCCAGCGTATGGTCCGCACCGGCAAAGGCGCTCAGATCGACCCTGAACAGACTGTAGCCGCCGTCATGATGATATAGCTTTTCTCCATCCAGATAGACATCGCAGCTCATGGCCACGCCTTCGAACTCAAGGTAGATGCGGCCGCCTGCTTCGGATGGCTCCAGCTCTTCTTTCGTCAAGGTCCGCACATACCAGCAGGTGCCGCGGTAGTAGTCGTTGCCGCCGTCCTGGCCGTCTATGGCATTCCAGGTGTGCGGAACAGATATCGGCTCCGCCGATATCTGTGGGAGAAGCTCCGCTTCTCCGCCCTGATTCGTTTTTCCTCCCTGATTCGCTTCTGTATGATTGACTATTTCAGCTGCTTTTATAGCCGAAGAGGCGGTTTTGATAAACCGCCACTGGCTGCAGAGGTCTACGTAATTACGCATTAGCTTCTGCTCCTTTTAATTCATTTTTCTTTTCTTCGATGCGTTTCTGAACTTCAACCATCTCGTGCTTGTCCAGTTTGCAGTTTCTCATGGCCCACAGCGTGCACAGCCAGCCTAAAATGGCAAGTCCGTAGCGCAGGAACATGGTTACCGCAAAGATCGAGCCGCTGGGCGCATCGCCGGGCTGAGGCAGTGTATCGGTGTAGCCGATCAGGGCAACGGCTCCGGTGGCAATCAGCGCAGAGAAAGAAGAAACAATCTTATCAATCAGGGAATAGGTACCGGAAACAACAGCCGGAATATATTTGCCGCTTCTGTCAAGCTCGTAGTCGATAACATCGGCCATGAAAGCGGTAGCTGCCGTGGTGCCGGCCATCATAAAGCCGTTGTCCACCAGCGTCAGCAGAATATAAACAACCATCGTGATGCCAAACTTCGCGATGCTCTGCGTGCCCGCCGTAAACCAGGTTATGGTGAAGAAGGCAATCATCACAAGGTTGGCGATAGAGCAATATTTTGCCCAGTTGACAATCGCTTCCTTGTTGCCGTGCTTACCGCAGTAGCGCGCGCCGAAAATAGCGAAGATAATGGATGGCAGCATGCCGCCGACGGAAAGGTAGGTCGCTATCGTCATATTTCCAATCAGAATACCGGAAAGCATGGTTCCTACAATCGCAGCGCCGCCGGCCTGCTGAGCAATCTTATCGGAAGCCTGGGCGATAATATAGGACTGCAGCGGTTTGTTGTCTTTCAGAACACTCCACATGTCCTTCCATTTCAGACGCTCGTGGTTTTTGTTGGTTCCTTCAAAGTTCTCAGGCTTATCGTATTCGGAAATACCGATGCAGACCAGGATCACGCCCACTAGAGACACAATAACCGTTACCACGGCTGCCATGGTCAGATATTGCTGAGAATAGTTCACGGCATAACCGCTGTCGGTTACGGCAATCTCACCGTATTTGGGAAGCAGCACGGTGTTCAGGATAATGGTAAAGGCCATGGGAACCAGGTAGTTGAAAACCGTCGCCCACACACCTACGGTAGGACGCTGTTTCGGATCATTGGTCACCAGGGGGCCAAGGGTCTGGGCTGTCATATTGACGATGGTGTAACCAATGACGTAGATCATATAAGTGATCAGGAATACGGCCACGCCAAATCCCTTGCTGGCAAACCAGGAGAACATGGACATAATACCGATGGACTGAATCAGCCATCCAAGAATCATCAAAGGACGGATTTTACCCCATTTTGTATTAACGCGGTCATACAAAATGGCAAGCAGCGGGTCGGTAATCGCATCGAAAATTCGGGTAAAGGTCAAAAGACCGCCAACCACCAGCGTGGAAATGCCAAATCCAATACTGGCAGCATAAGAAGCCTGACCAATCAACGTGTAAATTGCCATGCCATTCAAAGCATTGCAGGCGATCAAAATAATCTGCCAGAGCTTAGCCCGGCGATACTGGACGCCATCAATCTCGGACTGTGAAACCTTAGGTTCGTGTGCCATAGTGATTTTCTCCTTTTTGTTTTCGAGATAAAGAAAAGCTATCGCGCCATCGCTCCCTTAAAATAGAGCCGGAAAGGAAATCGGCCAGCTCGAAAAACCCTTTCTCCATCTCTTTTGTTCCTGTATTAGTTGATACCATTGTATCAAACCGGATCGAATAATGCATCCGCAATTTCCATATTTCATCCGCAAATTAACGCTTCTTTACTTTTGTATTGAATCCGCGTATAATATCTGTAATTCAAGGACTCTCGGCAAAAAGTGTCCCTTCTAACCGAGCCGCCATATATAATATCACCTGCAGACGGCTTCCGCACATCTTATGTATTCTATCCCCAGCCAAAGAGGCGGCAGAGTATGCTGGTGATATATATATGGCGGCGACGCCCCCCCAAGCCACTCCCTGCAGACGCCTTCCGCACATCCGAAGCATTCTATCCCCAGCCAAAGAGGCGGCAGAGTATGCAGGTGATATATATATGGCGGCGACCGAAAGGCACCACCCTCAGAAAGGAGCATTCATGGAAACAACCCTCGAACTCTCCGACCGGCTACACCTCTTCTACGGCATGATCCGCACCGCCTATCCCATCAATCTATGGACCTACGACGGTTCCTTCCAGCTGATCTATACCGATGCCGCTCTCTCCGAATTCGGTTCGGATATCGTCATGCTGCTTTCCCTGAAGGATGTGATCCGTTCCCAGTTAAACTGCGAAAACCCCAAGCCCTTCCTGCTGGAAACGACTTACGGGTTCCTGTATCTGACCGCGGCGGAGTTCACACATGACGATCTGCGAAGGATCTACCTTTTCGGTCCGCTCTATACCGGAAGCGCCTCGGCCCTTCGCGTGCAGCAGCGGCTGCTTTCTCTGGATCTGAGCATTTCCCAACGACGATATATTCTGTCCGAACTGGAAAAAATCCCTGTCATTCCCTACTCCACCCTGCTGCAGTATGCCGTAATGCTTCATTTTGTACTGACATCCGAAACCATCCATTCATCCGATATCCGTCTGGCAGGAGAAGAGGTGCCCGATCCCCGGAGCCTCGATGTGTACCACAAGAAGAAAAACACATCTCACAGAGGCGTCTGGGAAATGGAACAGCAGCTCATCAGAATGATCCGCGAAGGAAATCCCGCCTATACCCAGGCCATGAGCCAGTCCCTAAAGCTAAGCTCCGGCGTGCGGGCCGACTTCGGCGATCCCATCCGTCATGCCAAAAACAATCTGCTGGTGCTGCTGACCCTATCGACCAGAGCGGCCATCGAAGGCGGCGTTCCCCCCGATATTATTTACAATCTGAACGACAGCTACGCCGAGACCATCGAGCATGCGCCCTCCATGACGGCTCTAATGACCATATCCACCCAGCTCATGGAAGAGCTGATCGGCAAGGTTCAGGAATTCCGGAACAAAAAAGGCATCTCCTCCACGATTCAAGCCGCCTGTCATTATATAGACGCCCATCTTTCCGATCCCATTACCATCCACCAGCTCTCCTTCCAGGCCGGTTACGCCGATTACTATTTCTCTCAGAAATTCAAAAAGGAAACCGGCATGAGCGTCAGTGAATATCTGGCAGAAAAACGAATCGAAAGAGCCAAAGTATTGCTGCGGGACCCGTCCGTCACTCTGGATGATGTGCAGGATAAGATCGGCATGGCCAGCCGAAGCCGTTTTTACGAGCTCTTCAAAGAAAAAACCGGCATGACCCCCGCAGAGTACCGAAACAGACCCCTTTAGACCTATTGCCAAACCGGAAGAAAGGTGATAGAATGTTAAAAATGCACGAAAATATCGAAAGGAATCATGCATTTCATGGCAAAATTGTATTTCAAGTTCGGCGCCATGGGCTCCTCCAAAACCGCCCAGGCACTGATGACCAAGTTTAATTATGAAGAAAAGGGCAAAAGCGTCCTGCTGATTAAACCATCCACCGACACCCGGGACGATACCGTCGATGAAAAAGGAAATATCCATACCATCGTCCGCTCCCGCATCGGGCTTTTTCAGGAGGCGCTGGCCATTGGCAAAGATCAGAATATCCGGCAGCTTTTTCATCAGCTGGACGAGGAGCAGCACCGGGATGTGCTAATCTGCGATGAGTGTCAGTTTCTCACCCCCGATCAGGTGGAGCAGATGAAGGATCTGGCCGATCTTGACGATATTCCCGTTCTTTGCTTCGGCCTGCGGGCTGATTTCCAGACCAAGCTCTTTCCCGGCTCCAAACGCCTTTTCGAGATCGCCGATTCCATTACGGAAATCAAATCCGTCTGCCGCTGCGGCCGGAAGGCGACCGTAAATGCCCGCTTCGATGACGGCGGCCGGATTATTGTGGAAGGCGACCAGGTAGTTTTGGGCGGCAACGACCGCTATGAAGGACTCTGCTACAACTGCTACCGCCGGATGATCAAAGAAAGCGGTCAGGTACTGAAGTACGATCAGGCGTAAGCGGCCAGCCCTCGTCAACATGATGTAAGAATTCGGCAGCCTTGATCCATCGTCCCACATCGCCGCATATCCGCATCATTATACGCAGCAAGTTCTATTATTCTAATATATATAAGGAGGATTCGTCCTATGAACATCAAAGACATTTTATCCAAGGTTGACCATACCCTGCTTGCTCAGGGGGCAACCTGGGCCGACATCAAAGGAATTGTGGATGACGGCATCAAATATGAAACGGCTTCGGTCTGCATCCCGGCTTCCTATGTAAAGCAGGCAGCTGATTACGCTGCCGGACGGGTGGCGATCTGCACCGTCATCGGTTTCCCCAACGGCTACTCCACCACCGCCGTTAAAGTATACGAAACCAAGGACGCCATTGAAAACGGCGCCGATGAAATCGACATGGTGATCAATATCGGATGGCTCAAAGACAAACGCTACGACGATCTGCTGGATGAGATCAAACAGATCAAAGCAGCCTGCGGCAGCCATATCCTGAAGGTAATTATCGAAACCTGTCTGCTGACCGACGAAGAGAAGATCAAGATGTGCGAGATCGTTTCCGAATCCGGTGCTGACTTTATCAAAACCTCTACCGGCTTCTCCACCGGCGGCGCAACCAAGGACGATGTGGCGCTCTTTGCAGCCCATGTGGCGCCTCATGTAAGAATCAAGGCCGCTGGCGGCATCAGCTCCCTGCAGGATGCAGAGGACTTTATCGCCCTAGGCGCTTCCCGTCTTGGAACCAGCCGGATTGTGAAAATTATCAAGAACACGGATACTGGGTCCGGGTATTAAATCAGCGCATCAGCTCATCAGCGCCTTCGCATCTTTGCTTCATTCAAGTTTTTTGTGGCGCTGAGCGAGTTTTCCCTTTGGGAAAACTCCGGCATTAATAATAAAAATCATTTGGAGGTTATATAATGGCTAAAGCTTATCCAACTCCTCACATCAATGCGACGCCTGAGGATTTTGCGAAAACCGTTCTGATGCCCGGCGATCCTTTGCGGGCCAAATTTATTGCGGATACTTTTCTGGAGAACCCCGTGCTGGTCAACAACGTGCGCGGCGTCAACGGCTATACCGGCACCTTCGAGGGCGCCAGGGTTACCGTCATGGCCAGCGGCATGGGCATTCCGTCCATCGGCATTTATTCCTATGAGCTCTTCAACTTCTTCGGCGTAGAAAATATCATCCGCATCGGTTCCGCCGGCGCGCTGGATCTGAATATTCATGTCAGGGATCTGGTATTCGGCATGGGCGCCTGCACCAACAGCAACTTCGCCAATCAGTTCCACCTGCCGGGCACCTTCGCCCCCATCTGCGACTTTGACCTTCTGAAGGTTTCCACCGACATTGCCAAGGATATGGGCCTCGCCTACCACGTGGGCAATTTGCTTTCCGCAGACACCTTCTATGGCGACGACCAGGGCATTCCGGAAGTCATGCAGTCCAACGCAGCCTGGGCCAAGATGGGCGTCATGGCTGCCGAAATGGAAGCCGCTGGCCTCTATATGAACGCCGCCCGCGCCAACAAGAAAGACGCTCCCAGACGGGCTCTGGCCATCTGCACCATTTCCGACCATATCCTGACCGGTGAAGTGACTACCGCTGAGGAAAGACAGAACACCTTCACCGATATGATGAAAGTGGCGCTGAAAACCGCGAAAGCATTTGCATAAGGAGGCACTTTATCTATGAGCAAACGCGTCTTTTTGATTGTGCTGGATTCCTGCGGAATCGGCGAAGAGCCGGATGCCTATTTGTTTAAGGACGCCGGCTGCAATACCATGCGCTCCATCTCCCGCCATCCGGCCTACCGCAACGACAACACCCGTAAAATCGGTCTTGCCAACATCGACGGCCAGGAATACTTAGGTCCGGTGGAGCATCCCATCGGCGCTTACGGCAGACTGCAGGAGATGTCCATGGGCAAAGATACCACCATCGGACACTGGGAAATCGCCGGCGTTGTTTCCCCCTTCCCCATGCCCACCTATCCGGAAGGCTTTCCGGAAGAAGTGCTGGCGCCCTTCAGAGGGGCCACGGGAAGAGGCGTCATCTGCAACCTGCCCTATTCCGGAACCGATGCCCTGCGCGACTATGGCGAAGAGCATCTTAAAACCGGCAACCTGATTGTCTATACCTCCGCCGATTCCGTGTTCCAGATTGCCGCTCACGAGGATATCGTTCCCCTGGAGCAGCTGTATGAGTACTGCCGGATCGCCCGGAAAATTCTGACCGGTCCTCATGCCGTGGGCCGCGTCATTGCCCGGCCTTTTGTGGGCACCTGCCGTGACGATTTCAAACGTACCGCCAACCGCCACGATTTCTCTCTGGAGCCCACCGGCATCACCATGCTGGACGCCATCAAAGCGGCGGGCAAAACCGTATACGCCATCGGCAAGATCAACGACATCTACGCCGGACGCGGCACCACCGAATATGTCTATACCCACAGCAACGAGGAAGGCATGCAGAAAACCATGGAAGCCCTGGACAAGGACTTTGAAGGGCTGTGCTTTACCAACCTGGTGGACTTCGATATGCTCTACGGCCACCGCCGCGACGTCGAAGGCTATGCAAAGGCCTACGCCGCTTTCGATGAATGGCTCGGCAGATTCATGGAGAAAATGGGACCGGACGACGTCGTGATGATTACCGCAGATCACGGCTGCGACCCGGCCGATACCCATCATACTGACCATACCCGGGAATATATTCCCTATCTGGCGTATGGAAAGAACATCGAGCCGAAGAACTATGGTACCCAGCCTACCTTCTCCGCCATCGCCGCCACCATCACGGACTATCTGGGCGTGCCCTATGCCTGCCCCGGAAAGGTACTGAAATAAGGCCGGCGGATCACAGATTCTCAAATGAAAGGCTCTTATATGAATCCATCAACCAATGAAATCACAAAAGAGGCTTTATGCCAGATGGCCATTGACGCCATGAAAAAAGCCTATGTTCCCTATTCCGGCTACCGGGTGGGGGCAGCCCTTCAGGACGAGGCCGGTCATATCACCTGTGGGTGCAATATCGAAAACGCTTCCTATACGCCTACCATCTGCGCTGAACGCACAGCCTTTTTCAAAGCAGTCTCCTCCAGGCAAGAGGAAAAGCTGCCTCATTTTGTGCGCATCGCAGTAGCCGGCGGCAAGGGCGGCGTCATCGGCGGCGCTTTCCCGCCCTGCGGCGTCTGCCGTCAGGTGATGAGCGAATTCTGCGACGATCAGTTTGAAATTCTGGTCGTTCAGTCCGCGGATCCCCTTCGATACGACACCTACACCCTGCCGCAGCTTTTGCCGCTGCGCTTTTCGCCGGAATATCTCGAAAAGTAAACCATTTATCTCCCGATGAATACGGCAAAAAATTTGTTTTTAGGATTGATTCTTTCGGGGATTTCTATTACAATGAAGAAGATATGGCGAAGCGATTCGCCTGTCAAATTTTTACAAATTTATAGAGGAGAAAAACACATGAAAAAGTTTCTTGCTCTGGCACTGGCCCTTTGCCTGTCCATGATGGCACTGGCCGGCTGCTCCGGAAACGGCGGTTCCAACGCTGATGCGCCTGCTGATAACGCTGCCGCTGCTGCCGACATGAAGGTTGCTATGGTCACCGACTATGGTGATATTACTGACCAGTCCTTCAACCAGACCACTTATGAGGCCTGCAAGGCCTGGGCTGATGCCAATGGCGTCACCTTCAACTACTTCAAACCGGCTACCAACTCTGATGAAGACCGTGTCTCCATGATTGAGAAGGCTGTTGATGAAGGCTATACCGTCATCGTAATGCCCGGTTACGCTTTCGCTCCCGCGATCGAAAAGACCGCCGGCAACTACCCGGATGTCACCTTTATCGCGCTGGACGTTTCTGCCGGCGATTTCTCTGAAGGCTACACCCTGCCCTCCAACCTCTACTCTGCTGTTTACCAGGAAGAGCTTTGCGGTTACATGGCTGGCTACGCTGCTGTAAAACTTGGCTACACCAAGCTTGGTTTCCTTGGCGGTATGGCTGTTCCTGCTGTTGTCCGTTATGGCTATGGCTTTGTTCAGGGTGCTGACGCAGCTGCTGCCGAGACCGGCGCTGCTGTTGAGATCAACTATGCATACGGCAACCAGTTCTTCGGCGATGCGGATATCACCGCTGCCATGGATACCTGGTATGCTGCAGGAACCCAGGTCGTCTTCGCCTGCGGCGGCGGCATCTACACCTCTGCTGCTGAAGCTGCTCAGAAGACCGGCGGCAAGGTCATCGGCGTTGACGTTGACCAGGCTGCTAACATCGATGGAACCTACGGCGCCGGCATGACCGTTACCTCCGCTATGAAGGGTCTTGGCGCTACCGTCAACACCATGCTTACCGCTGTCAAAGAAGGCAAGTTCCAGGGCGGAAAGATCGACAACCTCGGCCTTGTCTCCGACACACCTTCCGAGAACTATGTCCAGCTGGCTCCTTCTACCCAGTTTGGTGATGGCTTTACCGAGGCCGATTACAATGCCCTTGTAAAAGCCATGAACGCCGGACAGATTACCGTTAACAACGACATCACCATCAGCGCTGCTGACAATGCGAAGGTCGCTACCGTTAACGATCAGGGCAACATCAAATAAGACGGCTTAGTCTGCCTTAAGGAGAGAGCGTACGCTCTCTCCTTTCCTTTTAGCTTTCCTTTTAGCTTTCGTTTCAGATGGATAACGGATGGAGCATCCCGTATATAAGAAAAAATCAGGCTGCTTTATAAACCGTTATATATATCTTTTTATTTCAGAAGGGAGGAACCATCATGGCTGCAGAAAAATCGGCCGCGGTTCAGAACGAACCATACGCCATTGAAATGCTGCACATCACCAAGCGGTTCCCTGGCATCATTGCCAACGATGACATCTCTCTGCAGCTGAGAAAGGGCGAGATCCACGCTCTGCTGGGCGAGAACGGTGCAGGAAAGTCCACCCTGATGTCCGTTCTTTTCGGTCTTTATCAGCCGGAGGAAGGTGAAATCCGCAAAAACGGTCAGAAGGTCGTCATCCGCGACCCCAACGACGCCAATGATCTGGGAATCGGTATGGTCCATCAGCACTTTAAGCTGGTGGAATGCTTCTCTGTCCTCGACAATATTATTCTTGGTGTGGAACCCACCACCAAGGGAGGCTTTCTCCACAAGGCTGAGGCCAGAGAAAAAGTCATTGCACTTTCTGAAAAATACGGTCTGCATGTAGACCCGGATGCCATTATTGAAGACATCACCGTCGGTATGCAGCAGCGAACCGAAATCCTGAAGATGCTCTACCGGGACAACGAGATTCTGATTTTTGACGAACCCACCGCTGTTCTGACGCCTCAGGAGATCGAAGAGCTGATGCAGATCATGAAGAATCTTGCCGCCGAGGGAAAATCCATCCTGTTTATTTCCCACAAGCTGAACGAGATTATGTCCGTTGCTGACCGTTGCTCCGTTCTTCGAAAGGGTAAATATATCGGCACGGTCAATATTGCCGACACCACAGCGGAAGGTCTTTCCGCCATGATGGTTGGCCGCAATGTAAACTTCCATGTGGAAAAGAGTCCGGCTCATCCGACGGATGTGGTTCTGGAAGTCAAAGACATGGTGGTCGCATCCAAAACCCATGCCAACAACGCGGTCAAGGGCGTATCCTTTAATGTCCGCAAAGGAGAGATCGTTTGTATCGCCGGTATCGACGGCAATGGCCAGACGGAGCTGGTTTACGGTCTTTCCGGTCTGGAGCCGGTAAAGAGCGGCACCATCACCCTGAACGGAAAAGATATCACCCATCTGTCCATCCGCAAACGCAGCACCTCCGGTATGTCCCATATTCCCGAGGACCGTCACAAACATGGTCTGGTGCTGGATTATTCCCTGGAAAACAATATTGTTCTGGAGCGTTATTTCGAGCCCGAGTTTACCTCCAAGGCCGGTTTTCTTCGAAAGGATAATATCCGTAAATATGCGGAGAAAATCATCGAGGAATATGATGTGCGTTCCGGACAGGGCCCCATTACCATCGCCCGTTCCATGTCCGGCGGCAACCAGCAGAAAGCGATTGTCGGCCGTGAAATCGATAAGAACCCGGATCTTCTGATTGCGGTTCAGCCCACCCGCGGTCTGGATGTCGGCGCCATCGAAGGCATTCATAAGCAACTGGTTAATCTGCGTGACGAGGGCAAGGGCGTCCTTCTGGTATCGCTGGAGCTGGATGAAGTCATGGATGTTTCAGACCGTATTCTGGTCATGTATGAAGGCGAAATCGTTGGCGAGGTAGATCCCAAAAACACCACCGTAGAAGAGCTTGGTCTCTACATGGCCGGTGCCAAGAGAGATGAGGTGAAAGCATGAGCGATCCTATGAAAAAGAAAGAATCCTTCTTCCAGAGCGATGGCTTCCAGTCTCTGCTTGCTTCCCTGATCTGTATTCTGCTGGGACTGCTGATCGGCTTTATCGTTCTGCTGTTCATTAATCCGTCCGGAGCTGCCGGCGCCATCGGCGCTGTCATCAAGAACTTCCTGAACTATTCTCGGGCTGCTCTTCAGCTGAAGAACCTCGGAAATACGCTGGTCAAGACAGCTCCCCTTCTGATGTGCTCCCTTTCCGTTCTGTTCTGCTACAAGGTAGGCCTGTTCAACATCGGCGCTGCCGGACAGTACGTAGTCGGTGCCTGCATCAGTATTTATGCAGCTTTGGCCTGGGGCCTTCCCTGGTGGCTCTGCCTGCTTCTGGCCATCCTGGTCGGAGGCATCTACGGCGCCATCGTCGGCGTTCTCAAGGCCTACTGCAATGTAAATGAAGTTATCTCGGGCATTATGCTAAACTGGATCGGCCTTTACACCACCAATATGATCCTTACCGGCGTAAAGGAATCCACCAGCCCCTATACCCTACATCTGAGAGACTACGCGCCCCAGTCGGTTCTGCCGAACATGGGCCTTGCGGGCCTCTTCGCCGGAAACGAATATGTTTCCATCGCGATCCCGCTGGCGATTATCATCGCAGTTGCCATCAAGGTAATCCTGGATAAGACCAGATTCGGTTACGAGCTCAAGGCTACCGGTTACAACAAGAATGCTGCCAAATATGCCGGCATGGCCGAGCAGCGCAATATTATCGTGACGCTGGCCATCGGCGGTGCGCTGGCAGCCTGCGGTGGCGCCTTCCTGTACCTGACCGATTACGAGCTCTGGGAAGTGACCACCTCTGCTGTTCCCGGCATGGGCTTCAACGGTATCGCAGCTGCATTCCTGGGCGGTCTGAATCCGGTAGGAACCATCTTCTCCTCCTACTTTATCCAGCACATCACCTCCGGCGGTGCATACGTTGACAAGAACCTGTACTCCTCTCAGATCTCCGATCTGATTTCCGCCATTATTATTTACCTGTGCGGCTTTGTAGGCTTCATGAAGCTCACCATGAAGAAGCTGAACGCTTCAAAAGCGGCTCAGGATATTGCTGCCAACAACGCGAACGCTGAACCCGCCGGTCAGGATGCTTCCAAGGAGAAACCTGCCGATGGCTCAGAATCCAAAACTGAGGAAGGAGGTAAAGCATAATGTTACTATTACTTCAATATACACTTATCTTTTCTTCCGTTCTGACGCTTGTTGCTTTAGGCGGCTGCTATTCCGAGCATTCCGGCGTTATCAACCTGGGTCTTGAAGGCATTATGGTTATCGGCGCACTGGGCGGCGCACTGGTAATGCGGTTTATTCCTGCTTCCACGCCGGGAATCTTTGTGGTGCTGCTGACCCTTCTGGGCGCAGTTGCCTTCGGTGTTGCCTACGCTGCTCTTCTGGCTGTGGCCTGCATCAACTACAAAGCTGACCAGACCATCGTCGGAACGGCCTTGAACATACTGGGCACAGCCCTGGCAACGGTTCTCGTCAAAGCCATCAACATGAAGCTTTCCGGCGGCGACGACGTTTCCTCCACCGTCCAGTATGTGAGCGCAAAACAGAACTTCGTGGCTTATATCGGCTCCTTCCAGTTCAACTGGTTTATGGTGATTGCTATTATTGCGCTGGTCGTTGCTTATGTAGTCCTTTACAAGACCCGCTTTGGTCTTCGAATGATGGCCTGCGGCGAACATCCTCAGGCAGCGGCTTCCGTTGGTATCAGCGTTTACAAGATGCGCTGGTCCGGCGTGCTGATCTCCGGTGTCTTCGGATCCATCGGCGGTATCGCCTATATCCTGGCCGGCGTTTCCGAGTGGAAGTTCGAAAACGGCGTTGCCGGTTTCGGTTTCCTGGCCCTGGCCGTTATGATCTTCGGCCAGTGGAAGCCCACCAAGATTGCGCTGGCTGCCCTGCTCTTCGGACTGTTCAGAGCCCTTTCCAATGTTTATATTGGCATCGATTTCCTTGCCAATCTGAACATTCCCAGTACGGTTTACAACATGTTCCCGTACATCATTTCTCTGCTGGTTCTGGCCCTTACCTCCAAGAATTCCAAAGCCCCCAAGGCCGAAGGTATTCCCTACGATCCGGGTCAGCGATAAGCTCAAACCAAAAGACAGGTTTTCTGCCAAAGAAGCTTTACCTGTTGGAAATAACGGTTTGTACCGAAAAGAACCGCTGTTTTACGCAGCGGCTCTTTTTGTATCATCACATTTATGGTATAATTAAGATACTATCAGAGTTTTGCGGAGGCAAGTAGCAAAACTCGGCATGCACCACACAGGCGTGGTTCCAGGAAGATTTGATGGTGCATGTGGTGTAATAAATGAGATTATTAATTTGTTATCATTTTTTCTAGGAGGAAAATCGTTATGCGCATGTACGATATTATTGAAAAGAAACGGAATGGGCATGTGCTCTCGGAAGAAGAAATCCGTTTCTTTGTAAAAGGCTATACAGACGGTTCCATTCCTGATTATCAGGCCTCTGCCTTATGTATGGCCATCTATTTTCAGGGGATGAGCGATGAAGAAATCTCTATTTTAACCGATGCGATGGCTCATTCCGGCGACACGGTGGATCTTTCCCGCTTCGGCGATCTGTCTGCAGATAAACACTCCACCGGCGGCGTGGGCGATAAAACCTCTTTGATCGTGATTCCCACTGTGGCATCCCTTGGCGCTAAGCTTGCCAAGATGAGCGGCCGCGGCCTCGGCCATACAGGCGGAACGGTGGACAAGCTGGAGTCCATTCCCGGCTACCAGACCGCGCTGGACGGCGATGCTTTCATGAAGCAGGTTGAAGAGGTAGGTCTGGCCATCGTTGGTCAATCCGGCAACCTGACGCCTGCAGACAAAAAGCTGTATGCCCTGCGGGATGTGACGGCTACC
>JAGBND010000077.1 GCA_017634575.1 Bacillota bacterium
AAACCGCATCTTCGGGAAGGAATATCTGCATGAAGGCGCCGAAGACCACTATCAGTTCTGCTCCGCAATCCCCGTGGGCACTTTGCTGGCCCAGACCTACGACATCAAACTGATGGAAGAAGTCGGAAGCATTATCGGCCGGGAAATGGAGGAGCTGGGCGTCCAGGTATGGCTCGCGCCCGGAATGAACATCCACCGCAATCCTCTGTGCGGACGCAACTTTGAATACTACAGCGAAGATCCTCTTCTGTCAGGCAAGATGGCTGCCGCCATCACCCGCGGCGTTGAAGGACATCCGGGATGCATCGTAACCATCAAGCATTTTGCCTGCAACAACCAGGAAGAAAACCGCCGCGGCGTATCCAGCATCGTCTCCGAGCGCGCGCTCCGGGAGCTCTATCTCAAAGGTTTTGAAATCGCCGTCAAAGAAGCCCACCCCGGCGCCATCATGACCTCCTACAACAAGCTGAACGGCGTTCATACCGCCAACAGCTACGATCTTTGCACCATTGCAGCCCGCAGGGAATGGGGTTTCACCGGAATTATCATGACAGACTGGACTACCACCAATTCTTCCGGCGGTTCGGCCGCTGTCAAGTGCATCACTGCCGGCAATGACCTGATTATGCCGGGCAATCCTTCCGACATGCAGGAGATCCTTGATGCGCTGGAAGACAAATATGACCTGTCACTGCCCATGGAGGCGCTGGATGATTGTGTCAGACGCATGCTCAGCATGACCCTTCGTCTTACACGCAAGGCATAAAATCCTATATATGAAATCGGAGCCATCTTTGCCTTTGTGCTGGCTATGGTCTTTATCCGGTTCCTGAAAGAGCGGAACCCGGGAAAAAGACAGACCGGGTCTTTCACACCTTAAAAGGCGAAATGCCGGGGAAAGATTTCTCTTCCAAGGCTTCTATCAAGGCAGCCGCTGAAAGGCGGGTATATTCATATGTCGTAATAACGCAGGCATCGTTCTGAATCAGCGGCAAATCATAGGGCGCGCCCATCAGAAGGACATACAGTCTGATTTCGCCGCGCTGAGCCATAAGCGACATTTCCTTCAGAATCGCCTGCTGCCCTTCCCTGAAGCGGACATTATAAAGTCCAAGCAGAACGGGAACCGGATCCGGAACGGTATCAGAAGATGCGCCTGCATTCTTTTTTCGAAGCGCGGCCAGCTGGGTCTTTACCTGATTCAGCACTTCCTCCACATTGACTTCTTCGGAGCTCATGGCAAAACAGACTGCCGGGGCTCCGGTTTTTTTATGAATCATGCTGCCCATGGAAAGAGGCCGCATGTCTTCAGCCAGGTTGGAAGGAGACTGGTCACAAAATACCACCAGATAATCTCCGGACATGAAATCCAGATCAAAGGCTCCCCGAAGAAGGGTCATCGAATCCTTCATCAGGCTATGAGCAGCCATTTTTCTGGCCGGATCCTGCACCATCTTTTCTGCTGTTTCCGAGGAAAGCTGCGGAAGGCTGAGCAATCCGTATTTTTCTTTAATCCGTTTAATCCGCTGATAGGATTCCATAATCCTCTCCGGAAGAATCCGTCCGGTTTCCACCGCCTGATAGATTGCTTCCGCAGCTTCTTTTGCAGCCTGATATGTATGGGAAATGGTCAAAATATCCGCGCCGGCTTCGATAGCCCTAACAGCCCCTTCTCCAATTCCATAACACGCCTTGATGGCGCCCATCTCCAGGCAGTCTGTCAGCACCAGTCCTTCAAATCCGAACTCACCGCGCAGCAGATCTGTCATGATCTTCCTGGATAAAGTGGCAGGCTGATCCGGATCTACCTGTGTATAGCGCACATGAGCCGTCAGCAGGGTATCAGCACCCGCCTTAACCGCTTCCTCAAAGGGTTTGAACTCTGTCTCGCGCAGCACGCTTTCCGGCGTATCATTTATCGGGATGCCAAGATGGGAATCGCTTTTTACATTGCCGTGTCCCGGAAAATGCTTCAGCGATACCGCCACGCCGGCCTCCTGAAGTCCTTTCATAAAGGCGATCGCGTTTTCAGCAACCTTTTGAGGATCATCGCCGAATGAACGGCAGCCAATAATAGGATTCTCCGGTTCCACATTCACATCCATGTCCGGAGCCAGATTCAGGTTGATGCCGCACGCCTTTAAAATCTCTCCGTTCATCCTGGCGATTTCAAAAACGCGCCTGGAAGGCAGATTGCTCCAACGGGCCTTGTATACCTCTGCCGCATGGCTTTTCCGGTTTCGAATGCCTTCACAGGCTGCCCCGATTGCCGCCGCGCCCGGGATCAGGGCCGCCCCTTCCACCAGCCGGCTGACAATGCCGCCTTCCTGATCGGTGGTAATAAACGGCGCGATGCCTGTTTTTTCAAAAACCATCCGGGAAAGCGCTGCAGAAAGTCTGCAGCACTGAGCCGCGCTTTCAATATTTCTGGAAAAATAGATATAATTGCCGACGAAAAAGTCATTCAGCAGGTTTTTTGCCTGCTCATGCACATGAGAGGAATCCACCGCCGATGGATCCAGTGACGAGGAGGGGAACCCGGCCATCAGCATCTGGCCAATCATTATTTTCAATTCCGGGCTAATCATCACAAGCCTCCAATATTACTTTCAGAACCTCCTGGGTTCCGTTTTTCGCCTTTGAGGAACTCATCGACTGAATATAGTCCTCGCGCCTCTCCCAGGTTTTCATAAGTGCATCCAGCAGGCTTTCAGACGTCATGTCCTCCTGCCTGAGCACTGCGCTGAATCCCTGCTTTGCAAAGTACTCCGCATTCAGAATCTGATCGCCGCGCGATGCCGCCAGCGGGAGCGGAACCAGAACATTCGGCTTTTTCAGAAGCAGCAGTTCGTTGATCGCATTAGAGCCTGCCCGGGACAGCACCAGATCGGTCATGGCAAACAAATCGACCAATTCATCCTTTGCATAAGCCTTCGCATAATATCCGCTTTCAGGACGTGATTGGGGCGCTTCAAATTCTTCCTGCTTGCTGCCGTAAAGATGAATCACCTGAAAATGCTCGAGTATCTGATCGAGGCATGAAAGCAGGGCTTCATTCAAGGCATGAGCGCCGGAGCTGCCGCCAACCACCATCAACACCGGCTTTCCCTTTGGATCGAGGCCGGTATAGGCAAAGCCCTTCTCCCGATTTCCTTTCAGCAAGGAGGCACGGATGGGCGTTCCGGTATAAACAGCTTTCTCTTTGGGCAAATGCTCCATGGTATCGGCGAATGTCACGCAAAGCTTTTTGGCAAAGGGCATGCAAAGCTTATTGGCCAGTCCCGGTGTCATATCGGATTCGTGAAGCACCACGGGGGTGCGCGTCAGCCATCCGCCAATAGCCGGGGGCAAAGATCCGAAGCCGCCCTTACAGAAAATCATGGCAGGCTTCTCTTTGTGTATCAGTCGGACGGTCTGAAAAATCCCCTGCAGAACCCTTGGAGGCGTCAGCAATGTTTTCAGCGTCAGATAACGGAAAAACCGCTCTGAATTTACTTCCCGAAAAGGAATCCCGGCGTCTGTGACAATGCCGTATTCCAGACCTTTTTTCTTGCCAAGGTAAATAACATCGATCCCATGCGCTTTCAGGGGTTCGATCAGGGCCAGATTAGGGTAAACATGGCCGGCGGTACCGCCGCCGGCCATAAAAATCAGCTTTGAATTTCCCAAATTCAGGACTCCTCGCTTTCTGATTCATATCCGTTTGGATTCATGGACTGCCACCGATAGCTGTCGCGGCACATATCCTCGATGCCAAGCTTTGCCTCCCAGCCAAGCTCCCGTTTTGCTTTGGATGGATCTGAATAGGTGATAGCCAGATCCCCCGGACGACGGGCTTCAATCTGATAAGGGATGGGCTTTTGGGCAGCTTTTTCGTAGGCGTGAATCACGTCCAGGACGCTGTAGCCAACGCCGGTGCCCAGGTTATATACCAGAACGCCTGGCCGCTCGATAAATTTTTCCAGCGCGGCCAGATGTCCCTTAGCCAGATCCACCACATGGATATAATCCCGGATGCCCGTTCCATCGGGGGTATCATAGTCATTGCCGTACACATGGACATATTCGCGTCTGCCGATGGCCACCTGGGCAACATAAGGAACCAGGTTGTTGGGGATGCCCTTGGGATCTTCCCCGATCAGGCCGCTCTCATGGGCGCCGATCGGATTGAAATAACGAAGCAAAATCACGTTCCATTCCGGGTCAGCTGTATGAAGATCCTTTAAGATTTCTTCAATCATCCATTTTGTCCAGCCATAGGGGTTGGAGGCGGGTTGTTTCTGCATTTCTTCTGTAACAGGCATGACCTCCTGAAATCCATATACAGTGGCCGATGAGCTGAAAATCAGGTTTTTGCAGCCAAAGTCCCGCATCACCTTGCAAAGATTCAACGTGCTGCCGATATTATTTTCATAATACTCAAGGGGTTTCTGCACCGATTCTCCCACGGCCTTGTATCCGGCAAAATGAATCACCGCATCGATGGACTCATTCTCAAATATGGTCCTGATGGCCATTTCATCCTTCAGATCAACCTCATAAAACCGCAGGGTTTTCCCCGTAATTTGTTCGACTCGCTCAAGGGCCTTCTCACTGGAATTATACAGGTTATCCGCCACAACTACCTCGTATCCTGCATTCAGCAGCTCTACGCAGGTATGGGATCCAATATACCCAGCTCCACCGGTAACTAAAATCATAACGCTTTTTCCTCTCTATTATCCAGAAACAGATTATTGTCCGAGCCTATATGCATCGCAGACAGACATTCTCTGCAAATTAGGCAGACAACATCCTGGTCAAAATCCCAACGGCCTTCCCGGCGGCATCCTGCACAAAGGCGCTATACTCCACCACTGCGTCTCCACTGGCAGAATCACTGATAGCCCTGATAATCACAAAGGGCACATGATTGGTATAGCAGGCCTGGGCAATAGCAGCTCCTTCCATTTCACAGCAGGTTCCCTGGAATTTGCGGATCAGCTCTTCTTTAACCGCAGGATCGGAAATAAACTGGTCACCGGTCAGGATGCGCCCTTCTTTTACGTGAAGTCCAAGCTCTTTCGCCGCCTCGGTTGCTTTTTTCACCAACGCCGGATCCGCTTCAAAGTTTACCCGGTCGATTCCGCTGACCCAACCCGGCGGATCTCCAAAGAAGGTGGTATCAAAGTCATGCTGCACCGCGTCTAAGGAAATCACAATATCCCCGACGGTCAATTCCGGATCCAGCGCGCCTGCAACGCCCACCATCAGAATGGATTCGGGACGGAAGCGGTCTACCATCTGCTGTACGCAAAGCGCGGCGGCGACCTTGCCAACGCCGCATCTGCAATAACAGATCCTTTTTTTCCCCAGGGTGCCTGTTCCAAACTCCAGCACTCCGTTCAGGCTGTTTCTGCCGGCGGATGGGCGGCTTTTCATAACCCCGAGGGCTTTCTGCAGCGCCTCCAGTTCTTCCTTTGTAGCTACGATAATGCCGATCATAAAATGCCTTAACCTTTCTCATCGGTAATCAGACGGCCGGATATGGCCGCTCCAAATAATATAACGGCTTAATTCTACCATAGGATTGATCGGATATCAATGATTTTCCCTCCCGGTATTTGAAGGCGCTATGGATGGGAAAGCTTCTTCCGGAACCCTGACTTTGAAGACTTCCCTGCCATCTATATAGAACGCATCGCAGGACGATCGATTTCTTTCCTGACGCTGAAGCCTGGATAAAGAAAGATCAAACAAAGCAAATTTATCGATTTCCCCGAAGAAAAGAATCCGCCGCTGATCCCTGAGTCTGGAGCGGATCTCATCCTGGGCGTAATAAAGAGGTCTGTCCGGAAGTATCAAAAGCAGCAAAATCCCAAATCGCCGGTATTTCCCAAGGATGTTTCTGCAGGCCTCCCGTATTTTCAGGCTGCTCCCGGTTTCTTCCATCATTTCTTCATCATCGGTGACCAACACGGCAAGCTCTTTTTCTCTTTTGTCTCCGCGGCGAAGGGCAAGCTGCGTCTGTCTCAGCTTCTCTTCTATTTCCGCCAGATACGAAGCGCCCTCCTGCGGATCATTTGTATAGACGGCAGAGGCAAAAGAGTTCTTCCAGCCACTTAAACGGTTTTCAGGTCCGTCTGACAAATACAGGCGAATCGGGCAGTCTGTTTTTTTAAACAGACTCTGCAGCAGAAAATATACGAATTCCTCACACCGGCTCCGCTCTCCGCAAAATCCCATCAGTCCGGTTTCAAAGGGATCCATCAGCCAGGGATCCATCGTTTCATGCTTAAGTCCGCCGATCAATTGTCCCTTCCCTTCGCCTCCAAGCTGCTGATACATAAGATCCAGATTCAGCCGTTCGGGAATCACCGGGATTTTTTCAGCGCATACCCCGGAATGCTGCATAACCTTTTCACTCACCCGGGTCGTTTCAGGCGCAAGATAGCACTGGGCTTTAACGGTTATTGCCTTCTCCAACAGCAAAGCCCGTCCGGGAAGACATTCAGGCATCAGCCGGGTACTGCCCAGAAGCTGCGCATACGCTCCCTGATCCGCGCAGTAAAAGACGATTCGCCTGGAAAAGAAGGAGAGCTCTCTGAAAGAAATACCGATGGTTCCCGTATTGGCCGCGATCAGCGTCATTCCAAGAGCCGGGCCATCCCTTAAAAGCTGCAGCCAGAAGCGTTCCGTCTCCCCTTCAAAGGCGGTCATTTCCTTCATCGCGCCGAACCCATCCACAATCAGCAAAAGATGGGGCGGCCTCTTTTGTTCGTCTGCATGAAAATCCCTCTCGGAAGAAGCCCCTATTTCCTTCAGATATTCCCGTCTGGTATGCATTTCCTTTTCCAGCATCCGTCGCAGATATCCAAGCTTTTCCTCGTCCCGAATGGTCAGCGCATCCCCCACCTGGGGCCATATGCCATAACCGGACAGCGCGCCGGTATCAAAATCCAGCAGATATATTTCAAGCTCTGTGGGCAGAAACTGCATGCACAGGGAGCTGATAATGGTTTTCAGAAGATTGGTTTTTCCCATGCCTGCATCGCCTGCTATGAGAACGTTGCCTGCGCTCACATCCACTTTCCATTCCTTTATGGCCATTTCTTCGGGAAGATCCATAATCCCCGCCAATGCCTGAAGCTGTTTCGGGATCTGTTGGATTCGGTTCATGCCATCGCCATATTCCAAAGCTTCTGACGCTGCCGTCTCCGTCGGAAAAGCAATAGCTTCCTCCAAAGGAGGCAGGCAGATCATCCCCGTCGCTGCATAAGGCCAAGCAGAAAGTCGCTGACCAGGCAGTTCCTGGCTATGCTGATCCGGTATGGACAATTCAAAATCTGCAAAAGCCTGACATATCGCTTCCATCAGCTTATCCATCTGCGTATGAAGCTGCGCAGTCCATTCAGACTTGCTGTCTTTCCTTTTCCGCAGCACAGGGCTTTGATAAATGCATTTTTGCTGATCAAATTCCCCGACCTGGTAGATGGAAAAGGCCTGTCCTTCCCCCTCTT
>JAGBND010000078.1 GCA_017634575.1 Bacillota bacterium
ATACTAACCAAAATACCAAAGTGAAATTAGTCCTAAAGATATTTATGTCAAGAAACCATGGATCCGGCATCACAAAACGACAGATGCGAAAAAAACAGAAAATAACAGTTGAAAAAAGAAGAAGCATCATATATTATTAAAATATCTGTATAATGTATATGGATTAGCTAGGGATAAACTGAGGAAGAAAACATGATCGCATCCGAAAGAAGAAGATATATCTTGCAAGCCCTGAGTCAGCGAGGCATTGTCAGCCTTAAGGATATGGCTTCTGAAATGGGAACTGCTGAAATAACAGCTCGCAGAGATATTGAAAAACTGGAGAAGGAAGGTAAATTAAGAAGGGTTCAGGGAGGCGCCGCTTCGCTGGAAGATGCAGAAGAAGCCGAGCTTGCGATGCAGCAGCGGCTTACGGTTAAACGGCAGGAAAAAGCTGCCATCGCTGCCTTTGCCGCTACGCTGGTGGAAGAGGGCGATGTAGTCTTTCTGGATAGCGGGACCAGCATGATTCCTTTAGCGGTGGAGCTGCTGAAGCGGCGGGTGACGATCGTTACCAATAACACCATGTTTTTTAACTATATCCAGAATCCCACCGGACGCCTGATTATGATCGGCGGGGAGCATATCGCCTATTACGAAATGAATGTAGGCGTTATCGCTCAGGATATGATCAGACAGTTTTCCTTTGACAAGGCTTTTCTTGGCTGCTCGGGTCTGGATCTTCCCAACAGAAGAGTCTGCGGAACGGAACTTCAGAGTGTAGAAATCAAGCGGCTGGTCCTGGCGCATTCCCAGAAAAAGTATCTGCTGCTGGATTCCAGCAAGTTTGAAGGCAAGGGATTTATGAAGGTATGTGAGACAAGCGAGTTTGATCAGATTATCTGCGACAGGTTTCCCTTTCCGGAGGATGAAAAACCCGATAATCTTGTATCGATTTCATAAATCAATTCCCGGACTGTTTCATGCAAAGTGATTCATAAAGATCGGCACGGCCGGTAAAGCGCTGCGTAATGCAGCGCTATTTTTATTGGAAAGAAGATTCTTGAAGAGAAAATAAGTAAGGCTATGATATAAAATGATAAAAAATGATTGAATCCGTATGCGGCTGGTGCTATAATCTATTGTGGAAGCTAAGGAGGCGACAATAGAGAGACAAGAGGTGTACTGTACTGTTATCTGAAGATGAAGGAAGTCTAATCGATTATTATCTGGAGGAATCCCTAAATGAAAACAAATGACCCTAAAAAAAGAGCGATCCTGGAATCCTTTGCCAATGGCCTGATCGTATCCTGCCAGGTTCAGCATGATGATCCCATCTATCATCCCGACCTGGTGGCGCTGATGGCCAAGGCGGCCAAGTGGGGCGGAGCCGTGGGCATCCGCGCCAACATGCCAGATCAGATCATAAGCATCAAGGAAGCAGTGGACCTTCCGGTCATTGGTCTTTACAAACAGTGGACAAAGGACAGCGATGTCTTTATTAACCCCAATCTGGATGCGGCAAAGGAGGTCTGGGAAGCCGGGGCGGAAATTATCGCCCTGGATTGCACCGCTCAGATGATTAACGGACGGCATGCCTATGAGCTGCTGCCTGAAGTTAAAGAGGCGATCCCGGAAGCCATCATCTTTGCAGATGTCTCCAACTATGAGAAAGCCTTGAACGCCGTGAAGCTTGGGGCGGACATTGTCGGACCTACCCTTTATGGTTATACCGCAGAAACCAAACAGATTGAAAATCCGGATATGCGCGCCTTTGCCCGGATGTGCAGGGATTTGAAGGACGAGGCTTATGTGATTATGGAAGGCCATATCTATACGCCGGAAGACGCCATCAAGTGCCTGTATCTGGGCGCGCATGCGGTGGTGGTAGGCAGCGCGATTACCAGACCGCACTATATCACGAAACGGTTTACGGATCTGATATCCGGTTATCAAAATGACTGGCGCGCGGAGGAGCGCAGAGCGCACTAAGGAGAAGAAGATGGCAGTAAAGTTTGATGTCAATGGAGCCCAGAACGTAGAGGTCAGCAAGAAGCTGCCCTGCGAAAAATCCCCAGCTGAACAGCTGGAGATCATGGAAACCTATACCCGCGTTCACCGGGAAGCATCCGGCGGCCCAAAGGAGCTTAGAGAAATTGCCTGCCTGAAGGTGCTGTATCCGAGGCTCTTTCGAAAGATTGAGGATCAGGATCTCTTTGCCGGCCGGCTGGATTTTCTTCCCATCGGCTTCGGCTGCGTCACGTCCGTTGGCGGCGTAGGGCATTATTGCGTGTTCAACAAGCTGCTGGCCTTTAAGGATCAGCTTCAGACGGACGACGTTGGCTCCTTTGTTTTCTTCCTTTAAATCGGTCCGCCGGTTGAAAGAACCGCTGCCTACGGATGCGGAGCATTTTCCCTTTCGATATAAAGGGCATCATGTCATGGATTCTCTGAACGGATATACCTGGATGTCGCCCCTTGGCAGTGATGTGGTGGATTTGGGATGCTGCGTCGAACTGGATTTTGATGACGGAGGCGCCTTGGCGAAGCAATTCTCGCTGGAGGCCATCCGATCCTTTCCTGCCTTGGATCAAGGAGAGATTCTGGCTGAAGGTGGTGGGGTGATGCCTTGCGGCGGAACCGCCCGAAACATTTGCAGCGTCCGGTTTTGCTGCCCTTGGCGACAGCGCTGTAATGACCAATGTTGGCGGATGCGGGATTTCAGGCGGTGTACGGACGGGATCCCATCTGGCCAGATTAATCCGGGAAACGGGAGATGTTTCCATCGGAGGGCTATGGCCTGCCGTTCATCGGTTTTATACCGGAATTGGCGCCAAAGCAGTGGGAGAAAGACCCTGGGGACTGGTTCTTAGCAAAGAGAAACGACATTTTCTATATGCCCATGGGTTAATCGGCCCCAGCATGGCGCAAAAAGAAAATCCCCTTTTAAACCCGGACACCGATGCATGGGAGGCACCCACCTATCTGGAAGCAAAGAACCAAAGACCCGATCTGATTCTAAAGCTTGAAAAATCCGCATCTGCTGCCAGAAGGAAACTGACACACTATCTGAACTTCCCCGAAACCTGGAATCCGGTTCGCTTCAGGGAATGGATAAAAGAGATAGATTGACCTTTTAGAATCCATCCATTATAATGATAGCATCTTTTTTTGCGAGGCCAATCGATGAAAAAATCTCTCCATTCTGTTTCTCCGGATCCTTCAAAACAGGACACGAAGACATCAGAGACCGAAACGAAGAAATCTGTTTTGCAGAAGCTTTCAGATAAGATACCATCCATATGGAAGTATATTCTTTCTGCGCTGTTTTTCCCTCTCGGCCTGTTCTTTCAGGAGATGGTGTTTCATCAGGCTGTATTTCTGCATCAAAGCTTTTTATCGGTGGTCATTACCTTTTTATTCAGCTTTTGCATGGGTCTGATCCTGTACCTTCCAACCTATCTGATCAAAAAAGCCTTGGTGGCTAAAATCGTTACCGGAATTTTGCTGGGCCTGATTGCCTTGACTTTTTGCGTTGAATTCTTTATTGTTCAGCAGTTTCAGACCCTGTTTGATCTGGGAACCATTACGCTTGGAGCAGGGGAGGCAGCTGCCGATTTTACTGGCACGGCCCTTCGGCTGATTACCTCCAGAACAGGGCTTTGGCATATCTTTTTATTTCTGCTTCCTTTGATTCTTTATTTTGTTATTTCCAAATACTTCATGAAATCCGGCTTTGGAACCCTGAAGCTTAAAACAGCGGTTTTGGCCGGCTTTCTGATTTTGTTTCTCGCGGCTGATTCTGCGGCGGCTGCCGGTGTGGTCATTCATAAAAACGACCAGCTGAAGAAAGCGTACCGCACGGAATATACCTTTGCGAAGAGCACGGACAGTTTTGGCTTGATGACCGGCATTCGTCTGGATTTGATCAGACCGAAAGAAGAACGGATCTCGGATCTTACCTGGGAAGCGGAAGACTGGGAAGATTGGCCGGAGGAGGAATTGCCTGAAGAGGAGCTTGAGGAAGGCTCAGCTTCCGCTGAGATGGCGGAGTCGTCTTCTCCGTCAGAAGAGACGCTTCCGGCTGATGAGATGATAGCCGAAGCAGATCCTTCTGCATCCGAGTCTGCCGCAGCGAATGGCTCTGAGGAAGAAACAGCGGATGCGGAAGCTTCCGCTGACAGCAGTGCTGATACAGAAGAAGATGAAGTCATTGAAGAAGCAGAGACGCCGAGCCTGCTTCCTGAGACATGGGAGGTTAAACCGGCCCAGCTGGACCTGGACTTTGAAGCGCTTTCCGAGGCGGCCCCCAGCTCCTCTATTGCCGCCATGGATGCCTATGCATCTTCCCTGCGTCCTTCCAATACCAACGCCTTTACCGGACTCTTTAAAGGGAAAAATCTGATTCTCATCTGCGCAGAAGCTTTCTGCAGCCATGCCATCGATGAAAAGCTGACCCCAACCTTATACCGGATGGCGACCAAGGGAATCAATATTCTGGATTATACCCAGCCCTATAACGCCGGAACCACTGGCGGCGAATGCTGTTATCTCATGGGCGTGCTTCCCATAGACGGGGCACAGTCCATGCAGGAGATTGTGAATCACAATAATTATTATACCATCGGCAGCTTTCTTGACCGGGAAGGATATTACGGCCAGGCCTTCCACAATCATCGCTATACCTATTACAACCGGAATATCACCCATCAGCACCTGGGCTATTCCGAAGGCTTTATCGGATATGGATCGGGACTTGAGTCCTTTATCACATCAGCCTGGCCCGAGAGTGATGTGGAGATGTTTGAAGGAACCATTCCCATGTATATCGACAAGCAGCCCTTCAATATTTACTATATGACCGTCAGCGGCCACAGCGAATATGACGTCAATCAGAATGACCAGTCGAAAAAGCATTGGGACCGGGTTAAGGATCTTCCCTATAGCTATGCGGTTCAATGTTACTATGCGGCCAACCTGGAGCTGGAGGATTCCATGACCCTGCTGATTAAAGAGCTGGAGAAGAAGGGGATAGCGGATGATACGGTGATCGTTATATCCGGGGATCATTTTCCCTATGGGCTCAGCTGGTATGATGCCCTTGGCTATAAAAAAGATCTGGACGAGCTCTATGGCTTTAACGTCCGCACCTATATGGAAAGAGATCAGAATCAGCTGATCATCTGGTCCGGCTGCCTGGAAGATTACGACCCGGTAGTGGTCAGCGAACCGGTCTGCAGCATCGATGTTCTTCCTACGCTGCTTAATCTCTTTGGATGCGAATGGGATTCCAGGCTTTTGCCCGGGCGGGATATTTTTTCCAAGAAGCTGGCGATTGCCTTTGATGCCTACGGGGACTGGAAAACAACGGAGGGAGAGTTTAATGCCTTCACCAATCAGTTTACCCCCTACGATGAAAATATGTTTGATCCGGAGGGCTATAAGAAGCGCATCAATGCAACGGTTTCCAATAAACTGAAGCAGTGCGCGGTGATTTTGCAGACGGATTATTTTGAACATATATTCCCGTCCAGGACCGAGGAATAATTGACTCAGCTCATCAGTGAATTCAGTAAAAAAAACTGCCGGCAGGGCAGGAAATGAATATCAGGAGGATATGGTAATGAACGAGATGATCGCGGATAGAACCCGTCGTACAAAATGGTTTTTGCATGACCGATTCGGCATGTTTATTCACTGGGGGCTCTATGCCATTCCGGCCAGAGGCGAATGGGTCCGCAGCCGTGAAAGAATCAGTGTAGAAGACTACGAAGGCTTTTTCAGGGAATTTAATCCCAGTGAGTTCGACCCGAAAACCTGGGCTAAGCTCGCTAAAGAAGCAGGCATGAAATATGCTGTTCTGACCGCCAAGCATCACGACGGCTTCTGCCTCTTCGATTCAAGCCTGACGGACTATAAAGCCACCAATACTCCGGCAGGGCGGGATCTGGTCAGAGAATTTCTGGATGCCTTCCGCGCCGATGGGCTGAAGGTGGGTCTGTACTATTCTCTTTTGGACTGGCATCATCCGGACTATCCTCACTATGGCGACAGGAATCATCCTATGCGGGAGAATCCGGCATATTCCAATGAAAACCGTGATTTCAACCGCTATCTGGACTATATGCACGGTCAGGTAAGAGAGCTATTGACCAATTATGGAAAGATCGATATTATGTGGTTTGATTTCTCCTATCCGGGCATGGAGTGTGAAACCTGGAAAGCAAAAGAGCTTGTGGAGATGGCCAGAAGCCTGCAGCCGGAGCTGATTATCGACAACCGTCTGGAAGGAAGCGGGGAAAAATCCGGCACCATTATGACAAAGAATCCTTCCGTTTATGCGGGTGACTTTGCCTGCCCGGAGCAGATGATTCCTCCTTCAGGCATGACAGACGAGGCGGGCGATCCCATTCCGTGGGAAGCCTGCATTACCATGAACGATAACTGGGGTTATTGTTCCTCCGATCATCACTTCAAGAGCCCCAGGATGATTATTCGCGCTTTGGTGGAATGCGTCAGCAAGGGCGGCAATCTTCTGTTAAATGTGGGTCCTGACGCCAAAGGGCGCATTCCCCGGGAGTCGGTGAACATCCTGAAAGCCCTGGCGGATTGGATGAAGGATAACGCGGACAGCATCTACGGCTGCGGCATGGCGGATTATGAAAAGCCTGAATGGGGCCGTTATACCCAGAACGGGAAAAAGCTGTATGCTCATGTTTATGAAGAATGCATGGGGGCTGTCTGCCTGCGGGGCCTGGCCGGTAAAATCGACCATATGAGGCTTTTGAAGGATGGAAGCGAGATTATCCCGACGGACTTTTGGAATGTCAAGGAATATCCCACCGACGCCTTTTTCTTCTTTGACAACCGGACCAGCAGTTTTCCGCTGCCGGACGAGAACGATTCTGTTTTGGAGATTACCCTTAAATGAGGCTCTGGATGTATGGCTGCGCCGATGAGAAACAGCCTTCCGAAACCATCGGCGCTTCAAAGCTTCGCAAAATCGGATTTGAAGCGTTGGTGGGAGGGAAAAAATGTGTAGAAGCTGCAAGGGAAAACGGCCTGGATGCCTATGCTGCCTGCGGCGCTTACCGTGGACCGGATTTCAGGGATGATTCCTGGCTGGCGCAAGACGTTCATGGCAGGAGGCAGCGCTGGTTTTCTTCCACCTGTCCAACCCGCAAAGAAGTCCGCGCCTACAACCTGTCTGTGGTTAAAGAGATCGCAGGATGGAAGGGCATCAAGGGCGTGATCATCGATGGCGCTCGTTTTGCCTCTCCCTCTTCCGGTGAAATAAAGGACGGCATCGCCGATCCGGATGCTTTCTTTACCTGTTTTTGCCCGGCATGTATGAATAAAGCCAGAAAAATGGGCTTCGATCCTGTTGCGATGCAAAAGGCTGCGGCGGGTCTGTATGATTATCTTCATGGGATGCCGGTTCGCATAGAGCGGCATATGGAAGGGCTTTATGAATGGATGGAGTTTCGAAGGCTGTCCACAACGGAACATCTTCTTGACTTTGCCAAAACGGTAAAATCCGTGAACCCGGATTTAAAAACAGGTATTTTTATCTTCACCCCGTCTCTTAACAAGCTGGTGGGGCAGCACTATCGGGATCTGGCCGGGGCCATGGATATTTTCTCACCCATGATCTACCGCTGCTATAAGGAAATCAGCGGCCCTGCCTGTCTGAATGTTGAACTGGCTGATCTTCTCGCCATGCTGCAGGGAGCGAAGGACTTGACTGATTCGGACAGAATCCGGGTTCTGTCGGGGCTTACCGGCCTTGTGCTTTCAGATGGCGAAGATACTGCATCCATCAGGAAGGGACTGGATATAGAGGTGCTTCGGGAGGAAACCTCCAGATCCCGGGTGCAGACGCCGGGCGCTGTTTTGGCGCCGATTATTGAATTTGATGATCCGCAGCTGGAAGAGGCGCTGAATAAGACGCTGGAGGGCGGCGCCGATGCTGTCAATTTCTTTGCCTATCAGGATGATATCCTGGAGGCACAGGCGCAGCTTCTTCAAAAAGCAGCATTCTCTTAGAGATGCGCGGATAACAGGTTAAGCATATGAAATGTCTGATTGTGGCTGTCAATGCCAAATATATCCATTCATCCGGAGCGGTATATTCCCTAAAAACCTATGCGGATTGTTTTTACCGATCCCATGGGGTAAAGGATATTCAGCTGAAGGTGATGGAGTTTACAATCAATCAGCCTGAGCTGATGATTTATTACGATCTTTTAAAGGAACAGGCAGATGTTATTGCATTTGCCTGTTATCTTTGGAATATTACCATGATTCGGGATCTGCTAAGGGATTTGAAGGCCGTGAGGCCTGCGCTTCATATTCTGCTGGGAGGACCGGAGGTTTCCTATGGCCTGGAAGGAAAAGCGCTGGATGCTTCGCTGGTGGATGGGATTATCGCAGGCGAAGGGGAGCGGGCTTTTACCGCATCTTTGCTCATGGAGGCATCAGACAGAGAAGCTGACCTCAAAAAGCGTCAGGCCTTTCTTTCATTGATTCCCGAATCCTGGAAGATTGAAAAAGACGCTCATGTGATATCGGCCTTTCCCATCGAAGACCTGGCGGAGCTGCCCTTTCTCTATGAAGACCTTACCCCTTTTAAAGACCGGATTCTCTACTACGAGGCTTCCCGGGGCTGTCCTTTTTCCTGCAGCTATTGTCTCTCTTCCGTGGAAACCGGAGGCAGGAAAGTGCGGGAGCTGCCCCTTGAAAGGGTGTTTAGCGAGCTGGCTGAGCTTGTGAAGGCAAAGGTTAAGACCATTAAGTTTGTGGACAGAACCTTTAACTGCCATCCCAAAAGAGCCGAAGCGATTCTGGACTGGATTTTCCGGCTGCCGGAAGACTGTGATACCACTTTTCATTTCGAAATAGAAGCAGGGATCCTGAGCAGCCGATTGATCGAACAGCTTAATGGCATGCCGGACGGCCGGGTTCAGGTGGAAGCGGGCATTCAGTCAACCTGTCCTGAAGCCCTGATGGCGGTGAGCCGAAGCCCGAAGGTGGATGTGATCTTTGCGCATCTTAAGAAGCTGCTTGAGACGGACAATGTGAATGTGCACGTCGATCTGATTGCCGGTCTGCCTTACGAAAACCTGCAGATCTTCAAACAGTCCTTTAATGATGTCTATTCCCTGCACGCCCATCAGTTTCAGCTGGGCTTTTTGAAGCTGCTAAGCGGCAGTCCCATGGAGCAGGAGAGGGAAGCCTACGGTTATGTGTTTTCCCAGAATCCGCCCTATGAAATCCTTAGAAACCGATATGTAAGCACGGAGGATCTGTATTATCTAAAACAGATCGAAGATGTTTTGGAGAAATACTGGAACAGCTGCCGCTTTAAGACCACCATGCTGGCTCTGGAGCCCTGTTTTGACTCTCCCTTTGAATTGATGGATCAGCTGCGGGAATTTCTGGACCAAAACGGGGCTTTGCTCCTGCCGGCCGGGATGCAGCAGCTCTTTGATCTGCTGAGTCAATGGCTGATCTCTCTTTATGAGAAAGAACTATTTCACAAGGAAGCGCTTCGAAAGTTTCAGGCATCGCTGCTCTTTGATTTTTATGCTGCCTCTGCCTCGGACCATTTTCCCCTGGGACTGGAAAAGGCGGCACAGGGAGCTCTTTCACCCAAGGCGCGAAAGATGAGGGCAGAGGAAATCCTGCGCAGCCTGGATGAGAAAAACCCGGCAGTTAAAAACCACCGGGTCAGAGTCAGGCCGATTTTTGATCAGCTATATGCCTTTGATTATTCAGAGAAAAACAAGGTTTGGGGAACATTTATCTGTCTGGGGAATTTTCCTTCCTGAACATAACGGCTGCTTTAGATCAGCGTGTTTTGGGCGGGAAGGTACAGAGGCAAATGCTGCAAAGGTCAGTATGCCCCGTCCAGCGGAATGACCGCGCCGCTCAGGTAGGAGCTTTTCTCGCTGCAGAGATAGAAAACAAGGTCCGCTGCCTCCTCGGGGCGGCCCAGACGGCCGAGGCCGATGGAATCTTCCAGCATGGAGCGTTCTTCGGGGGAGAGGAATGCGTTCATGGAAGTATCGATAGCGCCTGCGGCGATGGCGTTTACCCGGATGCCTGATGGCGCCAGCTCCCTGGCCAGAGCTTTGGTGAAAGCATTCAGACCGCCTTTGGAGGCCGAGTAGGCCGCCTCCATGGATGCGCCATAGGTTCCCCACATGGAACTGATATTGACGATGCAGCCGCTCTTTCTTTGGATCATGCCGGGAAGGGCGGCTTTCGTGACTAAAAAGGGCGCCCTTAAGTTTACCTGCATCAGCCTATCCCAGTCGTCTACGCTCATATCCTGGATCAGGCCGATGTAGGAGACGCCGGCGTTGTTGACAACGGCATCCAGAGCGGGGCAGCTCTCATGGATGATCTCAAAGAGACGGTCGATTTCCTCAGGACGTGCAAGGTCGCAGGAAACGGGATAAACAGAGGGCAGTTCCTGGCAGATCTGCATCAGGGATTGTATGTGTCTCGCACACGCGAAGACCCGCCAGCCGTTTTGGGCAAATAATCTCGTGATAGCTGATCCTATGCCGCGAGATGCGCCTGTCACTAATATGGATTTCATTGAAAATGTCTCCCTTACAAATACAAATGTGGTCATTCCGGGTATGATTGTATCATATTTTTTTGCTTTTAGCAAAAGTAACAAATAGGGTGAATGATTTTTGTTGATAAGGCCGATAGCCTTTTTTGAAAAAAACGTGTAATATAGTTTTAAAGTATTTATTATGAAAGCTTTTTAAGGAGGCAATCGATGGCTAGTCTATCACTCAGAAACATTAAGAAGACATATTCAAACGGGATTACAGCTGTAAACAATTTTAATCTGGATATCGAAGATCAGGAATTTATTATCTTTGTCGGCCCCTCCGGCTGCGGTAAATCCACCACCCTTCGTATGATCGCAGGTCTTGAAGAGATCAGCGACGGCGAGCTTTACATCGGCGACAAGCTGATGAACGACGTTGCTCCCAAAGATCGTGATATCGCCATGGTTTTCCAGAACTATGCTCTGTATCCGCATATGACGGTTTTCGACAATATGGCCTTTGGTCTGAAACTGAGAAAAACCCCGAAAGCAGAGATTGAGCAGCGTGTTCATGAAGCAGCCCGCATCCTTGAGATCGAGCATCTTCTTGACCGTAAACCGAAAGCTCTTTCCGGCGGTCAGAGACAGCGTGTTGCCATGGGCCGCGCCATTGTCCGTAACCCCAAGGTCTTCCTGATGGATGAGCCTCTGTCCAACCTTGATGCCAAGCTTCGTGTTCAGATGCGTATCGAGATTTCCCGTCTGCACGAAAGACTGAATGCTACCATTATCTATGTTACCCATGACCAGGTTGAGGCTATGACCCTTGGTACCAGAATCGTTGTTATGAAGGACGGTCTGATGCAGCAGGTTGACTCTCCCATCAAACTGTACAACGAGCCCCAGAACCTGTTTGTTGCCGGCTTCATCGGTTCTCCTCAGATGAACTTTATCGATGCCGTTCCTCAGAAGGAAGGAAACAACATTTATCTTACCTTCCATGGACAGAAGGTTCTTCTGACCAATGAAAAGGCCAGAAGAGTTGTGGATGGCGGTTATCTCGGCCAGACGGTTGTGATGGGTATTCGTCCGGAAGACATCCACGAAACCGAAGCAGCCCTTGCCCAGTTCCCGGATGACACGATTGTCGCTGAGGTAAATGCTACTGAGCTACTTGGCGCTGAGATGCATCTGTATATCAACATCGATGAAGTGGATCTGGTTGCAAAGGTCAGCCCCAGACTTCAGGTTAAGAACGGCGATAAGGTTAAACTTGCGCTGGATGCAAACCGTATTCACGTATTCGACAAGGAAACTGAGCTTACCATCACCAACTGATTTTTGGATAGTTGATTTTCCGCACCCCTGCGATTTGCAGGGGTGTTTGTTTTGGAAGCCGCTTGGTCGAACACGTTTTTTTCACAAAAAGTTTACCTTGCGGCCTCATTGTGATAAAATATATATGTTATCTTTATGGAAATTCTAATGGAGTAAAACTATTATGAGCTATCAAAAAGGATCAGATCCGATTACACCTTCAGATATCAGTCAGGATGGAAGCCAGGGCTATATGCAGAACCCGGTGCAGCCCGGAAATTCGATTTATGCGCAGAACACGTCCCAGGCAGGAAATCCGGGCTACGGCCAGAATCTGTCTGCGCCCGGAAATCCGGGCTACGGTCAGAATCCGTCCTGGTCTGCAAATCCCGGCTATGCTAAGAACCAGGCGCAGATGGGCAACGGGTTTTATGGGGACAAGCAGGCTCCGTCCTATCCTTACCAGGTCCAGCCGGGGCCGTTTATCCAGCCGGCGCCGAAAAAGAAGCGCTTTGCCGGTCCGTTTTTCATCGGCCTTGGATCCGGCATTTTGCTGGCCGGGATTATCTTCATGGTTATCCTGGTACGCAATCCGATTTTCTCAACTCTGTCCCAGAGCGGCGGCCTGACGGTTGAAGAGGGCGCCGAGATGATCCAGAAAACCGATGTTCTGGTTCGTTATATCGATGAAATGTTCTACACCGACGTGGATAATTCCCAGATTCTGGATGGCGCCTATCACGGAGCCATCAATGGTCTGAACGATAAATATGCCTCTTACTTCAATCAGAAGGAATATACCGACTATATGGAAAGCGCCAGCGGCAACTATGTGGGAATCGGCGTAACGGTTTCCCTCGCGGAAGAAGAGGGCGGCGCCATGGTGGAGGATGTGAATCCCATGGGCGGCGCCTTTGAAGCAGGCATCCAGGTTGGAGACAGAATCGTCAAAGCGGATGATGCGGATCTCACCGGCCTGACGCTGGATCAGATCGTGAGCCATATCCGCGGCGATGAAGGCACCAGCGTTGAGGTGACCTTTATCAGGGATGGACAGCCGCAGACAGTTTCCATTGTCAGACGGCAGCTGGAATCCATCACCGTCCGCAGCGGAATGCTGCCCGGAAATATCGGATATCTCAGCCTGGCAGGCTTTGAAGGCACGACCACAGGACAGTTCCAGACCGCCCTGGAGGATCTGAAAAATCAGGGAATGAAGGCCATGGTGCTCGATCTGAGAGACAACCCGGGAGGACGGGTGGATGTGGTCACAGCCATTGCGGATGAAATGATGGACGCCGGCATGATTACCTATATCGAGGACAAGACAGGTTACCGGGAAAATTTCTATTCCTCGGATAACCGAAGCTTTGATATGCCCCTGGTTGTTCTGGTGAACGAAAATTCCGCCAGCGCCTCGGAGCTTTTATCCGGCGCCCTCCAGGCCAGAGGCTTCGCCAAGCTGGTGGGAACCACGACCTTTGGCAAGGGCATCGTGCAGACCACGGTGCCGCTGTATGACGCTTCAGCTGTCAAATTGACCACCGCCAGGTATTATCTTCCCGACGGCCGCTGCATCCATGGAGAAGGCGTTCAGCCGGATTATGTGGTGGAGCTTCCGGAAAATGAAACGCTGAATACCCTGCGGGGCCTGGAGAGCATTCCGGATCTTAGACGGGATACGCAGCTTCAGAAGGCCCTTGAGCTTTTAGGGGTTGACCCGGCCCAGATTATTAACCAGTTAGAAGATGCATCGTAAGGAGCCGCATATGGAGCAAAAAACCATCGATATTTTGGATATTCTGGACCAGACCTATCCCGATGCGGATTGTGAATTAACCCACGACACGCCGCTGCAGCTTTTGACTTCCACCGTTCTTTCGGCTCAGACCACAGATAAGCAGGTCAACAAGGTAACCGCGGTTCTGTACCGGGATCATCCGGACCTGGATTCGCTGCTTACCCTGAGCATGGATGAGATTAAAGATTATATCCGCACCTTAGGCTTCTTCAATATGAAGGCCGAGCACCTGTATTATATGTGGCGCATGCTGAAGGATGAATATGGCGGCGAGGTTCCCAGAACCATGGAGGAGCTGGTGAAGCTGCCGGGCGTCGGCCGCAAAACCGCAAATGTGGTTCTCGGCTTTGCCTTCGGCATCCCCTCCATTCCGGTAGACACCCATGTTTTCAGGGTATCCAACCGGCTGGGGCTTGCCCATTCCAAAGACGTGGAGCATACGGAGAAGGATCTGATGAATGCCATTGATCCATCTCTGTGGACTAAGGCCCATGTGCTGCTGATTTTCCATGGACGGAGGATCTGCAGCGCCCAGAGGCCCAAATGCGACGCTTGTCCTGTCAGAAATCTATGTGAATATGGAGGCAAATGATGGCTCAGGAGGAACTCTTTCTGGAACAGATGGTGCGCAGAGGAACGGATAAGGAGGTGCTGATCAAACGGATTTTGCTGGTCATCAGCGCGCTGGTAATCTGTGTGCTTCCTTATGCCATCAGCCTGACAGCCGGATATCTGGCCGGTCCCGTCATTATGATAGCCGCTGCCCTTGCTGTGTGGATTCTTTGGCGGCGGGCCTACCGGGAATATGAGTACATCTTCACCGATGGAACCTTGGATATTGATATTATTTTCAACCGTTCCAGCCGCAAGCACGTTGCCAGCTTCGATGTCAAAAAAGCCCGCCTCATCGCTCCGTCGGACGACGAAAAAAATAAAGCCCTCATCGAAGGCAAATATGAAAAAACCATCTACGCAGGTGCCGGCGAGATTACGCCATCCACCTATGTCCTCTTAGGTCAGTTAGGGGATAAGACCTGCAAACTGTACTTCGACCCCAATGAGGAATTGCTAAAAGCCATTAAACATTCTGCTCCAAGAATCACACTCGTAAGATCATAAAAACAATATTTTTATTTTGCCATAAAGCAGAGCAGCTATATATCTCCCCTGCAGACGCCTTCCGCATATCTTAAGAATTTTAATCCCGTTAGAATGGCGGCAGAGTATGCAGGGGAGATAGATAGCTGCGACAACAAACCTGTAATCGTATTATTGTTTCCTCGTCCTTAAATCTGGTCCGAAAAACCGGATAAACCGATAGGAGCCCTTAAACCGGGAGTAGAGCCGGTCCATATAGGTGGTGCGCAGTTTTTCAGGATCCAGATTGGTGGAGATCAAGGTGCTCTTGTGTGACAGAATTCTGGTATTGATGCATTCAAAAAGATCGGCAGCTGTTACCTGATTGATGTATTCAGCGCCCAAATCATCCAAAATCAACAGATCAACCCGGGGGATTTCATCGTGAATCATCCCGGCTTTTTCTGTTTCCTGGGGATTACGGTGGAAACGGTATTCCTCCATGGCGCTGGTCAGCTGGTTGGCGGTCAGGTAGAGCACCGTAAAGCCTCTGTCCAGAACAGCCTTGGCGATGCAGTCCAGCAGAAAGGTCTTTCCCGTTCCGGGAGGGCCGTGGAAGATAAGGCTGTGGGGATTGTTATGGGGAAAAGCCTGTGAAAAGGCCTTCATTTCAGCCAGAATCTGCTGCATGTTCCGGTAGGGGGTAATGGACATACCCGGCATTATCTTGCGGCTGAACAGCTCGGCATCGAAGGTGTCAAAGCTTTTGATGGCAAGCTCCTGGCGGATTCCGGAAGCATCGTAGGAAAGATCGATCAGCCGCTGCCTGAAGCAAACGCAGCGCCCTCCGTCGGGAAGGTAACCGGTATCTTCGCAGAGGGGGCATGCAAAAACAGGCTTCAGATAATCGGGACTGAAGCCGAGAGAGGCTAAAAGAGCCGCTTTTTCGCTGCGCAGCTCCTGGTTTTCTTTTTTTAGTTTTTGTTTCAGCGTTTCTTTATCCAGGCCTGCCGTTAAATAGGTCCGGATGGCATTCATGCCGGTGCTTTCCAGCTTCTCATCAATTTCACGGATCCGGGGGAGGCGGGCATAGATTTCTTCTTTACGGGAAACAGCGGCAGAGAATGCCTGCCGCCTTTTTTCTTCGTATTCCCGGGTGATTTTGTTTATTTTATCATCCATTTCGATGTCTTATCCAAAAGTTTTATTGGTTATTGTCTGCATCCTCATCCACATACGTTCCGACGTTTTCATAGGTATCGTAGTCGTAGTAGGGGGTGTTGGAAGCAACAAAATAAGAGCCTTTGCGTGGGGAGACAGAACCTTCCTGGCGGGCATACGTACGGGAATCCCGATATGCTGCATCCAGGTTGTTCACATCCTGAAGGGTTTTTACCTGCTGCTGATACCAGCTGCGCAGAATGCCTTCCATGTATTTGAAGCTGGGTTTGCCCGTGGAGGAGATGGTGCGCTTGGCAGCCTCGATAACCAGATCCATCGTGAAGCCATACTGATAGAGCCAGCGGTCGATGGATTCGCTTTCCAGTCTGTTCGGATTGTGATAGGGGATGCCCAAAGCCTTGAAAATCGGCAGAAAAACGCGATAACGCAGGGTATAGGACTCAGCTTGCTCTACGGTTTCGATCTGATGATCAGACCAGTCTTCGGCAATTTTTTCCATATACCGGAAGCTTCGGTTTCCGCCCTCCAGGCTATAGCGGATCAGATAGAGAATCACATCGGTGCTCAGACGGTAGTAGTCATAGAAGCTGAAGAGGATCATCATATCCGAGGGGCCAAGCGGCATTCCAAGCAGCTTCTGGGCTTCCTTGAAAAGACCGGAGATGATCGGGTTTTCGCAGTACAAATCGATTTCTTCGGGTGAATAGACCGGTTTGCGTTCCACCCGGATGACCTTGGCGGCTGTTTCGGAGGGGGCGGCGTGAACGCCCGCAGAGGCGCTCTTAAAGCCCATGCCATGCGGCGGATTCGGCGTGGAGGAGGTAAAGGAAATCCAAAGCTGTTCGCCATCCTGCTTCAGGGTTAAAAGTCCCTGTTTCTGCCAGTAATTCAAAGCTTCCAGCACTTCGGATTCCAGCATATGCAGGGCCTCGGCAATGCGGGAGGTGGAAAAATCGGGAACGCTGCGGTAAAAGCAGCGGAACGTATACAAATAAACCTTCACAAAAATACCGTTGGCTTCCGGCATGGCATGAAGGATAAACTGATCAGACACAGGTATTTGAAAATCATACTGATCTTGGCTGAAAAATAACGCAGGCATGATAAAAACTTCCTTGCTTTTTTCTAAGATTTGGTTTTGTCTTTTCTGATTTCTATCGACAAACAACATGATATCACAAGAGGCCTTTTTTGTGAAGAGGCCGGATAGTCCCAGTAAAAAGCCGGGGAGAACAAAAAGTTATCCACCGTTCGGTGGATAACCGCTGTGATTCTTTGGAAAATGGCTGAATCGTGGTACCTTGAGGAAGGTTTTATCCACAAAATCAGATTTTTCATGCACAGAATGTGAACAAGTGTTTGCCTGCGAACAGCTGTGGATAATGTGGATTACTCTTCGGTTCCGGCCGTCTGAAGCAGCGCATGCGCGATATCTACTGCATTTCCGGCCCCCATAGTAATTAACATATCTCCTGTGGAAATCTTTTTTTCAAGAATTTTCTGAATATCTTCGAACAGGGGAACATACACAGCATCGGCTCCGGCCTCCTTCAAAGACGCTGCCAGCATAGCGGAGGAAACCTCGCCGGTGTCTTTTTCCCTGGCTGCATAGATATCGCACAGATAGATATGGTCGGCCAGAGACAGGGCTTTGACAAAATCATCGTAAAAAGCGATGGTGCGGCTGTAGGTATGAGGCTGGAATACCAGATAAAGCTCTTTATGCGGGACTTCTCTGGCTGCGATCAGCTGCGCGCGGATCTCGGTGGGGTGATGGGCATAGTCGTCAATTACCATGGCGCCATGATAGCTGCCCAGATATTCAAATCTTTTCTTGGTGCTGCGGTATGCGGCGATGCCCTCGGCGATATAGGCAGGATCTACCCCCTCCTCGTAGGAGAGCAGCGCTGCGCACGCGGCATCGAACACCATATGCATGCCGGGAAGATAGATATCAAAGGGCCCCAGCGCCTTGCCCTGGTAATCCAGGCTGAAGCGATAGCCCAGCCCTTCCCGGTGATGTTCGATGGAGGAAACCTTGCAGTCGGCTGAGGGATCGTCCAGAGATACGGTAATGATGCGAATGTCCCGGTTCTGAAGCATATTTCTGAACAGAGGAGCGCACTCAGGCGAGGTAATCAGGGCGCCTCCTTCGATCATGCCCGCGGCATATTCCTGGAAGGAATGCTGTTCCCTTTCAAAGGTTTTGAAATAGTCCAGATGCTCCGGTTCGATATTGGTGATAACATTGTATTTGGCATGAAAATGAAGGAAGCTGTCGGTATATTCACAGGCTTCGATAATCATGCAGTCGCCTTTGCCGACACGGTAGTTGGTTCCGGTATTGTGAAGAATGCCGCCGATATTGAAGGACGGATCCCTTCCTGCAGCCATATAAATATGAGCCAGAATGCTGCTGGTGCTGGTTTTTCCATGGGATCCGGCGACGCCAATGGGAACCTGGTAGGCCGAAAGGAGTTCTCCTAAAATCACGGCCCGGGAAATGACACGGCAGGTGCCGGCTTTTTCCAGTTCTCTGGCATGCATCATTTCCGGATTGTCTTCATGAATGGCAGCCGAATAGACAACGGTGGTGACATCGTCTGTGATATTTTCATACCGCTGTCCGATGCAAACCTTGATGCCGTCCTTTTCCAGCATGCGGGTGGTATCAGATTCCGAACGGTCAGAGCCTGAAACTTCGTGTCCCATGGCGTGGATCGTGATGGCAATTCCGCTCATGCTGATGCCGCCGATTCCGATAAAAAAGTATTTTTCCATATAAATAATAACCTCAAAGTCAGGTATATGTGGTGCCAGGCGAGTTTTCCTTCGGAAAACTCCCAAGTCTTGATTATACACTGGCACCTTCAAGTCATTCTGTAAATCAACCGTTCGCGGTGCCAGGCGAGTTTTCCTTCGGAAAACTCCGAACCGCTTGATTATACCACATGTTCATGCTAAAATAAAGTACTTCGCTTTCGGGCGGGGAGGTTTGTAGAAAGAGGGATTTTTTTATGTATTTGATCGCCGGGTTAGGGAATCCGGATCTTAAATATGCTGCCACAAGACATAATGTCGGATTTGAAGCGGCTGCCAGATTGCGGGATATGAAGTCTTTTTCCACGGAACATCTGAAGTTCCATGCCATGTGCAGCCAGGGCATCATCGGTTCGGAGAAGGTTCTGTTGATCCGGCCTATGACCTACATGAATTTATCCGGCCGGGCTGTCAGAGAAGCGATGGATTTTTACAAAATCGAGCCGGATCATCTGATTGTGGTTTACGACGATGTGGATCTTCCCTTCGGCGCCCTGAGAGTCCGTTCGAAGGGATCGGCCGGCGGTCATAATGGCATGAAAAATATTATCCAGGAAATTGGATCGGATGCCTTTGCCAGAGTAAGAATCGGCGTAGGCGCCAAACCCGACGGATGGGATCTGGCGGACTATGTGCTTTCTCATTTCACAAAGGAAGAAATAGAAATCATCCGCCCTGTGATTGAAAGCGCTGCAGAGGCCTGCTGTTTGATTGTTACCGATGGGGCCGGAAAGGCCATGAATGTCTATAATACCAGGAAGAGCACAGAAAAACCGAATGAGTGAACAACATAACAAGGAAGGATTATTTCTTCCCATTAAAGAAGAGGCCTTTATCCGGCAAAGCATCGATCATATCCGGCTGAAAGAGCCTTTTTTGCTGACAGGAGCCCAGGACTCGGTTCAGAATCACCTGCAGGCCTCGCTGGCTTTTTTTACCGGGAGGCCTTCGGTTATTATTACGCCGAATGATCTAAGGGCAAAAGAGGTTCTGGATGAGATGCGTTTTTATAATCCTTTCGGAACCTATTATCTGCCGGCCAAGGATCTTCTGTTTTACAGCGCAGACGTGAAATCTCTGACGGTAGAGCAAGAACGGATGCAGGTCTTTCGCGCCCTGAGAGAAGGAAAGGTCCGGACGCTGGTGATGTCCATCGAAGCGCTGATGGATCCACTGATTCCCAAACAGGTATGGGAGGATGCCATCATTCGCCGCAGAATCGGAGAGGATCTGCCGCTGGAGGAGCTTTCGGCAAGTCTTGCGCTCATGGGCTACGAACGCAGCGATCAGGTAGAGGCGCCGGGACAGTTTGCCGTTCGGGGCGGTATTGTGGATATTTATCCCATCAGCGTCGGCGCGCAGAATGGGGCAGACCCGGAGCATGCGCTGCGCATCGAGCTGTGGGGCGACGAAATCGATTCCATCCGGGTGCTGGATGTGGCCTCCCAGCGCTCATTGGAAAGACTTGAATATGTAACGATTTACCCGGTATCGGAGGTGCTGGTGAACGCTGCATCTTTGGACGCGGGACTGGAAAAAATACGGGCTGAACTGAAAAGTCAGGAAAAAGCCCTGCGGGATCAGTCGTTAAACGAAGAGGCGGACAGATTAAAGGGCGGCGTTGAAAAGTTTATCAGCCGTTTTCTGACCGGCAGGACCAGAGGCCTTGAAACCTATATTTCTTTCTTTTTCAATGAAAAAAGCAGCATTCTGGACTATATACCGGCGGACAGTGTGCTGTATTTTCAGGAGCCGGTCCGCATCCGGGAGCGGTTCAGGGTTCTGGAGGACGAGTTAAACGCCAGCCTGGATGGAAGGCTGAGAGGCGGTTACCTTCTCCCCACGCAGATGAATATCTTTCCCACCTTTGAGCGGGTTCAGAAAATGATTGAGCCCTTCAGCAGGGTTTTTCTTTGCAGCCTGCCTTCAAGCGGACAGGAAGCTTTTCATCTGCAGGATATTCTTCGGGTCAATGCCCATTCCATGAATGTGCTTTCCTCTGAACCGGGCATGCTGCTGGACGAAATAAAGGCTGATCTGAAATTGGGATACAGGACGGTCCTTCTCTATGACAGCACGCTTCGGTGCGAAAGGGCTGTGACGGCGCTTGGCCAGGAGGATGTGCCCTGTTATCTGTATGAGGATTTTTCCCAGAGTCCCAAAGAGGGATCAGCGGCGGTGGGAAGGGGCCTTCTGAATAAAGGTTTCGCCTATCCCGATGCCCGATTCTCCCTGGTTTCCATGAAGGAAATTTCCGAAAGAAGATCAGGAAGAGGACCCCGCAGAAAAAGAAAATTCAAAGCCGGGGAACGGATCGAAAGCTTTTCGGATCTGACCGTCGGCGATTATGTGGTTCATGAAAATCACGGCGTTGGCATTTATCAGGGCATCGTGCAGATGGATGATGAAAATACCCGCCGGGATTATTTTAAGATTCTTTACAAAGAGGGTGGCGTGCTGTATGTGCCTACCACTTCTCTGGACATGCTGCAGAAATACCTGGCCCAGGAGGAGGCAAAACCGAAGCTGAACCGCCTGGGAGGCGGCGACTGGCAAAGAACCAAGGCCAAGGTGAAAGAAAGCGTCAAACAGCTGGCGGAAGATCTTCTGAAGCTGTATGCAGAAAGGCAGGCAAGGGAAGGCTTTGCTTTCAGCAAGGACTCCTTGTGGCAGCGGGAATTCGAGGAGGCCTTTCCTTTTGAAGAAACCGATGACCAGATGACAGCCATTGAAGATACCAAAAAGGATATGGAATCCCATCATATTATGGACCGTCTGATCTGCGGCGATGTTGGTTACGGCAAGACCGAGGTTGCCATTCGGGCAGCCTTCAAGGCTGCCCAGGATTCCAAGCAGGTGGCTGTCCTGGCGCCTACCACCATCTTGGCCCAGCAGCATTTCAACACCTTCACCCAGAGAATGCAGGACTATCCGGTGAGCGTCGGCCTGCTTTCCCGTTTTCGGACGGCTAAAGAGCAGAAGCAGACCCTGGAGGATCTGAAAAACGGCAAGCTGGATATCGTGATCGGAACCCACCGGCTGCTTTCCAAAGACGTTCAGTTTAAGAACCTGGGGCTTCTGGTGGTGGATGAAGAGCAGCGCTTTGGCGTTTCCCATAAAGAGAAAATTAAAGCCCTGAAAACCGATGTGGACGTTCTTACCCTGACAGCGACCCCTATCCCCAGAACGCTTCATATGTCCCTTTCCGGCATGCGGGACATGTCCCTGCTGGAAGAGGCGCCCATGCATCGCATACCGGTTCAGACGTTTGTCATGGAAGATGACGAACAGATGGTGAAGGAAGCCATATACCGGGAGCTTGCCAGAGGCGGACAGGTATTCTTCCTGTACAACCGGGTGGAGAATATCGAACGGGTAGCGTCCAAGATTGCTTCCCTTGTTCCGGAGGCCAGATTGGAGATAGCCCATGGCCAGATGGACGAGAGGCAGCTGGAGCAGATTATGCTGCGGTTTGTGGAAGGCGATATTGATGTGCTGGTCTGCACCACCATTATTGAAACCGGCCTTGATATTCCCAATGCCAATACGCTGATTGTGCTGGATGCCGATACCATGGGTCTTTCACAGCTTTATCAGCTTCGCGGCCGTGTGGGGCGTTCCACCAGGCTGGCCTATGCTTATTTCCTTTACCGCAAGGGCAAGGTTCTTCCTGAAGCAGCGGAGAAACGATTGACCGCGATTTCGGAATTTACCGATTTTGGCAGCGGTTTTAAGATTGCCATGCGGGATCTGCAGATCAGAGGCGCCGGCAATGTGCTTGGCCCTGAACAGCATGGACATATGGGAGCGGTCGGATATGACCTGTACTGCAAACTGCTGAAGGAAGCCATGGACCAGATCAAGCACGTCCCGGTACAGGAGTCCTTTGAAACGACCGTGCTGATTAAAGTCGACGCTTATATTCCCGCTTCCTATATAAAAGGCGAGAGGCAGAAGCTGGAGGCCTATAAAAAAATCGCTCAGATCAGAACCGTTGAAGATTTCAGGGATATGTTCGATGAACTGTTTGACCGCTATGGGGATATGCCCAGCTGCGTCAGCAATCTGCTGCATGTTTCCTATATCAAGGCCATGGCAAGCTATGTGGGCTGCGAGATGATCGAATATCAGAAAGGCCAGCTGATTCTGCAGCTTAGACAGGATTCTTTGATCGACTTTGATGCGCTTCAGGCATTCCTAAAGGAGAAAAATGGAGAGGCCAGGATTGTTTCCCAGGCCGGAAAAGCGAAGCTTTTGCTGCGGGTCGAGGACAGTCCCAAAGACGATGTGCTGTTGAGCCGAATTATGAAAATCATGGAGCAGGTTAAAAAGCTCCATGTGGACGAGGTGGAAAGCGCATGACGGATACCAGGAAAAAGAAGGCTTATTCCCTGGCCGGAAAGATCCTTTTAGCGCTCTTTTTGCTGGGAATGATCATTCTCTTCATTGCTTTTCGAATCCGCAAATACCGGGAGGAAGAAAAAATCCCGGTGCTGAGCCTGGATGGCAGGCCGGTCTACGCGGACGAAGTCATGGTATATTTTCCCTTTATGCAGCGGGCCTTCGAGGAAGCCGGAGGCGAGGATATATGGACGCTGGATATGCTTGGAATCGATCCGCAGCAGGCGATGATAGACCGGATTCTGGATTCCGTTGTCCGTGTCAAAGCCGCTTCCATGGCCGCTCAGCCCCTTACGGAGGAAGACAGGGAGACTGTTTCCAAAACCGCCGACAGCATAAAGGCTTTTTTGCCTGCCGATTATCAGAGTCGTTATGAAATCAGCGACGAAACCATCTACCAGGTGGCCAGCGATAATCTGCTTTCATACCGGTACACCCATAATGCCCATTTTATCTACGATGAAATCGAAGATGATATCCAAAGCGGTCTGGCAGAGCGCTTCGGAAAATATGAAAGCACCAGGGCCATGAATGAATATCTGGACCGGGTGGTTCTGGAACCGATCATGTTCTATACCGGTACCTTTGTGGAAGATGAATGGACGGACTATCCGGCTGTTCAAAAGCAGCAGATTTATGAAAGAGCGCAGACCATCAGAGAATCCCTCACGGGTAAAAATTTCCGCATGATGGCGAATTCTTTTGGAGACAATCTGGGCGATCATATGGTTCTGAGCAATCCGGTCTTTCATCAGGGCTTCGTGTTCTGCCAGGAAGAGCAGTATGGACAGCTCTACAGAGGGCAGATCGAAGATAACCTGGCTGGGGAACTGTTCAGCCTGCCCATCGGCACCATCTCTCCGGTTCTTACGACGCCCTATGGTTATCTGATTGTGCGCATTTCAGGCTTTAGGGAAGCCTCCGATCAGGACCGGAGCTACTACGAAGAAGAACTGGTTAAAGCCAGAAGTCAGTACCGGCAGGAGCTGACGGAAAATCTGAAGCTGAGGCGCCTGGAGGACGAGCTGGAGCGTCTGATCGAGAATATGGAGATCGTCTACTACGAGGATCAGCTGACCGAATATCTTCGGACCCACCAGTGAAAACAGGAAGGCATGAAAAAAGGACTGCCGGAAAATGACAAGGCATTTTCCGCAGTCCTTTTTTTACGCTAAAGACTTACTTAGGCAAGCTCAGCAAAATATTTGATGGTGCGAACCATCTGGCTGGTGTAGCTGTTTTCGTTGTCATACCAGGAAACTACCTGTACCTGATAGCAATCGTCAGCAAGTTTAGCAACCATGGTCTGGGTAGCATCGAACAGAGAACCATACTGCATTCCGATAACGTCGGAGGAAACGATGGGCTCTTCGGTGTAGCCGAAGGAGGCGCTGGAAGCGGCCTTCATAGCGGCATTGATGCTTTCCTTGGTGATGTCAGTGCCTTTAACGACAGCGACAAGAATAGTGGTGGAACCGGTGCAAACGGGAACGCGCTGTGCGGAACCGATCAGTTTGCCGTTCAGTTCGGGAATAACAAGACCGATAGCTTTAGCAGCGCCGGTGGAGTTGGGAACGATATTCTGTGCGCCAGCGCGAGCACGGCGAAGGTCGCCTTTTCTGTGAGGACCGTCAAGGATCATCTGATCACCGGTGTAAGCGTGAACAGTGGTCATAATACCGGACTGAATCGGAGCATAGTCGTTAAGCGCTTTGGCCATGGGAGCCAGGCAGTTGGTGGTGCAGGAAGCAGCAGAGATAATCTGGTCTTCAGAGGTAAGGGTGTTCTCATTTACGCTGAAGACAATGGTCTTCAGATCGTTGCCGGCGGGTGCAGAGATAACAACTTTCTTCGCACCGGCATTGATGTGAGCCATGGATTTCTCTTTGGAGGTGTAGAAACCGGTGCACTCAAGCACGACATCTACATCAAGCTCTCCCCAGGGAGCGTCATTAGCGTCTTTGATGGCGTAAATTTTGATCTCTTTTCCGTCAACGATAATAGAATCGTCGGTGGCTTCGACCGTGTGCTTGTTCTCGCCAATACGTCCGCAGAAGGAACCCTGAGCGGTGTCATATTTCAGAAGATGAGCAAGCATCTTGGGGCTGGTAAGGTCGTTGATAGCAACAACTTCATAACCTTCAGCTTCGAACATCTGACGGAAAGCCAGACGGCCGATGCGGCCAAAACCATTAATAGCTACTTTTACCATTGGAATCAACCTCCATTCAGTTGAAAAAATAGATTTACAGAACCATTGTACGACAAGCATCGTCTATTGTCAAGTCTCGGGGATAGAAAACAGGCTTGCTTTATGAGGCCGAGAGGCATATAATGGATGTACTGCCTGAAGGCATTTTATGATTTTTCGGGGGTCCATTATGAAATATACAATTCGTGCGATGTGGTACATGGTGAAGGCGTATTTTGCGTCAAAATGGATGCTGTTTAAATCCAGAAAAATGGCGCAGGATGAAAGACGCATGTATGTCTATCAGTTTCTCAGACGCTGGTGTCCGGGCCTGTTTAAAGCCTGCGGAACAAGGGTTATCTATCATGGACTGGAGAACATGCCCGATCAGGGCGGTGTTTTGTATGTAGGCAATCACCAAAGCATTTTTGATATCATCGCCATGCTGTCCATTATGGAATTTCCAACCGCTTTTGTGAACAAAAAGGAGCTGGATCATGTATTCTTTCTGGGAGCATTAATGCGCGGCATCGACTGCGTCTCCATCGACCGCGAGGATCTGCGCCAGTCCCTTTCGGCCATCAAAACGGCCAGCGAACGATTGAAGGAAGGCATGAACATGGTCATCTTCCCGGAAGGGACCCGAAGCAAGAACGGACAGATGGGTGAATTCAAAAAAGGATCCATCCGGGCCGCCACCAACATCGGCGGCAAGATCGTTCCCTTCCGGATCACCTCTGAAATCCGGGATATTCTTGAAAACAACAAAGGGCTGCATATCATCCCGCAGGAAGTTCATGTATATATCGGAAAACCCATCGACACCGGCGCCATGACCCGGCAGGAACAAAAGGACCTGGCGGAAGAAATACCCCAGATCGTCGCAGCGCTTTCGTAGAGGAGGCATAAGTGAACAGCCGGCACATAAGCCGGCTGCATTCATTTCTTTTATTTTTCTTGATGGAAAAAATCGAAAACGCTTTTGGCGGCCTTTTCATTCATGTTCGGCGCTTCCATCAAAGCTTCCACGGATGCTTCCTTGATGGCTTCAAGAGATGCAAAGTGGGTGAGAAGGGCCTTTCTTCTGGCCGGACCGATGCCCGGTATGGATTCCAGAGAGGATTTGATCTGAGCATCGCCGCGCAGCTTTCTGTGATAGGTAATGGCAAAGCGGTGGGCCTCATCCTGAATGCGGGTGATCAGCAGAAAGGCTTCCCGGTTCTGGCCGAAATCGATTTCTTTATTTTCGAAATATAGTCCCCGGGTGCGGTGATGATCGTCCTTGACCATGCCGGCTACGGGAATATCCAATCCAACCTCTTTCAGAACGTCTAAAGCGATATTCACCTGGCCCCGGCCGCCATCCATCAATAGCAGGTCGGGCAGCTTGGTAAAGGCGCCCTGGGAGAGGTCTTTTCCTTCGGATGAGAGCTGCCTGATTTCCTGGATGGCATGGGTGAATCTTCTTCGAAGCACTTCCGCCATGGAGGCGTAGTCATTGGCGCCTTCTACGGTTTCAATCCGGAACTTTCGATAGTCGCTGTTTTTAGGCTTTCCGTCTTCGAAGACCACCATGGATCCTACGGAAAGGGAACCGAAGGTATTGGAAATATCGTAGGCTTCCACCCTGCTTAGCGGGTATTCTTCAAATCCCAGCAGGCCGGAAAGCTGCTGCATGGCGCCTTTGGTGCGCTTTTCCTCAGACTTGAGCCGGCTGCCGAACTGGGACAGGGTAAGGGCTGCGTTCTTGGAGGCCAGAGACAAAAGCTTGGCTTTTTCACCCCGCTGTGGCACGCTGATGGTTACAGATGAGCCTCTTCTGGATGAAAGAAAGTCGTTTAACAGGGCGTGTTCCGGCGGCAGACTCTGTACCAGCAATTCTTTGGGAATAAAGGCTGTGCCGCTGTAGAACTGCTGGATAAAAATGCCGATAAGCTCACCCTCCGGCACCAGAGAAGCTTTTTCCATCAGGAAATGTTCCCGACCGATGAGCTTGCCGCCCCGGATGAAGAATACCTGGATCAGCGCATTGTCATCTTCCTTCGCAACACCGATGATATCTCTGTCTTCCTCCTGGGCTGCATGTTCGATTTTCTGAGACTGGGATAAAAACTCCACGGCTTTCATTTTGTCTCTCAAAACGGCTGCCTGTTCAAACTCCAGCTTTTCAGAGGCTAAGAGCATTTGCTTTTTCAGATCCCGGATGACATCCTGGTGATGGCCGCTCAGCAGACTGATCGCCTGATCTACCATCACTTTATAATCTTCCTGGGAGATGGATCCGTTGCAGGGTCCTTTGCACTTTCCGATATGATAGTTCAGACAGGGCCTTTCCTTTCCGATATCTCTGGGAAGGGATCGGTTGCAGGTGCGCAGCGGCCAGAGCTTTTCCATGAGCTCCATGGTCTCGTTCACCGCCAGCACGCTGGTATAGGGGCCGAAGTAGCGGGCCTTATCCCGAAGGATTTTGCGGGTTTTCTGGATGCGCGGAAAGGCTTCGGCCACCGTTACTTTAATATAAGGATATTGCTTATCATCTTTCAGCAGCGTGTTATAGGGCGGATGATGCTTTTTGATGAGATTGTTTTCTAAGATCAGAGCCTCCATTTCGGAGTCTGTGACGATATATTCAAAATACTCTACCCGCGATACCATTTGCAGGATCTTGGCGGTTTTTCCCCTTGAGCTTTGAAAATACTGACGGACGCGGTTATGCAGATCCACCGCCTTTCCCACATAAAGAATCAGGTCCCCCTCGTGCATCAGGTAGACGCCCGGCCGATGGGGTATTTTCTTTAATTCTTCTTTAATATCAAACATGCTGTCTCCTTATACATACAGGATCACAAAAAACCTGATTTTCCTTAAGATCATACTCCAGCATCCTGAAGACTGTCAAGAGAAGCCTTCGTGCTTGACGGCTTTTCGAAAGGATGGTAAACTATCTTGATATAAAAGAAATCACTATGTTTTGCCGGAGGCGAAACTGGCGCGCGCCCCAGGGATTTGAAATCCATTTTTATCCGGGCGCATTTATATAAGCAGCGAAAGCAGGTATTATGAATAAAGAGAGCAGAAGATTTTTTTTCCCAATTGTCTTTTTATCCCTTGTGCTGGTGGGCCTGATTATTTTTCTGGCGGTCAGCATTTACAATCACTATTTCGGAATGAAGCATATCAAGAGCGAACAGATAGCGCCGGAGATTGAAAACGAAGATACCGATTACAATATCGTCTTCAAGGGAGAATATGGCGGTATCGCCTTTATTGAAGATGGCTATCTCTATCTGGATATGGATCTGGTCAATGAAGATTGGGCCATGGGAAGATTTTTCTATGCGGAAAACGAAAATACCGTATTCTTCACCACCTCTACCGAACGTTTGTCCTATGAAGTGGGCAGTGAATTTTACAAAGAGAGGGATGGAAAAATCTATGTGCGTTCTTCTGAATGTGAAGAGCGCTGCGGCCTTCAATATAAAATCAACTATGATGAGCATCTGGTCATGATCCGGGATCCAAACGGAAGAACCGCAGAAGTCATGAAAAGCGGAAAATATCTGCTGACCGAGCCGGATGCGGAGACCCTTACCTATACAGCCAAGCTGAAAAAGGGCGAGACGATCGAAATCTACGACTGCGACACGGAAGGCTATTATTTTGCCATGGACTTCAACGGCCATATGGGCTATATCGAGCAGGAGGATCTGAAGACCAGCAAGGCCAATCTGTCCCGAAAAGAATCCCTGAAGCTGGATATGAGCGATTACGATGTGAAGAGCGATCATATTTTCCTGGCTTTTCACCAGCTCTATTCCAATTCCTTCAACTATGATGTCTACTATCCCATCGAAAATTCCTGGTACTACACCAATGTGGTCTGTCCCACCTGGTTCCATCTCAATACCGATGGATCCATTATGACTTATGCCAACTCCGACTATGTCCGCACGGTCAGAGGCATCGGCAACCAGGTCTGGGGCATGTTTGACAACCGTTCCGATAACGAGATGACCTATAATCTGCTGTCAAAAACCGAAATGCGGGATCAGATCTGCCAGAAGCTGCTGGGCTACTGTAAGCTTTACAATCTCCATGGCATCAACGTAGATTTTGAAATGATGACAGAGGAGACCGAACGGTACTTCTGCCAGTTCCTGAGAGAGCTGTCCGTTGTGCTTCGCAATGAAGGCTATCTGCTCAGCGTGGATGTGCCGGTTCCTTCGGAGTGGTCCGACTACTATCAGCGGCTTCGGTACAGCGAAGTGTGCGATTATGTAATCGTCATGGCTTATGACGAACACTACGACGGTTCGGATCCGGGAAGCACGTCCTCCAGACCGTTTACGGAAAACGCGATCAAGGACATGCTGGCGGAAGGAATTCCCAGCCGCAAGATTCTTCTGGGCATTCCGTGGTATACAAGGGTCTGGTATGAAGAAGGCTACGGCGCGGAGAACGGCACCCTTACCATGGACGGCGCCATCAATATGATTTACGACAACGATCTTACGGTCGTCTATGACGAAGAAACCGGACAAAATTATGCATCCGGCTGGGTGGGAGATGATTATGTCCAGATCTGGCTGGAGGATGAGACTTCCCTGAAATTCAGAACGGATCTGGTAAAAGAATATGACCTGAAGGGCGTAGCGGCCTGGAGCTACGGTTTTGAAAACTGGCAGGTCTGGGAAGTCTACGACGAACAATTCTGGGTGGAGTAGAGAGTATCAGCAATTGAAAATATACGATACAGAAGAAAAAATCCAGCAGTTTCTGCTGGTGGGCGTGGATACCTCCCATGCGCAGATCAGCATGGAAGCATCCCTGGATGAGCTGGAAGAGCTGCTGACGACCGCCGGCGCAAGAAGCGTCGGAAGGGTGATTCAGAATCTTCCGGAAATCAATCACCGCACCTATATCGGAACCGGAAAAATGGAGGAAATCAAAACTCTTCTGTCCGATACCGGCGCGGATGGCATTATCTGCGATGACGAGCTGACTCCGGCGCAGCTTAGAAATCTGAGTGAATATCTGGAATGCAAGGTGATTGACAGGACTTTGCTTATTTTGGATATCTTTACCCAAAGAGCCCATACCCGGGAGGGCAAGCTGCAGGTGGAGCTTGCCCAGCTTACTTACCGTCTGACCAGGCTTACAGGGCTTGGAACGGAGCTTTCCAGGCAGGGCGCTGCGGTGGGAACCCATACCAGAGGCGCCGGAGAGACGAAGCTGGAAATGGACCGGCGGCATATCAGAGAAAGAATTGATCAGCTGAAAAGTGAACTGATGGAGGTTTCCGCCCGCAGGGATATGGAACGCTCCAAAAGAAAAAAAGGCGCTTATCCTATTGTTGCTTTGGTGGGCTATACCAACGCGGGTAAATCCACGCTTTTTAACAGCCTTACCGGAAGTCATGTGCTGGAGGAGGACAAGCTGTTTGCGACCCTGGATACAACGGTCAGAAAAGCGGTTCTTAACTCCGGCAGGACGGTTCTGTATGTGGATACCGTTGGCTTTATCCATAAGCTGCCCCATCAGTTGGTGAACGCTTTTCGTTCCACCCTGGAGGAAGCGGCCGAAGCGGATGTGCTGCTTCATGTGGTAGACCGCTCCGATCCCAAGGCAGCCATGCAGATGAAGGTAACCTACGATGAGCTGGTTGATTTGGGGGCTGCGGATGTTCCTATCCTGACCATCTGGAACAAACAGGATCTGGTTAAAGAAGAAACGCCCCTTGCTGTTCCTTACAAGACAGAAGGAATTTTGAAAATCAGCGCGCTGGAAGCGGATGCGGCCGATCAGGTATCGGCTATGGTGGATGAGCTTTTGAATCAGCAGGATCAGGAATTCCATCTTTTGCTGCCTTATCCGCAGTCCAGTCTGATTGAACCCATTCATCGGGATGGGATCGTCCTTCAGGAGGAGTATACGCCGGAAGGAATTTCATTGATCATCCGCGCAAAGGGCAAGCTTGCGGCCCTTGTAAAACCGTTTGAAAGGAACTGACAGAATGGATACACAAGTTCTTCCCGTATCCGAAGAAAGTATCAGACTTGCCCGGGATCTGCTGTTGGATGGCCAGGTGGTGGCTTTTCCCACGGAAACCGTTTACGGGCTTGGCGCCTGGGCATTTCATCCGGATGGCATCAGGCGGATTTATGAAGCGAAGGGCAGACCTTCGGACAATCCGCTGATCATTCATGTGGCTCCGGAAATTTTAAATAAATCCTACCCGCTGGAAGGAATAGCTTCTTCTATTCCCGATGCGGGTTATGCATTAATGAAGCAATTCTGGCCTGGCCCCCTGACCCTGATTTTTCCGAAAGATCAGCAGGTGCCGGATCAGGTGACGGGAAAGCTGCCTACGGTTGCGGTGCGGATGCCTTCTCATCCCGCAGCAATCCGGCTGCTGGAAGGAACAGGCCTGCCTCTGGCTGCCCCTTCTGCGAATCTTTCCGGACGCCCCAGTCCCACTACTGCCGCTCACGTTTTTGAAGACCTGAACGGAAGAATCCCGCTGATTCTGAATGGCGGGGAATGCAGCGTGGGCCTGGAATCCACCATCGTGGATCTGACGGAAGCGGTTCCCGTTATACTGCGCCCCGGAAAGGTTACCCGGGAGATGCTGGAAGCGGTGGTAGGACAGGTAGAGGTGGATCCGGCGGTGCAGATGGCCAAGTCCCTGGATGCCCATGTGGCGCCTAAGGCCCCCGGCATGAAATACCGTCACTATGCGCCTCGGGGCTATCTGATCGTGACGGATGCATCCAATGAAGTCCTCTATGATTGGATTAACGAGGATCTGATGCAAAGAACCGGAGAAAAGATCGGCATTATCGCTTCCCATGAAAAGCTTCTGGCGCTTCAATCCCTTTCAGGCATGGACGGAGAAGATTTTTCTCACAATCAGCATCTGGTCATGATCGATCTGGGGTCTGCCTCCGACTATAATACCATTGCCAGGCGTCTGTTTGAGGCCCTGCGGGAGGCGGATGAAAATGGCTGCACCCGTATCTGGGGGGAGGCTTTTGAAAGATCGCAGCTGGGAGAGGCCATTATGAATCGGTTTTTGAAAGCTGCTTCAGAGCGGAGGCTTTCTTAAAGTTATGTCAGAAACAATCTTAAAAGGACTGACAAAAGCAGAGGTAGAGGAGCGGATCAAGGAAGGCAAAGTCAACCTCACCGTTGGCGGAACGAAATCTGTTAAGCGGATTATCCTGGAGCATTCTCTGACCCTGTTTAATCTGCTGAACGTGTTTCTTGCCGCTTTGGTTGTTTTGGTGGGCAGCTATAAAAACATGCTGTTTATGGGCGTGGTGATTTCCAATACGGTGATCGGAATCGTTCAGGAGATCCGTTCCAAACGAATGGTAGATTCCCTGTCCATTATGGTTTCTTCCAAAATAGAAACCGTCCGGGATGGGGTCATCTGCGAGCTCCCGTCAGAAGAGCTGGTTGCGGATGATTTGATTCATCTAAGCCGCGGCGCCCAGATTCCTGCAGATGCGGTGGTGGTGCAAGGGACGGTAAGCGTCAACGAATCTCTGCTTTCCGGTGAACCGGATCTGATTGAAAAAAAGGAAGGCGCAGAGCTCTTCTCAGGGAGCTTCATTGCATCCGGAACCTGTTATGCCAGATTGATCAGGGTTGGAAAAGAAGCCTATGCCTCCAAGATCAATCAGGAAGCCAAAACGGTCAAAAAAGCCGAATCGGAGATCATGCACACCTTAAAGCGAATTGTGCGGATTATCTCCTGCGTGCTGGTACCGCTGGGAATCATCCTGTATCTGAATCAGCTTTCGCTTCCGGATGCCACCGTGAAAAGCGCAGTGGTAGGCACAGTCGCGGCCCTCATCAGCATGATTCCGGAAGGCCTGATGCTCCTGACAAGTTCGGTGCTGGCGGTGGCAGTTATCAGACTATCGAGACGAAATGTTCTGGTGCAGCAGCTGTACTGTATTGAGACCCTGGCCAGGGTAGATGTGATTTGCCTGGACAAGACAGGCACCATTACCTCAGGCAGGATGCAGGTCAGCTCGCTGCTGGGATTTGACGGCGTCAGCGCCAAGGAGCTGTCCGAGGATCTGAGACTGATTGGAACGCTGAGCACGGATGAGAGTCCAACCATCGATGCCATCAGGGCGAGTTTCGGCACGGCCGCAGGTCAGAAGGCGGCCAGGTTTGTTCCCTTTTCTTCAGAAAGAAAATGGTCCGGCGTCACCCTTGAAAATGGCACAACCCTCATTATGGGAGCGGGGGAAATGGTTCTTCCGGATCAGTTTGCGGTTCTGGAAAAGAGACTCAGTGAAAAGATCGGCACAGATCGCGCTCTGGTGATTGCCCGGTCCGAAAAACCGCTGGAAGAGGAAAAGCTGCCCTCTGATCTGACCGGAATCGGCATGGTGCTGATCCGTGATGAGATTCGCCCGGAGGCTCCGGATACCATTGCCTATTTCAAGCGGGAAGGGGTCGATTTAAGGGTTATTTCCGGCGACAGCGTGGGCACCGTTTCCCATATTGCCATGAAAGCCGGAATCGACGGGGCAGAGAAAGCGATTGATATGCGAAATGTCGCCACTGCCGCCGAGATGGAAGAGGCTGCGGCATCTTACAAGGTTTTCGGCCGCGTCTCGCCGGAGCAGAAGCGGCAGCTGGTTCGCGCGCTGCAGCGGCAGGGCCATACCGTGGCCATGACCGGAGACGGTGTGAACGATGTGCTGGCGATGAAGGAATCCGACTGCTCGGTGGCCATGGCCTCCGGATCGGAAGCGGCCAGATCCATTGCGCAGCTGGTGCTGACCAAGGATGATTTTTCCAGCATGCCGGATGTGGTTGCGGAGGGCAGGCGTTCCATCAACAATATCCAGCGAAGCGCCTCCATGTTTCTGACCAAGACGATTTTCGCCATTCTTCTTGGCCTTGTCTTTGCCATGGTGAACCTTCGATATCCCTTCCAGCCTATCCAGATGTCCTTCGTCAGCTCTCTGACCATCGGACTTCCTTCCCTGATCCTGGCCCTTCAGCCCAATCATGAACGGATCAGCGGAAATTTCTTCTATAACATTGTCACCAGGGCGGTGTCCGGTGGCGTTTCCATGGCCATCAGCGTCCTGCTGGCTTATGCCGCCGGCAGTATTTTCCATCTGGCCTATGAAGAAATCTCTTTTATGGCCGTGATGCTGACCTGCCTGGTGGGAATCTGTCTTTTGTACAGAATATCGATCCCCTTCGATACCATCCGAATCTGTCTTTTTGTCCTGGTGGTGGCATGTGTCATCCTGGGCACCTGGCTGTTTGGAGATCTGTTCAATTTCCCGCCTTTGACATGGCCCTTGCTGGGGATGATTGCTGCCATCGGCGCGGTAACCGGCACGATCTTCTTTCTACTGTTTTCCTTAATGGAAAAATACCGCCTGAAAACCCTTTCGCCTGAATCGGTGGCAAGAAGCCGGGAGAAGAACCGGCAGAGGCAGGAAGAGAAGGCCCTGCATAGGGCGAAAAGGCTGGCAGAGTGGGAGAATACATCAGGCGTTTACCGGTTCCTGGTTCGGTTTATTGCAGTGCCGATCTTTTGGGTGCAGCATATTAAAAGAAAGTTCATTAAATAAGATTGTTTTACAACGAATGGGAGTATCCGAAAGGGATGCTCCTTTTTTGTTGTCGTCCGGGTTACGGAGCCTGGGGGAACGATTCAGGCACGCTGTGCATTCGCACCTTTTATAAAGAAAGGCCTTTGGGCTATGTCATTTTAGTAATATTGTAAGATTGACAGATTCTGTGAAATTGTATACAATTATACGAGCACAATAAAATACAGCAATGGATGTATGCTTTTTTCCTTTGCTGTGCATGGAAGGAGTACTATGGAACGGGATTTATCGTACATTTCATCAGATGAGAAGGATCAGCTGCGGGTTAACCCTCAGACCAATCTTCTGGAGCTGATGTCTTTTGAATATTCGCTGCAGGACGTGGAGCAGCCGAATCTATATCGTCTTCTTTTTAACTACCAGGAAGTGCCGAAGCTGATGTTTAACCAGCGTCTGGTTCCTATGCATATGCCGAAGGATATCTGGATTACGGATACGACCTTCCGTGACGGCCAGCAGTCGAGAGAGCCTTATACCACGGAACAGATTGTTCACCTGTATGATTTGCTGCACCGTTTGGGCGGGCCTAAAGGCATCATCCGCCAGAGTGAATTTTTCCTTTACAGCCGGAAGGACCGGGCGGCGGTTTACCAATGTCTGGAAAAGGGCTACGAATTCCCCGAGGTGACGGCCTGGATCCGGGCCAATACGGCTGATTTTAAGCTGGTCAGGGAGATCGGACTAAAGGAAACCGGTATTCTGGTGAGCTGCTCGGATTATCATATTTTCTATAAGCTTAAAATGACCAGAAGACAGGCCATCGACCATTATCTGGGAATCGTCAAAGAGTGCATCGAAGCCGGCATCCGTCCCAGATGTCATTTTGAAGATATCACCAGGGCTGACTTTTACGGCTTTGTGGTTCCCTTTGTCACGGAGCTTCACAAGCTGATGGTGGAAACCGGCATGCCCATTAAGGTCAGGGCCTGCGATACCCTGGGCTACGGCGTGGGCATTCCCGGCGTTGCGCTGCCGAGAAGCATTCCCGGCATTATTTATGGTCTTCGCCACTATGCCCATATGCCTTCTTCCTTACTGGAGTTCCATGGCCATAACGATTTCTATCGCGCGGTGGACAACTCGACTACCGCCTGGCTCTATGGCGCATCCGCTGTCAATTGCTCTTTGCTGGGAATCGGAGAGCGGACCGGAAACTGCCCGCTGGAAGCGATGGTGATGGAATATGCCCAGCTCAAGGGAACCCTGGACGGCATGGATCCGACGGTCATTACCGAAATAGCCGAATACTACGAGAAAGAAATCGGCTACGAGATCCCGCCGCGCACGCCTTTTGTGGGAGCGGACTTTAACGTGACCAGAGCCGGAGTTCATGCCGACGGCCTGCTGAAGAACGAAGAGGTTTACAATATTTTTGATACCAATGCACTTTTGAACCGGCCGCCCAAAGTGATGGTCAGCAACACCTCCGGCGCATCCGGCATTGCAGTATGGGTTAACCAGCATCTGAAATTGACGGGACCGGCAGCCATTGACAAGCACGATCCTTTGATTCTTGGCCTGAAAAAATGGGTGGATGATCAGTATGCCGCCGGCCGCGTGACATCGATTACCGATGGCGAGCTGACAGAAGAGATGGAAAGAATCATCCGTGAGCAGGGAGAAGGTGGGCGAGATGAGTCCTGAACTGGACATGGACAATGTCAGACAGAGCGCTAACCTGGCTGAATCGGTTTACTACCAGATCAGAAAACAGATCCTCAATGGAAAATACAAACCCGGTCAGGGACTGACGGAGCTGGAGGTTTCCAAAGAGCTTGGGGTCAGCCGTACCCCTGTCAGGGAAGCCCTCAAGCATCTGGAATCCGAGGGCCTGATCGAAATGCGCCCCAACCGCGGCGCCCTGGTGGTAGGGATCGGCCCGTCCGATATCGAAGATATTTATGAAATCCGTTCTCTTCTGGAAGGCAGGGCTGCCCAGAAGGCCGCGGAAGCCGCCGGAGAAGCTTCTATCGAAAAGCTGTCCGAGATCGTCGATCTGACGGAGTTCTATATCAGCCGGAATGACTTTGACCGGGTCACGGCAATGGACGATCGGTTTCACCGCAAAATATACGAGCTCACTGGCAGCCGGATTCTGCAGCGCATTTTGACAGAGCTGCACGCCTATGCGGAAAATATCCGGGAAAGGTCCATCCGGGAACCGGGAAGGGCGCTGGCTATGCTGGAAGAGCACCGAGGCATTGTGGAAGCCATGAAAAACCACGATCCTCATATGGCTTCCGAACGGATGATCCGTCATGTGCTGAACTCCGCCGCCAATATGGAAAAAAATCATCTGATGGAATAAATATAAAGAAGGAAACGAATTGTTATGAACTATATAGAATCTCCCGTTTGCCTGAAAGACCATAAGCCGGTGGTTCTTTCCGATGCCTCCGTTTCCGCGCAGGAGGTCCTTGAAGGCAAAGAAAAGACCATGGCTTACCGGATTCTTCGCAGCCATGAGATGAAGCAGGATGCCAGCCATGCAGCTGAGGCTGATCCGGATCGGATGCATATCCGTTTTGATGCGCTGATCTCTCATGATATTACCTATGTGGGCATTATCCAGACAGCGAGAGCCAGCGGCATGAAAGCGTTCAAAATTCCCTATGTCCTGACAAACTGTCACAACAGCCTCTGCGCCGTTGGCGGCACCATTAACGAGGACGATCATGTGTTTGGCCTCAGCGCTGCTCAAAAATACGGCGGCGAATATGTGCCGGCTTCACAGGCCGTCATTCATCAGTATGCCAGAGAGGTTCTCGCCGGCTGCGGCAAGATGATTTTAGGATCGGATTCCCATACCCGCTATGGCGCATACGGCACCATGGGCATCGGCGAGGGCGGCCCGGAGCTGGTGAAACAGCTGCTGGATCAGACCTACGACATTCCGCTTCCACAGGTTACGCTGGTTTATGTAACAGGATCCCTTAAAAAAGGCGTTGGCCCCCACGATGTGGCTTTAACTCTTTGCAGAGATGTGTTCGGTACCGTCAAGAACCACATTCTTGAGTTTGCCGGCCCCGGAATTGCCGGTCTCTCCACAGACGAGCGCATTGGCATTGATGTCATGACAACGGAAACCTCCTGCCTTTCTTCTATTTGGGAGACCGATGAAAAGGTTCGTGAGTTTTACCGGATTCATGGAAGAGAAGAAGCATATGAGCAGCTGGGCGCCATGGATGGAGCCGTCTATGATCATATGATCGAGCTGAAGCTGGACGAGATTGAGCCGATGATTGCGCTTCCCTTCCATCCCTCCAATGCCGTTCCCATCCGGGAGCTGAAGCAGGATCCTCACCGGTATCTGGATCCCATCGGCCTTGGCGGGAAAATCGTAGACGGAAAGATTCTGGTGGATCAGGGCGTTATTGCCGGATGCGCCGGCGGTCTCTATGAAAACCTGAAGGATGCGGCAGGCATTTTGAAAAATGCAGATATCGGCTGCGGAAACTTTACGCTGACCGTATATCCGGCATCCACCCCGATTCAGTTTGCAGCCATGAATTCCGGCATTCTGTCAGATCTGGTTACATCAGGCGCAGTTCTGAAGCCCTGCTTCTGCGGTCCTTGCTTTGGCGCGGGAGATGTGCCCCAGAACGAAGGCTTTTCGATTCGTCATACCACCCGCAATTTTCCCAACCGGGAAGGCTCCAAGCCGGGAGAGGGGCAGAAGGCTTATGTGGCGCTGATGGATGCCCGTTCCATTGCCGCAACAGCGCTGAACCATGGCGTTCTTACCGGCGCCGACGAGGAGACGGAAGAAAGGCTGGATGCCAAGGCCGCTTACGCGCCTTATCAGTTTAATCCTGCGATCTACGAAAAGCGGGTATATCATGGAATCGGGAAACCCATGCAGGATACCCAGCTGATTATGGGTCCCAATATTACCGACTGGCCGAAGATCGAGCCCTTGAAAGAGGACATGCTGCTGAAGCTATCTTCTGTCATCAGAGACCCGGTTACTACGACGGACGAGCTGATTCCCTCCGGCGAAACATCGTCCTATCGTTCCAATCCCTTACGACTGGCCGAATTTACCCTTTCAAGACGGGATCCTGCCTATGTGGGACGGGCGAAAGCGGTTCAGTCGCTGGACATCGCCGCATTAGGCTACGATCCGGAAAAGACCAGCCTGGGATCCGCCGTTTTCGCCAACAAGCCGGGAGACGGATCAGCCAGAGAACAGGCCGCATCCTGCCAGAGAGTGCTGGGAGGCGCTGCCAATCTGGCGCTGGAATATGCCACCAAGCGTTATCGTTCCAATCTGATTAACTGGGGCATGGTTCCCTTTACCGTGGACGCCTTCGATGGGGAAGTGGATGATCTGATCTATATTCCCGGCATCAGAAAAGCGCTTTTGCAAGGGGAAGAAGCCATCACCGGATATCAGTACCGCCAGGACCACCAGGCAGAAAGCGCGAGAAAAGAAATCCGTCTGTATATGAAGGGCCTCAGCGATTCAGAACGTCAGATCCTGCTCGATGGATGCCTGATGAATTACTACAACCGCGGCCTTCAGGAAACGAAGGAATGATTTTCGCATGAACCGTATCCGGACAGAGAGAAAGGAAGACTGATTAACATGAATAAAATACAAATGAAAACGCCTCTTGTAGAGATGGACGGCGATGAGATGACCAGAATTCTCTGGCAGAGAATTAAGGAGGAGCTGATTCTACCTTTTGTGGACCTGAAGAGTGAATATTACGACCTGGGCCTTCCCAACAGGGATGCCACCGCGGATCAGGTAACCATCGATGCGGCGCTGGCCACCAAAAAATACGGCGTTGCCGTAAAATGCGCCACCATCACGCCCAACGCGCAGCGCATGGAGGAGTATCAGCTTCATGAAATGTGGAAGAGTCCCAACGGCACCATCAGAGCTATGCTGGATGGCACCGTATTTCGCAGCCCGATTTTGATCGATGCGGTGCATCCGGCGGTCAGAAGCTGGGAAAAACCCATTACCATCGCCCGTCATGCCTATGGGGATATCTATAAAAACGTGGAAATCCGGACTCAGGAGCCGGGCAGATGCGAGCTGGTGTTTACCGGTGAAAGCGGAAACAAGATCACCAAATTGGTGCAGGAGCTGGACGGTCCCGGGGTTTTTCAGGGCGTTCACAACAAAGAAGCATCCATTCGCTCTTTTGCAAACGCCGTCTTTACCTACGCCTTGTCGGTTAAACAGGATGTATGGTTCGGTGCCAAGGATACCATCTCCAAAACCTATGACGGCGCTTTTAAGGAGATTATGGCAGAGGTCTTTGAGGACTATAAAGAGCGCTTCGAAGAGGCGGGAATCACTTATTTCTACACCTTGATCGATGATGCGATTGCCAGGGTAATCCGTTCCAAAGGCGGCTTCATCTGGGCCTGCAAAAATTACGATGGCGATGTGATGAGCGATATGGTCGCAACGGCGTTCGGTTCGCTGGCCATGATGACATCCGTGCTGGTAAGCCCGGACGGCGTCTATGAATACGAAGCCTCTCACGGTACGGTAACCAGACACTATTATCGGTATCTGAAGGGAGAGAAAACCTCCACCAATCCCATGGCTACCATCTTCGCCTGGACCGGCGCCTTAAAGAAACGCAGCGAAATGGACGGGATCAAGGAACTGGAGCATTTCGCTGAAACCCTTGAAAAAAGCTGCCTGAATGTGCTAAACAGCGGAATCATGACCAAAGATCTGGTGATGCTTGCAGACCCTGCATGCGTGACGAAAGAAGTGCTGACAGAGGACTTCTTGAGGGACATTCGTCAAGAACTTGAGAAGAATCTGTAAAGTAACTTTAACAAAAATAATTGCGATTCAAGGTTTCTTCCCGGCATAAAATGTGTTATAATCTACTTGGTTGACATGTATGGTAATTTACTATTAAATAAATTCAACAAGTAGAAGGGAGGCGCTTTTTGCAGGAGAAGAAAATTGACGAGCTGAGACGTTCTTATCCGGAAGTTGACCGCGCTTACTGGTTTGCCATCAGGGCTCATCGCGGTCAGAAGAGAAAAGATGGCGTCACACCGTATATTCAGCATCCGATTGAAGTGGCAGAGCTTGTCTCCGGGATGAGCAATGCCGGAAGCGTAATTGTTGCGGCGCTTTTGCATGACGTGGTGGAGGATACATCATTCAAGTTGAATGATATTGCCCGTATGTTCGGCATCTATGTAGCGGACCTGGTAGGTGACGAAACCGAGAACAAACGCAAGGACAAACCTGCGTCGGATACCTGGCGGCTTCGCAAGGAGGAAGCGATTGAAAAAATCGCAGGCGCAGGCAAAGAAGCCAAGATGATCTCCCTGGCTGACAAGCTTTCCAATCTTCGGTCCATGTGGAAAGACTATCAGGTCATCGGCGATGATATCTGGGTTAGATTCAATCAGAAGGATAAAAGAGAACAGGGATGGTATTACCGTTCCATGAGAGATCAGTATATAGGTCTCAAGGCTACGGATGCATGGAAGGAATACGCTCAGCTGATTGAAAACCTTTTTGGCCCGGACCGTGTTGGCGCTCTGGCTGCAAAAGAGGAAATAGCCGCATCCTGCAGACAGTGCAACGGTTCTCAAAACCAGGTTTTAATGGCAGAGAAAGTTGCAGTAACGGTCGAAAACTAAAAAAAGAGGTCATCTGAAGCAAAGCTCAGATGACCTTTTCTTTTTACAGATCGATATTTTTGAACTTGTCAGCCAGCAGGGTGTATCCGCCTTCAAGTTCCGGATCGGACTTGTAGTTTACGCCGTCGCCGCCTCTTTGCCGGCCTCTCTTGCCATCTCTTCTGCGGCGGGGAGCGCCTTCACCGGAGGATTTCTCCCTTTTCTGACCCTTGTTTCCTTCGGGGTTGGGCATCAGCGCGCGAATGGAAAGAGAAATCTTCTTGCTGGCTTCATCCAGCTTGATAACCTTTACTTCAACTTCCTGACCAACCTGCAGAAACTCGTTGATATCTTTGACATAAGTATTGGAAACTTCGGAAATATGGACAAGACCCTGTGTATTGTTCTCACCATCGATGGCAACAAATGCGCCGAAAGACTGAATTCCAGTAACTTTTCCTTTACAAACCTGACCTACTTCTAAACTCATAGCGGTACCTCCATTCAGGCAGGAACGTCAGCAGAAGAATAGAAAAACAGCAAGCAGATCTCTTTATCAGATCAGCAGGCCGGATGCTTTTTTACTCTCGCTTTTGTATCGCTGCCAAAAATCATAGCCTATCTATTATACCACGGGGGCATGCCAATGGCAAGAAAAAGGTTAAAGGCAGGGCATACAAACCTTAAGAAAAAGAGTTGACACTTTCTTGTTCAATGTGATACAATATACAACCGTAGTAAGTCGGTGTGATGGAATTGGCAGACGTGACGGACTCAAAATCCGTTGATGGCGACATCGTGTGGGTTCGAGTCCCACCACCGGCATGTTACCCCCGCCGCGTACAGTGGATCTGCGGTTTAGATCCGTGTAAGCGGCGTGTTTTTTTATGAATGCTGAAACGAACCCCAAATCTTTTTTGAAGGAAGAAACCATGGACGAACAGACGTTGAATCAGACAAAGAAAGTGCTTCTGGTGGATGGCCACTCCATTGCCAACCGGGCTTTTTATGGATTGCCGCTTCTTTCCAACAGCCAGGGAATTCATACCAATGCAATTCTTGGCTTTTTTAATATTCTCTTTAAAACCATCGATGAGGTTGATCCCGATCTGCTGGCGGTTGCCTTTGATTTAAAGGCGCCCACCTTCCGTCACAAGACCTACAGCGCCTATAAGGGAACCCGCAGCGCCATGCCTGCGGAACTGCTCGAGCAGATTCCCCTGATTCAGAAGCTTCTTCAAAGCGCAGGCATTCCTCTTTTGATGAAAGAAGGCTTCGAAGCGGATGATCTTTTGGGAACCATCGCAAAAACCAAGGGCAAGGAAGGCATGAATGTCCTGATTTTATCCGGAGACAGAGACCTGCTTCAGCTGGTGGACGAGAAGATTACCCTGCTGATTCCCAAAACCAAGGGAGGCACAACCGTCACCGAGGTTTACCATCCCGGGGAGGTGGAAGAGAAGTACGGCGTCTCTCCCTATGGATATCTGCAGATGAAAGCCCTGATGGGGGACAGCTCCGACAATATACCGGGGGTTCCTTCCATCGGTGAAAAAACCGCTTCTAAGATTATCCAGGCTTACGGGACGCTGGATGAAGCCATTGCCCATGCAGACCAGATCAAGCCGGCCAAAGCCGGCAGCAATCTGTCTCTTTACCAGGACCAGGCCAGACTTTCCCTGTATCTGGCCACCATCGTCACCGAGGTAGAGGACGCGGGCGAGGTAACGATGCTGGAGAAATCAGCCTTTGCCTCCCAGCCCTTCCTGGATGGACTGAAAACTTATGAATTAAGAAGTCTGATTGCAAGAGCCACCGCTTCCTATGCAAAGAGAACGGAAATTGCGGATGCAGCCCTGGATGGAGAAGATCAGAAAGAAACAGAAGAGAAGGCGGATGAAGCATTCGCTGTGGTTTCTGCGTCAGAGATGGCAGCATTTCTTTCTGAGCATGAGCAGATTTCCGAAGCTGCCTTTCTGGGGCTTTTTGAATGGGACAGCGGCGAGTGGATGAGCCTGGGCGTGCTTGCGGGAGAAGAGTTTGTCTACTGTGAAACGGTAACAGACGAGGTGAAGAATTCCTTCCGTCGTTTTCTGCTGGCTGAAAACGTTGTCCGCACGGGTTTTGACATCAAGGGCATCCTGCGGGAGCTTTTGAAGATGAGGCAAGACGGCAGGGAGATCTTTGCCGCAGACGATCTGATGATTGCTTCTTATCTGCTTAACGCGGTTAAAGGCAGCTATCAGGTTGACGATCTAAGCATGATTTATGAAGCAAAAGCCATGAAATCCGCTGAGGAGATTCTTGGCAGCGGCGTGCATAAAAAGCACTGGAGCGAAATGGATCCGAAGGTTCGCTTTACCTATATAAAAGAGCGCTGCCGGGTGCTGGAAAAAGTCCGGGGCAGGGTCATGGAGGATCTGGAAAACAAGAAGATGCTCTCCCTTTATCAGGATATTGAGCTGCCGCTTTGCCAGGTGCTCGCTTCTATGGAGACCTGGGGGATATCCTGCGAAACCGGCGTCCTGGATGAATTCGGCGTCTTTTTAAGCGGCGAAATTGAGAAGCTGCAAAACGAGATTTATGAAATCGCCGGCAAAAAGTTTAATATTAATTCCACCAAACAGCTGGGCGCAGTCCTGTTTGAAGATCTGGCGCTGCCTGCGGGAAAGAAGACGAAGACCGGTTATTCAACCTCTGCGGAAGAACTGGAAAAGATGCGGTTCATCCATCCTGTCATCGGCCTGATTCTTCAGTACCGGCAGCTCAGCAAGCTTCAGTCCACCTATGTGGAAGGCCTAAGACCCTTTGTCAAGGATGACGGACATATTCACTGCAATTTCCAGCAGACCGTCACCGCAACCGGACGCCTTTCCTGCAGCGATCCGAATCTTCAGAATATTCCCATCCGGGAGGAGCTGGGCCGTGCCCTCAGACGGGCTTTTGTCCCCAGCGGACCTGACTTTTTCTTCATGGATGCGGATTATTCCCAGATCGAATTACGGCTCCTGGCTCATATGTCCGGTGATGAAAGAATGATCGAAGCCTACCAAAGCGGGGCTGATATTCACAGGCTTACGGCCTCCCAGGTGCTTCATATCCCCTATGAGGAGGTAACGCCCAGACAAAGAAGCAGCGCCAAGGCGGTGAACTTTGGCATCGTCTATGGCATCAGCGCTTTTTCCCTTTCCCAGGATCTGGGCATCTCCGTTCAGGAAGCAAAGGATTATATTGACAGTTATTTCGATCGTTTTCAGGGCGTTAAACAATTCCTGGATGATTGCGTGAGCCAGGCCAGGAAAACCGGTTACGGCGTGACCCTGTTTGGAAGACGCCGTCAGATCGAAGAGCTTCGGGCCAAGAATTTCCAGCAGCGTTCCTTTGGCGAGAGAGTTGCGAAGAATATGCCGATTCAAGGCACGGCAGCCGATATTATCAAGATCGCCATGAACAAAGTTTACTACCGGATGATGCGGGAAGGGTTAAAGAGCCGCCTGACCTTGCAGGTCCATGACGAGCTGCTGATCGAAGTGTACAGACCGGAGGAAGCGGCTGTCAGAAAAATATTGGAAGAAGAGATGAGCGGCGCGGCCGATCTTAAGGTTCCGCTTCTGGTGGATATTCATACGGGAGAAAACTGGTATGAAGCCAAATAAGACGAATTGTTATGTGATTGGGCTTACAGGAACTATTGCAGCCGGTAAAAGCACGGTGCTGACCTATCTTCAGGAAAGGTATCATGCCAGATGCTTCGACTGTGATCTGATTGCCCGGGATATTGTAAACGAGAGCAGAAACGAGATAGCCGATCTTTTTGGCGAGACGGTTTTGGACGGGGAGACCATCAACCGGAACGCCCTTTCGTCCATTGTTTTTGAAGACAGGCAGGCCTTGGAACAGCTTAACGCCCTCATTCATCCCAGGGTCTGCGCCTTTGTGGAGAGAGAGATTGCTGCGCTATCCGGTGAAGGAAACGCTTTGGCAGTGATTGAAGCTATTGGACTGCTCACCACGCCCCTGAAGGATCTGTGCAGCAGCATATGGGTTGTCTCGGCCTCGCCGGAGGTGCGAATTGAGCGCATGCTCAAAACCCGCGGCATGACCAGGGAAGAGGCCATAAACCGCATCCGGAGTCAATGGGACGATGAGACCTTCCGGGCAAAGGCGGATGTGGTCATCCAAACGGACGCTGGCAGCCTGGATGCGATGAGATCTCAGGTGGATCAGGCCCTTGAGCGGGATTATCCTTCCATTTTATCCGGCCAACCCAAAAACCAGGCTTCAGCGGAAACGGGGAACTTATGAAAAAAGCGGCTGTATCAGCACTTGCTATGCTGATTTTGCTATCCTGTCTCTGTGGTTGCAGCCCTGCAGTCAATCAGGCTGAATCATCCATCACGCAGCAGGAAAGCCGGGAAGCGTCTTTTGTGACGCCTTCCGATCAAAGCAGCGAATCCGATGAGATAGCCTCCCCTCAGGGCATGATCAGTTCCCCCGCATGGGAAGAGTCTTCCATTGAAAAGGCTATCAGGATTTCGATTGAACAGCCGGACAGCTTTGCTCCCTGGAAAACTTCTTCCGCAGATATTGCCGACATGCTCTCGCTGATTTATGAGCCTTTATGGACGCAGAAGGAAGATGGTCATCTGAATCTGCTGCTGGCGGATAACGTGCAGCCCGATCCGGAAGGCGGCTTCGTGGATATTCACCTTTCGGAGGGCATTACCTTTCATGACGGCTCCGTACTGGACGCGACGGATGTCAGCCATTCCGTGCAGATGCTGAAGTCCGGACAAAATGTTTACGCGAAAGCCGTGGAGGGCATCAGCGAAACCCTGGTGGTTGACTATTACACCATACGTTTCTACACGGATGAGGCTCTGTATCCTGCTATGTTTGACTGGATTTTTCCGGTTTTCCCGGAAGAGCTAACCGATGCTTCGGATCCGGTCGGAACCGGCCCATATGCCTGGACAAGTCAGAGTAAGCGAAGAGCGCTTACGCTTCAGGCATATGAAAACTATCATGGGCCCGCGCCCAAGCTCAGTGAGGTAAAGGTGACTGTTTTAACCGGCGATGCGCAGTCTTCCTCTCCGGTTTTCCGCGCCTTTCTATCCGGCATGACCAATCTGGTTCGTCTGGAGGACGCAGATCCGGGGCCTTTTCTGTATCAGCCGGACTATACCATCTGTTCCTGGACCGGTGATGAAGCCGTATATCTGGAATTTGCCTCTTCGGGACCGGGAAGCGTGTTTTCCAACCGGCAGAAAATCTGTCAGTCCATCGATGCAGACAGGGTTCTGAGAGATGCCTGTTATGGGTTTGGCGAGAAGACCCATCTGCCCATTCGTCCTGGTGTTTTTTATTCTCCGGCTGCCGAACCGGATTGGCAGGATGCCTATCCCTTTGATCCGGAATATGCCATGGAGATTGATATGGCCGGAACGGTTTCAACCATCAGGGTCCGATACGATGCAGGCGATGCGGTAAGCCGGCGGGCGGCGGAGTCCGTCCGAAGCCAGCTGGAGAAGGCAGAAATACCTGTTTCTCTGGTAACCTACGGCGGATGGGATGTATATCTGCACAGAGGTGAGATGAATCTTCAAAATGCCGCCGATCTGTGCGGATGCGAAGGGGCGCTGCTGTTTTCCGGAACAGAGGAGGAGCTGACAGACGCCTGCAGGCAGATCAGCGGCAGGTTTATGGAATCTCTGGACTATCGGGTGCTCTTTTATGTCAAAGAAGGTATCGTGCTGGGTCCCGGACTGAACGGCAGCGCCTTCGGAAGCGCCCATATGCCTTACCTGGGCGCCCAGATGCTTAATTAAATGCAATAAGGAATGGCAGCGGATGAATCGCTGCAGGAAAAGAAGATATGAGTCATTGGAACACCAGAGGTCTTCGGGGAAGCGCTTTCGAAGACCTTCTGAATCTGACAAACGAACAGTACCGCAAGGAAGGGCTGGCGCTGATTCAGAAAATCCCCACCCCCATCAAGCCCATTGAAATCGATCAGGAAAAACGCACCATCAGTCTGGCCTATTTCGAGCAGAAAAGCACGGTGGACTATATTGGCGTGATGGGCGGAATCCCCATCTGCTTTGATGCAAAAGAGTGCGGGAAGAAGTCTCTGCCTTTTTCCAACATTCACCCCCATCAGGTCGCCTTTATGTCCGACTTTGATGCGCAGGGCGGGCTGGCCTTTCTGCTGGTTCATTTCACGGATTATCAGGAGACCTATGTGCTCCCCATTGAGACCTTAAAGAAGTATTACTATCAGAAAGACGGCCGTTCCTCGGTGCCCTACAGCGCTTTTATGCAGGAACTGATGGTGCCTGAGAGCGGGCAGAACCTGAACTATCTGGCGATAGCCTTTCGTTATGCCAAGATGAAGAAT
>JAGBND010000008.1 GCA_017634575.1 Bacillota bacterium
GAACAGCAAGAACAGCAAGAACAGCTGGTTCAGCTTCCTCTTGTAGAAATGGAAGGAATCTCCCATCTGATCATCGAGCAAGATTCTCCCTGCTTTGCTCTTAAAAGCAATCCTGAAAGAGCAAGTGCTTCCTTAAAAAACTGGTGCGTTGCCTTGCAGGTATCCGGCCTGGGGCTAATGTTTCTTGAAAACCATGGATCCAGTATAGACGCTGATTTAGACAAAAGACACGGAGCAGAAGTGAACTTTAACCAAATATCCAGCAATGAAGTTGACTTTACCCAAATATCCAGGAATGAAGTTGACTTGACACCGCTGGTCTATATCCCCGGCAGTGATACCCTGTTCTGGGAAAATTCCTGCGCAAGTGGAAGCGCGGCCGTCGGTATGATGATGGCAAAAAGAATCGGCTGCAAAGGCGTGAGCCTTACCATGAATGAGCCAGGCGGCATTCTTCGGGTGGATGCTCGGCCGGATGCCGGCGCGCAGCTCTTTGGAAATGTGGAGCTGAACGAGCAGCTTTCCTTTTGACATTACTGCCAAAAACGCGATTTTTCCGAAACGGCAGTAGATTCGAAGAAATTTCCATAAAATTACTGCCAAAAACGCGTTTTTTCCGATTTGGCAGTAGTAATTACTGCCGTTTCGGAAAAACAGGCAGTTTTGGCAGTAAAATGCTCTGTTTTCGCCTAAAAGCTACTGCCATTTCGGAAAAAGTGCCATTTTGGCAGTAAAAATCATTAATTCCGGGTTTCTCTACTGCCTCCTCGGAAAAACCCCGGGTTTTGGCAGTAATTCCAGCGTATTCCGTGATGAAACAAAACTTCCCATACCATCGGCCGATGTGCCGGGTGTGGGAAGTTTTTGCTTTACATAGTGATAATCGTTATCATCTGCATGATTGGCGCATTTACGAGACAGTTTGGCATCGAACAAACTTGAAGAACAGTCACAAAGTTGGAATCCATGATGCAGGGATCTACGAAGTAGGAATCCATGAAATTAGGATCCGAAAAGTATGCAGCCACAAAGTTGATGTTATCCGCGGCTTTCGACTATCTTTTTAACAACCTTTAGGATGCGGTAGGCGCAGAGCTGAAGCTCTGCTTTCGTGATGGGGTAACGGATGCCTTCTTCGGCAAATTGGATCCCGCCAGCGCCATCCCCGCTGCAGACGGAACGGATAATGACCTCCACATCGTGGGCGTTTCCAGGTTCGGTCAGGTCGTTTCCAGCTTTGATGCAGCCTGCGGCGTCCGAGGTGGGATATTTCTTGTCCGACGCATTGTGGAAGGGACTTCCGGTGGTTTCCCAGTCGGTCATAACAAAGCCTTCAAAGCCCCATTCATCCCGAAGAAGAGAGGTAAGTGTGTCGTACTTGTTGGCGGCATGCTCGCCGTTGACCAGGTTGTAGGAACTCATCAACGACAGCGGCTGAGCGGTCTTAACGGCGATCTCAAAACCTTTGGCGTAGATCTCGCGGATGGCGCGTTCGGAGCAGTGCGCGTTAATGAAGTTCCGGTTATCTTCAGAGTTGTTCAGACAGAAATGCTTGATGGTGGTTCCGCAACCGGGATGCTTCTGCACCCCTCTGGTATCGGCCGCCGCACAAATACCGGCCACCAAAGGATCCTCGGAATAGTACTCAAAGTTGCGGCCGCAGAGTGGATTGCGGTGAATATTCATGCCGGGCGCCAGCCACAGGTGAACGCCGAATTCCTCCATCTCACTGCCAACGATATCACCTGCAGCCTCGACAGCGTCGGGATCCCAGGTCTGGGCCAGCAAAGTGGCAATCGGAATAGCTGTGCAATACTGATAATAATCAACCGCATCATCCGGACGCTGTGGTTTTTCTTTTCCCATGTTGATCAATTCGTCGAATGGATTCTCGGACAGGCCTGGGATGGGGGTTCCGTCGGGGCCGGCTACAAAGTGCGTGGAAAGCCGCAGGCCTGCGGGGCCATCAGCAAGCACCAGATTGGGAATATGGCGGGATTCGATCAGCATGGAGGTGGTGTCACCGGCGGCGCCGGGAACAGCGTTGGACGCCAGACCGATGGTAGATGTTGCTTCAAATCCGCCGCCTCTGGCAGCGCCTACTGTGAGATTGGCCATTTCCTCTATTGTCAGCTGGGCAACTAATTCTTTCAGGTCGGCTTTTCCGGAGATGACATCATCCAGCGTAATCACAAAATCCTTATCGGTGGTCATTTCCTCCGGCGCCTGGCTATAGGTAATGGTTTCAGTCTGGATCGAATCGGGATCAAGCGTCAGAACAGGCGCGGCAGCTTTCTCATCCGCTTCGCCGGCATAGGTGTAGGGAGCGCAGTCCGGATGAATCAGCTCCAGCTCCACATCCGACTGCACTTTATTTTGAAGAACGGATACAGCTTTATTCTCTGAAAGCTCGATCGCTGCCGCGATGTGGGTGGAACGGGAACTGCTCCCCACGCGGATATAATACCTGCCGCCGGAAAGGACGTAGCTGGCATATTTTTCACAGTAAGATGCCATGGATGCGGCAGCAAAGCGGATGAGAAGGGTCTGCGACTCGCCGGGCGCCAGCTCCTTTGTCTTGGCGAAACCTGCTAATTCCTGATAGGGCTTCTCCGGACCGTTATCGTTCGGCGCGGAGTAGTAGACTTGGACCACTTCGCGTCCGCTGTACACAGCACCGGTGTTCTTCACGGTAACTTTCACCACAACATCTGCGCCGTTGATGGCGACCTCGTCGGTATGAATATCAAAAGTGGTGTAGGAAAGCCCATAGCCAAAGGGGTAGGCCGGGGTAACATTAAACGTGTCGAAATAACGATAACCCACATAAATGCCGTCCGTATAGTATTCATCGTCGGTATTGCCATTCATGTGGCTGAAGGTCAGGGCAGAGGGGTAATCGGTGTAGTTTTCGGCCCATGTGGTGGTGAGATGACCGGAGGGGCTGTTTTTGCCGCTCAGGGCATCGGCCAGCGCATAGCCGGAGAAGTTGCCTGCCTGGCTCATCAGGAGGATCGCGTCGACGGCGGGGCAGGCGCGGAAATATTTGGTGTCAATCACGCCGCCCACGTTCAGAACGACAACTATCTTGTCGTAAACCCGGCTGAGGGCTTCGATGTTTTGCTTCTCATTTTCGGTCAGCTCGTAGTCGCCGGGAACGGGATGGCGGTCGGCGCCCTCTCCTGAGGTGCGGGCGATCACATACAAGGCGGCATCGGCTTTGGTGCCAAGATGCTCGGAGGTGATGAGGGGAACTTCGGGATCTTTATAGGGATTGGAGAGAATCTCTCCAAAGGCCTTCATTCCCTGCTGCTCGAAGAGTTTCTTGATTCTCGCCGTGAAGGCCTCGGAGGCTTCCTGGCAGTTCTTGTCATGAAGATCAAGCCAGTCGTTTGAGACGATGGTATAGCCGGCTTCTTCCAGGCCCTGCTGGACATTCACAACCGTGCGGGTATTGACATCGCCGGACCCGGTGCCGCCTTTGATGGTACGCCTGATGCCGCTGCCGAAGGCGGCCAGCGTTTTCACATTTTTAAACGGCAGGGAACCCCCGTTTTTGAGCAGAACCATTCCCTGCGGCGCGATCTTGCGGGCGCGCTCGCCGTTTCTTCGCTCCCGCGCTGTCACTTCCGGACTTTTGCTTGCATAGAGTTTAGCCATAATTGCCTCCTGATAGGTGAAATAGAATGTGCCAATCAGAACAGAACATGAACCGGTTACGTTTTATACTTAAAAAAGAAACAGGTTTTTGATGATCCGTCCCGGTTAGCAGATAGAGAAGCATTCTTTGTGATTTACAAGATAGTGTTATCCGGGAATATCCAGAAACAACCGGACACGTTTTTGCAGGTACTGTTCTATCGCTTTTAGGCGTTTGGCGGGAAGATTGTAGTTTGGATGCCTGTTGAAGGTGAAACCAATCAAATGGCGGAGAGCTGCCTTTTGTCTTGGACTGATGAATTCTTTAACAATATTCTCGAAAGGAACACCGTAGGCTGAAGAACGTGTTGCAGCATAAGCAGTCAGTGCATCTTGACTTTCAAAGTCGCTCATCATACCGAAGTTGAAAAGTGATAAGCCATGGTCAAACAATGGAGCAAACCTGCAGGGAGTATTGGATTTGTTATCAACCATCAGACCGAAATTTCCAAAATGCCGGTCTTCGTTACAGATCAGTGCATCGAAAATCAGCATATCTGCAAAAGAATTATAGTAATCCGGTCCGAGTCTTTTTAAAAAGGCTGAGACCGTTCTTAGCGAGCATTCATCCAAAAACCGGTAAATAGGAACGTATGAGGTATATTTATCACAGAAAAGTTCACAGGTAGAGCAAAGATTCTTTTTCCAGTAAGAAAGTCCGTAATCAATGTGATTTAGGCCCATCTGTCCGCCTATTTGAGAAGAGTAATACTCTGAATATGGTTCGTTGCCTGCATTGGCTGCGCCACTGGTTCCACCCTTAAACAGGAGTATCTTTCCATCGAGTCTGCGCCAGCCCTTGCGCAGCATGCCACCTGTAGTAAACTCGGGAGAAGAGGAGAAGCCGCGGCCTCTGGATGAACCGTATCCGGTATAGGCAATTAAAGACAGGACTTTGACAAAATCGTGGTCATAAAGATTGAAATCATCAAAACGACCAGAAAAATCATCTTCTACAATCCAATAGCTGTCATTCAATGAAAGTCCGCGGCTGATGCGAAGAATGCCCCTTGTATCAGCATGGGATAAACCGTTTTTAGCCAGAAATGCATCCACAAATTCACGGTTTCTTGGTACAATGCGGCTTTTCAGAAAGTGCATCAGGCTTTCATCGTCTGGTTTCAGACCGATGGGCAAAAGATGCATCAGTTTTGCATTAACCTCAGAAATATGGCACTTCTGGCCTTCTAGCGGATCATCGCTGATGTCAAAGGACAACAATGTCTGATCATACTGTTTCAGAAAAAACATACAGCGAGCCTCCTCCTATCGTATATTTGTGGTTCTTGGATACTTCTTTCTATAACAAAATTAGACTCTTAGATACGTTTTATTATAGCCAAGAAGTGAAAGGGAGTCAACATAGACTGTTGATTTAATAACAAAATATTAAGCAAATGTGATATAGACACGATTGGCAAAAAGAAAACACAGAGAAGGGAGGCACTTCGTAAGGAAGTTGCCTCCCTTCGGCTTTTGTAATCAGCCAGAATGATTGAATTGCAGGAATCAATCTTATTTGGAGGATTACATCATGGAAAAGTACATCTACGACGAGAAGATTGGGCTTTGGTACGAGTTGCAAGGCGATTACTACATTCCTTGCTTGAAGCTGCCCGATGAAGAACAGCGTCCCATCGGCATTTGGGGACAACGGCATCTGCGGTATCTCCGGCAACATCGTAAGGCGCTGTACACGGAGCTGCAGATCAGCGGCAAGCTGAACGGTTATCTGGCTGATCTAAACGAGAAGGCGGAAAACATGTTTATTGAGATGGTAAAGCAAATGGCAGCTCGGGAGAACGTCACAGAACAACTCAAGGACCAGAATCAAATGCTTTGGGTGCAGCGGATGAACAGCATCCGGGATCGTGCAATGGAGGCAGTAAACAACGATCTGATCTATGCATAAGGTTACGGCGGCGGGGAGCAATCCCCGCCATTTTCATAATGCCGAAAAAAGAATTCTGAAAAGCAGTTGATATTTCACGATTACGTGATATAATATAAGTGACCACAAGTAGGAGGAGTTGATGGTATGTTTCATAAGGTGAAAGCGGTTAACGCTCTGCCGGACTATCGCCTGAGCGTACAATTTGCGGAGGGCGTGACCAAAATCTATGACGTGAAGCCCCTCTTTGAAAAATGGGTGCCGTTTAAGACGTTGACGAATGATCCTGCTTTGTTTTCCAGTGTAGAAGTTGACGTGGGCGGCTATGGAATCATCTGGAACGATGATCTTGATCTGTCCTGTGACGAACTGTTTGAAAACGGTAAAACAATCAAAACGCCCTTTGACGGGCTGATGGCATTTACAGATGCCACAGAGCTTTGGGGATTAAACGAAAGCACACTGCGCAAGGCGATAGCTTACGGGAAGCTGGTCAGCGGCGTTGATGCGTGCAAATACGGAAAGCAGTGGGTCATTTCTGTAAAAGCGATGGAGCGGGAATACGGCAAGCCGAAGCCGGGAAAGGAGCGTACAAGATGAAACAGCTTATTGCAAGCAGAAAAAGCATTTTGTTTGGCGTTTTGATCATCTTTCTGTGCTTCTTTCTGACCTCCACCGGATACCTGGCATGGCTTTACCGTTTGATCGACCTGGCTCCGGTCGGAACCCCGGAGCTGTTGGCAATGGGCATGGGATACTTCTGTCAAGCTGTTGGTATAGGCGCTTTTGCACTCGCCGCACACAGAAACCCCGCTCTGTTATCCCGGCGCATGTTTACAATTATCCTGGCGATATATATTGCCGTCATGATCCCCTCCGTATTAGTGAGAAATATGATGGGAGCCGCTGTATTCGGTGGGTTTGCAAATGTTATATGCGGCATAATTGCCGGGTTTTATCTGTATTATTTGAGCAAAACAGTACCCGAACACAAGGCGCTGACCTTTGGTATCGGATACGGCGTTTCCGCCTTCGCTTCCTGGATACTGTCGCTGATTGGGAAGAATACGGTCTATCAGACCATTGTTGTCCTGTTCATATGCGTTGCCTTTGCGATTATTACCGTTTTTATCCTGTCACGAGTTCACTTAACGAACGAAGAAGATAACAAATTACCCGTAACAGAGAACGGCGCTTCCGTGTGGAGAGTTTTGTGGGCGGCTTGCTTTGTTGTCTTTCTTTTCAGTGTGGTGAATCAGATTGGCTTTTCTTTCCCTTCCTCTGATCTTGCCAGCGGAATAAGTCTGGAACTTTCACGGCTGTTCTATGCAGCAGGATTGATCATTGCAGGTATCATCAGTGACAAAAGCAGAAAATACGGCGCCGTTCTGACTCTCGGAGCTTTGATCATCCCGTTTATTATGCTTGTCCTGCGGGGCGAGGTGGTTTCGGCCACGATCCTGTGGGCGCTGAGCTATTTTGCCTCCGGTTTTTTCTCGGTATACCGGATCATTTTGTTTGTGGATCTGGCGGAAAAGCAGCGCCTTTGGTTCCTCGCCGTCTTCGGTCTGCTTTTCGGGCGGCTCGGAGAATCGCTGGGTACCGTAATCTATTCTTTTGCTTCCAATCAGACGATTATTCTCGTCATAATAGCGGCTCTGCTCTATGCCGTTACGGTCGTACTGTTCTTTTGGCTTTACCAAAAGCTGTATATGCCTGAAGCTGACCAGGAAAAAGCGGAACGGATGCGCTTTCAGCGTTTTGCCGTGAAGCATGATCTTTCACCCCGGGAGAAAGAGATCCTGACAATGCTCCTGACAAAAGAAACAACAGCGACCATCGCAGAACAATTATTTGTTTCGGAAAGCACCGTAAAATTTCACGTTCACAATCTGCTGCAGAAAACCGGATGTAAAAGCAGGAAGGAGTTAACCGAGTTATTCTTTACCGACTAGGCGCCTGAAAAGGCGCTTTTTGCGCACCTATCCGAAAACCTAACCCTGATTTTAGCAACCTGTTCCGAAAACTGGACTGCCATTTCTCCTGACTTGGAAGTAAAGTGTAAAGGAAAAATCATATTTTCCGCTACTTCAAGACAGGAGGGATCTCAGAGTTATGAAGAAAAGATGGATAAACCTTGCGCTTGTATTAGTCATGTTGATGACATTGATTCCACCCGGATCAATCGTCGCACATGCGGAGGGGGAAACCTATACCGTTTCCTTCGACCCCGGCACCGGCACGGGCTCGATGGCGCCCGTCACCGTGAACGTGGGCGAGGACTACACGCTGCCTGAATGCAGCTTCACGCATACCAATCCCGAGCGCACGTTCCATCAGTGGTATGTGGGCGGTGAGCTCAAGGACCCGGGCGATACCGTTACGGTGAACTCCGATCTCACTGTCACGGCGAAATGGCGATACACGACGGCTGTGACAATCGACAACTCCGTTGATGTGAGCACCACACGTGTTCTCGGGTATTTTACCCTGCGGGATACCGGCACCGGTGATGTGATTACGACGCTGCTGTATGAGGAAACGGCAGCCTCCGCCTTTACCGAGCCGTCCAACCCCGAGGTTGAGGCCCTGCTTGCCGAGGCACAGGAAGCCCTGCGGCAGAAGGCCGACCAGGCAGCCGATGAAGGTTCTGTGACGGTCATGAGCGAGAGAGTCTCCGGCCCGAGCATCAGAAGTACCGCGGACGACCGAACCTATACCTACTTTGACAACGGCGTAGACACCGATGGCGATATTATCGGCCATCTTCTTATCATTGACGGGACCTATTTACACAGCTGGCAGTACACCGTGACGCTGGAGGCGGAGCTTGTGCCTGGAGATGAACCGGCCATGAGCTATCTCCACATCCTGCCAGGCGAGGGCGGCAGTTTCACCGTGGACTTTGAAGGAAAGACGAGCGACGATCAGCCGTGGGGAATGCCGGAGGGGACCCTCGTGACGGTCACCGCTATCCCGGATGAGGGCTACCGCTTCAAGGGCTGGTACAAGGGAGACGTGAACGGCTCCTCTTATGAAGAAATGCTTACCGACGAGCTCCTCTCCTCCGAGAAGGTCTATGTCTTTAACGCGACGGGCTATCCGTATCTCTGCCCGGTCTTTGAGGTGGATACCGCGCCCGCGCATCCCGGCGATCAGGTGCAGATGTGGGTCGGCAACACCGAGGTTGTCGGTCCGGACAGCAGCGCGCAGGGCGGCAAGGTTGCGGTGAAGTACATGCCGAGCTACGACGATTATCCCGAAATCAAGGCCAAGGACGGCACGAGCTTCGTCGCCGGCGAGATCCTGCAGTTTTACAAGGGCGACGAGTGCACCGTCTACGCCAGACCCGACGAGGGCTACCGCTTCGTGGGCTGGTATCATGTGAACATCGAGTGGGCGCCTGGTGAAACGCTGGCCTGGGAGGGCGAGGTCATCTCCACCGAAACGAGCTTCACCTACAGACCCGGCGTTACGCTCCTGCCCGGCGACACGGAGGCTCTGCGCTATGTCTGCGCGGTGTTTGAGGAAGTACCACCAACTCCTGCAACATACACGGTCACCGTAGCCAATGACGGCAACGGAACCGGTTCGGCCAGCCCATCTTCCGGCGCAGAGGGAACAGAGATCACGCTGACCGCCACACCCAACGAGGGCTATCGCTTCAAGGAGTGGCAAATTATTACAGGCGACGTCACGATCACCGATAATAAGTTCACGCTGGGGAACTCCAATGTGGAGGTCAAGGCCATCTTTGAGGAAATTCCGGCTTTACCCGCCACCTATGCCATTATCTTTGATGCAAACGGTGGCACAGGAACGATGGATTCCGTCATCGTAAAATCCGGTGATAACTTTACGCTCCCCGAATGTGACTTTATCGCACCGGAAGGCAAAGAGTTTGACGGTTGGGACAAGGGAGCAGTCGGAACAGCTATTACCATCACGGCGGATACCACGATTATGGCACAGTGGAAAGATGTCACTGCTGTGACACCGAAATATAATATGACAGAGGGAGAAAACGCTTCCTGGCAGAAGGGCGGAAACGCAACTCTCGACTTTATAATCGTGCGTACCGTTGAGAACGAAAGCGCTTTTTCTCGCTTTCTTGGTATCGAAGTGGATGGAAGTGCTGTTTCAGAAGATAATTATACTGCTGAATCCGGAAGAGTAAAGTTGAGCTTGAAGGCTTCATATCTTGAAACCCTCTCTGTTGGAGAACACACCCTCAAAGTGTTGTTTAGCGACGGATCTGTTGAGACCAAATTCACGATTACGGCGGCAAACACCCCTGAGAAGCCTGCGGATACTACAAGTCCCCAGACAGGTGATGACAGTCATATCGGTATCTGGATTGGCTTAATGATAGCGAGCTTTGCGGCTTTTGTTATTCTTATGTTTGCAGGGAAGAGAAGACTATATGTCGGCAAACACAGCAGATAAATCTACACTATGATAATCAAGGGCGGGAGTGATCCCGCCCTTGGTTTTTTTTCGTGCAGGACGGCGAACAAACAGGCTTCGACTTTGCAACAAAGCCGATTTACATGACTTCTTTGCTTTGAAAGGGTATCTCTATCCTTTCGGCAAGGGGTTGTGTAAATCGGCTTTTTCTATTTGTCCGAAAAGACAAAATGCCGCCTCAAAAGGAAAACTGAATGACCGTCCGAACAGGATATGACCGTGCCATGACGACCAACTGGAGGGACGAGCGCAGCAACGCTCCGGTGAGACTCCGGGGCAGGAACGGTGTTCGGGGAGAACGGCAAAAGCGAATGGCGGGGGGCAGGGAGACCCCTGTCCACAGTTATAACGAGCATCGGTTTTTGCCCTCCAAAATCCAGATCCACAGCCTCCCGGCCTGTGGACCTTCTCAGGGCGTGCCGCCCTATAACCCCGCAAAGAACAAGTATTTTTATCGAAGGAGATGATGATTATGAAAAATGAAACCGTCCGTATTCGTATACGACTGACCGAAGAAGAGAAAGAAAAGCTGGAACGGGACGCCGCCCTGTGCGGCCTCTCCCAGGCGGAGTATATCCGCCAAATCTGTAAGGGCAAGAAGCCGCAGCCACAGCCGGTCCTGACTTTTGGGACATGCTGGAGGAACTGTACCACCTCCACGGCAGCCTGCAAAAATGTGTGCGCTTCCTGCCCGAAGCCGCCGAGGAGTGCTGTCGGATTGAGGCGCTGATCCTCTCATGGAGGTGGCGTAATGGCGACCACAAAGCTATGGCACATCAAGGGCAGGCTGAAAGACCTTCTTGCCTACGTGGAGAACCCGGAGAAGACCATGGCGGAGAAGCCGGACCTTCAGCCCCTGTGGGACGTGATCTCCTACGTGCAGCGTCCCGCTGCCACCGAGCAGGGCGAATACGTCACCGCCGTCAACTGCCTCAAGGAGATCGCCCTCCAGCAGATGACCTGGACCAAGAAGCGGTTTGGCAAGGAGGACAAGTATATCGCCTGGCATGGGTATCAGAGTTTCAAGCCCGGTGAGGTAACGCCGGAGCTCTGCCACGAGATCGGCGTCAGGCTGGCTAAGGAGATGTGGGGCGACCGCTTCCAGATCATCGTGACCACCCACCTGGATAAAGGCCACCTGCACAACCACATATGTTTTAATTCCGTGTCCTTCCGGGACGGCGGCAGGTACAACTACTCCAAGGTGGAGCAGCAGCGGCTGCGGAATTGCTCCGACAGCCTGTGTCGGGAATACGGCCTCTCGGTTATAAAGAATCCGCACAAGGCCCCGTCCCGGCAGGTCTGGCTGGACGAAAAGGCGGGCAAGCCCACCCGGTACAACGTCTACCGGGAGGACGTACACGAGGCCATCATCTACAGTAGAAGTCCCCGGCTCATGGAAGCGTATCTCCGGCGAAAGGGATATATCACCGTCTGCTGGTGATCGGAACAGAGCATCACGAGGCCAGACGGGTGGATGACCAGCTTCGCGGTCGTTCCGGAAGACAGGGAGATCCCGGAAAATCCATGTTCTATGTTTCGCTGGAGGATGAGCTGGTCCGGTTTTATGGGGATGACTATCTTAAGCGCCTGGCCAATAGGCGCAGCAAAAAGTCATTTTCAAAACAGCGTCAGTATGATCTGGCTCATCGCATCGCGAAGGCGCAAAAGCGAATTGAAGCGGAGCACTTCGAGATGCGTAAAAATGTCCTGGCCTATGACGACGTGCTGGACGAGCATCGGAATCTGATCTATGCGGAGCGGGAGCGGATTCTTTTGACGGATCAGCCCTGGGAGATGCTGGCGGATCTCGCGGATTCCCTGGCGGAGGACTTGACTCTGCAGGAATATCAGGATTACCGGAGTTTTTGCCTGAAGGCCAGGTCGATTTTCGGGTATCAGCTGGAACTGCAGAAGGAGCGCCCTTCCAGAGAAGAGCTCCGGCTGTTTCTCAGGCAGACGGCGCTGGACCGGTTTGAGGTTCAGAAAAATCAAGTCAAACTGGCTCTTCTGAATGAGAAAATCCGGCGTATACTATTGAAGAATCTGGATCATTACTGGATGAATCATCTGGACGCGCTGGAGCATCTTCGGGAGGCCATATCGCTGGAGTCTTATGGACAGCGGGATCCGAGACTCAGCTACAAGCTAGAGGCTTATGCGTTGTTTGATCAGATGCTTCGGCGGATCCGCATTGGGGTTGTGGCGGCGTTTTTAAGTTAGAATTGAGCCCCTGCCCGCCCAAACTTTACGTTGACACCGATGGGTATTTAAGGTAAAATATAATACTGAATTGTTATCTTTTCACACTTTTTACCACATTAGGAGGAACCTGAATTTGAGCCAGTTAGAACGGGAAGAGACAATTGACCTGATGCAGATTCTGGTCATCTTAAAGCAGCACTGGTTTGCGATTCTGCTTTCCACCGTGCTGTGCGGGGTGATCGGTTATGCCTATGCATCATTGGTGATCAAGCCAACCTACAGCGCAAACGCGGATATGTTTGTCACCAACAATCAAAATATCAACAGTACCCAGTCGATTACCAATGCGGATATTTCCGCTTCGTCTTCCCTGGTTGATACCTATGCGGTTATCTTAAAAAGTCATGACGTGCTGGAAGACGTTATCGCAGAGCTGAAGCTTCCTTATACGTACAATGCCCTGGCCTCCAATGTGAGCGTCGGCGATGTAAGCGGTACGCAGGTGATGAGAATCACCGTCCGCAGCGAAAGCCCGGAAGAGGCGATTCGAATCGTTTCCTCGATTGTGGATCATGCGCCGGAAGCCATTACCAAGGCGATGAACGTTGGTTCCGTGGCGGTGGTTGACTCTCCCTGGAGCAGCGGCAAGCCTGTCGCGCCGAACAAACGCAACTACGGCCTTGTGGGTGCGATGATCGGCTTTGTGATTTGCTTCGGCATTCTGTTCCTTCGCGAGATTACCAACAGCACATTCAAATCCGAAGAGGATGTCAGAAAGGTGCTGGATCTGCCTATGCTGGGTATTATCCCGCTGGACGATTCGCAGGGACAGCCGGCCAGAGCCAAGTCAAAAAAACGTAAAAAGAAGCAGCCTGCCAAACAGGCTAAGCAGAAACAGTAGAGGAGGGAAGTCTCATGGGATTATTTCAGAAAAAAGACCCTTCCAGCGGCGGACGTACATTACATCTGGTGAACAAAAGCAAATCCTTTGCCTATGTGGAGTCCTATAAAGCGCTTCGTACCAATCTGAACTATGTTGCTTCAGCCAGCGGTCACGGCACTAAGGTGATTATGGTTGTCAGCTCCATGCCTTCCGAGGGCAAGTCCAATGTAACCCTGAACCTGGCGGTTACCCTGGCTCAGGATGAAAAGCGCGTCCTGCTGATAGACTGTGATCTGCGTAAAGGCACCATTAACCGGTATCTGCGCATACCCCGTTCCGCGGATGGCGTAACGGATGTGCTGACCGGCGAGGTGGATGTGAGAGCGGCCATTCAGCCCTACGGCGATCTGGGCTTCGACGTGCTTCCGTCAGGACAGGTGCCTCCGAACCCTTCCGAGCTGTTAGGCAGCTCCAAAATGGGTCAGATGTTTAAAACGCTTCGGGAGCGTTACGACTATATCCTGTGTGATACGCCTCCCGTTAATGCAGTTACCGATGCATCGGCTTTGGGACGTTATGTGGATGGCGCGATTCTTGTGGTGAGCCACAACTATGTGAGCCGCGAGAGTGCCCTGGCTGCCAAGAATCAGCTGGAAGCCAACAATATTCCGATTTTCGGCGTGGTGCTGAACATGTACGACTCCAAGCATAGCGGCGAAAACGGCAAGCTCTACAGTTATTACAATTACGGTTACTCCAGCGACTATGGCTATGGACAGACCCCTTCTCAGGAGAGAGCCGAGCGGGATGCCAAAGGACGGGAAAATGAGAAAGAATAGTACGGTTTCCTATCCCTTGACAGAACTTCACTGCCATCTGCTTCCCGGAATTGACGATGGCGCATCATCACCGGAAGTTTCCATGCAGATGCTGCAGATGGAGAGAGAGCAGGGGGTGCAGCAGATTCTGTTCACGCCGCATTTCTATCTGCATCGGACGCCGCTGGATGTGTTTCTGGAAAGAAGGCTGGACAGTGCCTATCAGATTAAGGATGCACTCAAAGAGTCCGGCATGCTGTGCCGTTTCGGCGCAGAGGTGCGGATGGAGGATGGCCTGCTGAATATGGACCTTCGTCCGCTGACCATGGGAAAAACGGATTATCTGCTGTTGGAGTGGCCGATGCACAGCATCTTCCCGTTATGGGGGGAGGAGCTGGTGGATCATATATTTGATCAGGGTCTGACGCCGGTTTTTGCTCATATCGAGCGTTTCGACTGGTTCTGGGATGATGCAGATTATCTGGAAGAGTTTGTGGATCAGGGCGTGATCAGCCAGGTCAACGCCGGGACGATTCTTGATCCGGTCACCCAGAAGAAAGCGCTGCGGCTGATCGAAGACGGGCTGGTTCATGTGATTGCTTCCGATGCCCATGGCGTGGACCACCGTGTGCCAAACCTGGGGGAAGCCATGAAGGTGATTGAAAAGAAGCTTGGCTCCAGGAAAGCTGCAGAACTGAGCGAAAATGCAAACCGCATCTTCCACAATCAGGAAATGGAAGAAAAGAGCAGCGGCTTTTCACTGTTCAGGAGAAAGTAAGCTGGTTTTGGATGGGGAGCATGTGGGCCCTGAACATACAAAATGCAGCAAAAAAGGCCATGGATTCTTACCTTACGGTCTTGGTCAGATGTTGTGGTTTTGAGGAAAAATAATCCTCTATTTTGTGTAAATATCCGATGGAAACCTGTTGACATCAATCGGGTAAAGGTGTATATTATTAGTATCGTTTTACTGGTGGGGCTTTATAGGCCGAGCACCGGAAATATGAAAGGAGAAGGTTCTCATGAAGAAATTATTTGCTGTATTGATGGTGCTGATGTTATCTGTACTGATGGCCGTTCCGGCTTTTGCTGCCGATGGTGTTTCCACTGACGAAGAAGCACTTAAAGCTGAATTCGATGCAGTTGTCGACAAATGGGTCGGCGTTGTTGGAGACAAGAACGGACTTCAGAACCAGTACAAGACCGAAGCGGCCAACGCCCTGGCTAAAGTTGAACTTGACAAGGCTGCCTGCGATGATCTTTCCGCTACCATCAAAGCTGTTGACGCTCTGCTGTCCAGCAAGGGTGTTGCCAACAGATCTGACCTGCGTAATGCGCTTCCCGAGGTTCTGTCTCTTGTTAACAAAACTGCTAACAAGTATGGCATGACCGTTGAAGTCAACAACAAACGCGGCGATGCTAAAGATGGTTATGCTACTGTTACCGTTAAGATCAACGGAACCACTGCTGCTGAGACTGCTAAGCCTGTTAACCAGACCGGTTTTGGTCTTGTTCAGACCGTTGCTGTCTGCGGTGTTGTTGTTGCTCTGGTAGCTGGCGCTGTGATCACTGCTCGTAAGCAGAGACTGTTTGCCTGATAAGTAGTTCAAAGGCATGCGCACATTTTCAAGAATACTTAAATTACTGGCATACGTTTGTGTGCCAGTAATTTTTGGTTTATTGGGTTATTTTGTTTTCTGGGCTGCGCTGCAGCCGGTTTGGGAAATGGCCTCATCCGCCGCCAGCTTTCTTATCGCAGATGATGCGCCAAACTTCAACCCTGAACTGGTCAATGTGTACGACCCCGAAGCCGTGGAGCGTAATCCTGTTCCTATTCATACAACCCTGGAAGACGTACAGGACGGATCTGCTCAGCCTGAAAAGGTTGAGGAGTATATCTCGATCAAAGACATTGAATTTCCGGATGCCGGCCAGCAATATGGCCATCTTGGATGCGAACGAATCGGATTGGATGCGCCCGTGTACTGGTACGATTCCAATGAGATCCTGGCTTATGGCGTAGGTCAGTCCCTGGCCAGCTATATGCCTGGTTTTGGAGGGGTCATTATCCTTTCTGCTCATAATACCACTTACTTTGAATGTCTTGAAAACATCGAAGAGGGTGACGTGATCAAATTTGGTACGAACTACTGCAATTATGAGTATAAGGTTACCAAGGTAGAGGTCATGCACGAGAAAGATCTGGAAACCTATCTTTTTGATGCGATGGGCAAAGACGAAGAAAAGCTGATTATGTACACCTGTTGGCCGTTTTATGCGGTTTCCGGGCGTAAGTATCAGCGACTAACGGTCACCTGTGAGCGGACAGTTGGTCTTAATGTGAAATGGAGGAACATGGAGTGAGTCATCGTAGGAGAAGTTCCTCTCAAAGCATTTTAAGAAATATTATCAGCTATATATTCTCGTTTGTTCTGTCTATGGCGCTGTTTGCCATGACCCTTCTGTTTATTGCACGTTACGGCGTTTTTGACGACGAGAACTTTATCTCCATGCTGGATGATGATTATTATCGTCTTTGCATGGAACATATTGAAGATCAGGCGAACTATTATACCCTGCCTACAGGCATCGGTACCTCTGTCCTGGAAGATGTGTTTTCCATCGACGACGTGCGTTATGATGTTTCACGGTATGTTATTTCTGCTTTTGATGGAGTGGAATATAAACCGGATATGAAGGTCCTGGAGAACAAGCTCTCTGACAACGTGCGTAATTTCTTCAAGGCTGATGGCGTGACCATCACGGGAGAAACAGAGGATATTATTTCTGCTTATGTGGAAGATATTGTCAATATTTATAAAGCATGTGTGGAAATGCCCGGCCTGGATATGATCGTTCAGATTAGGAACGTATTCCTGACCTATTACCGCTATGGCATGATTGCCTGCGGGATTGTGATCGTTTTGCTGATTGCCTTTATTATCAAGCTGCATCACTATCCTCACAGAAGCATGCGTTATCTGGCCTATGCCTGCGGCGGATCTGCGCTCATGAGCTTTGTAATTCCGTTTATCTTGTATCAGTCAGGCCGGTACAAGGGCCTTGGCCTTAATCCGGAGTATTTCTATCACTTCGGGGTGTCGCTGGTAGAGTATCTGCTGAAGCTCTGCATGTTCTCAGCGCTTCTCTGGGCGGTTGTGATGATCGTGCTGATTGTGATTATCGCAGCGCTCCGATCGAAGCAGATGAGCAGACGGCATCATCACAGCCATAGTGACTTTTAGGAATCGTTATAAACATTTGAGAAATGGTTGTCGCCGTCACAAGGTCGCACTCCAGGCTCTGCCGCCATGCTGTTCTGGTCAAAATCCTTTGGAAATTGCGGAAGCCGCCTGGAGTGTGACCTTGTGACGGCTCTGTATTTTCTTAGATATAACTCATTCACGGCTCTGTGTTTTCTTAGATATAGCTCATTCACATTTCTGCTTTCTAAATACTTTGAGGAGAACTCGTTTTGTTATGAATACCGATCATGAAACATTTAACCTGATAAAAGATTTATCCAACACCTTTGGACCTTCTGGTTTTGAAGATGATGTCACCAAGCTCGCCAAAAACTGGATCGAGGATTCTGCTCCAGAAGCTGCGTCCTATATCGTTGAAGATAAACTGAGAAACCTGTATGTATTTCGCAAGGGAAATTCAGAAGAGAGAGCAGCCGGGTTTGGAAAGGTATATACAGACAGTCTGGAAAACGATTCAGAAACGGATGGACAAAGACCGGTCTTGATGCTGGATGCTCATTCGGATGAGGTGGGACTCATGGTACAATCCATCCGGCCGAATGGCTTGATGGAGTTTATCACCCTTGGTTCCTGGTCCCCGGCAAATTTCCCTTCGTCCAAAGTTTGGATCCGCGCGGAGGACGGTCGTCTTGTATCGGGAATTGTTGCGAATAAACCGCCCCATTTTCAGACGGCTGCGGATCGGAACAAGCCCCTTAGTGTGGAGGATATGGTAATCGATATCGGCGCGACCTCTGCCCAGGAGGTGAGAGAGCAGTTCCATATCGAAGTTGGCTGTCCTGCTTGTCCTGCAGTTGAATTTGAATACTGTGAAGAAAACCAGGTTGCACTTGGCAAGGCCTTTGACGATCGGATTGGCTGCGCGGTTGTGCTGGAAAGTCTGCGGCGCCTGCAGGGCGAGAAGCTGGCTGTTGATGTGATTGGCACGCTTACTTCCCAGGAGGAAGTAGGGGAGAGAGGCTGCATCGCGGCTGTTAAGAAGGTTAACCCTGACATTGCGATCTGCGTGGAGGGCGCGCCGGCGGACGATACCTTTATGCCTGAATACAATATTCAGAACGGCATGCACAGAGGACCGATGATGCGTTGCATGGACGTCTGTATGATCACGCATCCAAGGTTTATCCGATATGCTTTTAAAGTTGCGGATGAGCTGGGAATTCCCACACAGAGAGCTGTCCGACGCGGCGGCGGAACCAATGGCGGCGCCATCCACACCTATGGCGATATTCCGTGCATTGTCATCAGCTGTCCCGTTCGATATCCTCATAGTCATCACAGTTATACCGCTTTGGATGATTTTGAGAAGACTGTGCAGCTGGTTTGCGAACTTCTTCGCAGGCTCGATCAGGAGACGGTGGGGACGTTCTAGATTAGTATTACCTTCATTATTAAAAACTAAAAGGATCACTTTTTCAGAAACCTGAAATTGTGATCCTTTTGTTTTTTACATGCCGGATTATAGATGACAAGTTGATTAGTAGATGATCATGATGTCATCAAGAATGGATATTTCCGCAAGACGCGTCATTTGTTTTTAATAAACGCCGCCATCGGAGCGGATTACGCCGATATAGGTGGGGCCGATTCCGAAGGTAACCGGGGTGCCGTCGAGGTAGGTGTACTCAAACTGGGCATCCTCATCGGTGCGGGACCAGATAATGGGCGCGTAGACGCCGTTGACGCAGAACCAGCCTTCGCCGCTGCCGGTGAGGGTCATATCCTGATGACCACCTTCGTCGCAGACCCAGACGTCGGTGCGGATCGCTACGATGTTCTTAAAGTGGACTCGTTCGCCGGTTCCGTCATCGATATAGGCCATGCCGTATTCTTCGGCTACATAGTCGTTGGTTTCGGCATCGTAGTAGAAATACATGCTCTTGCCGGTTCCGAAATCCACATCAACTTCGGTTTTGACTTCGCCGCCGGAAACCTGGGGATCCTCAGAGAAGACCATGTTGCAGCGATAATCATCTTCGTGGGTGATGCGGTAGGGCGCATCATTCTGTAAAAAGCCGTTAATGGCGGATCCGGTGGTCATGAGGCTGTGCTCATAACCCATGTTTTCTTCTCTCCAGCTGTCGCGGTAGAAGAGGCCGCCGGCCCAGGAAATGGCTTCGATGTCGTTGTAGCCACGGCGCTCCAGGGCATCAAAGGCCAGGTTGGAACCGCCGCAATGGGCAATGATGGCATCATAGCCAGCTGCAAAATCGATGTAGCTGTGGCGGAGGCTGCGGATGGATCCGATCACCAGATCGTCAGGAATTTCCTGATAGAAGCCCATCATACGGGTCATGCCGCCTTCTACGATGGCCTCAAAGATAATGTCGGCAGAACCAACACCCACCTGAGGAACGGCAACGGAGATGTTGTTGATCATAAAAGCAACCGGTCGGTTGTTTGCGATTTCGTGATCGGTTTTTTCACCGGTCAGCGGGTTCACATACAGATCCAGCGCAGCCAGCTCCTGCTTCGGCTCTTCCGGTTTGGAGGATTCTTCCTGCTTGGAAGATTCTTCTTTGGATTCCTCCTCTACAGCAGAGCTTTCGGGAGTGGATACATCTTCAACAACATTGATTTTCTCTGTAATTTCTGTTGCTTGTTCTTCTTCTTTTTTCTTGCAGCCGCCAAGACAGGTAATTACCAGAACCATAGCGAGAAGAAGTGCTGTGATGGATAGATGTTTTTTGCTCATTCTCTATCTCCTTTTTTCTAAAATAAATTTTTTACCGGATGCTCTTATACAAAGGCCCATAGGCCTGGCACGCACGGTAGTCGGCGCCTTCCTTGTCCATGCCGAAAGCATTCCAGCTGGCCGGACGGAAAATCTGATCTTCCGGAACGTTATGCATGGAGACCGGAATCCGAAGCATGGAGCAGAGGGTGATGACATCTGCGCCAATGTGGCCGTAGGAGATGGCTCCATGATTGGCACCCCAGTTGTTCATGACATCATATGCGGATTTGAAGGGACCTTCCCCGGTGATTCTCGGCACAAACCATGTGCACGGCCATGTATAGTCAGTCCGTTTCCAAAGAATGTCCGAAACCTCTTCGGGCAGATCCACGCTCCAGCCCTCGGCGATTTGCACCACGGGCCCCAGTCCTTTCACCAGATTGAGCCGGATCATGGTCATGGGCATCTCGGCCCTGGTCAGGAACCGGCTGGAATAGCCGCCGCCTCTGAAATAGCCCATGTCCGCATAGTTCCAGGTGGTATGCTCCATAATAGCCTTCTGATCGGCCTCGGTAACCTCCCACCAGCGCTTCATCAGCTGGACGCCGTCTTCGGATTTGGCCTCGCCGTTGGCATCCAGACAGCAGGCGCCGGAATTGATCAGGTGAATAAAGCCATTCGCTTTGGCGGCATTTCCCTCCAATTCAAAGCCTGTGACTCTTTTCACGGCGCTGCCGCTCCAGTAGGTGCGCACATCCGCGAACATCTGGGCGCGTCCGGTGAGCAGCTTCATAAAGAGCATCCCCAGACCGTTCAGCACATCGTTCTCGGTAGCCAGAATATACGGCTCCCTGGCGCCGTTCCAGTCAAAGGAAGTGTTTAACAGCGCTTCAGGAAAATCGGCGTTGGGGTAGAAGTCGGTCCACTGACGCTGCCCCTGAAAACCTGCCGCAATGGCATTGTGCCCAACCATTTCTTCTTCGGCGCCCTTAGGCAGATTGGGATTGCCGTTCATCAGATCCTTGATGATCAGCATCATCTTGACGACGAATTCCCAGTCTTCGTCTTTTTGCTGCCGGGATTTCTGCAGGGCTGCCGGGTTCTTGTCAAAACCTTCGATGGCATGCGCTTTTGTCCAGGCCAGCGCCTTTTCGAACTCAGCATGATCGTAAATGCCTTCCGCCATGCGCCGGATAATCTCTACCTCGTCCACGGATTCGACGCGCATTCCAAGGTATTCTTCGATGAATTCGGGGGAGATAATGGAGCCTCCGATGCCCATGGTGACGGAGCCGATCTGCAGATAGGATTTGCCGCGCATCGTGCAGACAGCGACAGCCGCTCGGGCAAAACGAAGAAGCTTTTCCTTTACATCGTCGGGAATACTGGTGTCATCCGCATCCTGAACCTCATGGCCATAGATGCCAAAGGCGGGGAGACCCTTTTGCGCATGGGTCGCCAGCACCGAGGCCAGATACACCGCGCCGGGGCGTTCCGTGCCGTTGAAGCCCCAGACAGCCTTGATGGTGTGAGGATCCATGTCCATGGTTTCGGCACCGTAACACCAGCATGGCGTGACAGTAATCGTGATATCTACTCCTTCCTTTCGGAACTGATCGGCGCAGGCAGCGGCCTCGGCGACTCGTCCGATGGTGGTGTTTGAGATGACGACCTTTACAGGTTCTCCGTTGGAGTAGAAGAGATTCTCTTCCAGCAGCCGGGCCGCGTTTTTGGCCATGTTCATGGTATGGTCTTCCAGAGATTCCCTGACACCCAGCACACCGCGTCTGCCATCGATGGTCGGTCTGATACCGATGACAGGATAAGATCCAATTAACCGGTTCTTAGCCATACTTTCGCCTCCTGTTAGTTGTTTTTCCCAAGTATTCAACTATGATAACCTTTTTTGTGTGTATTGTCAACAATAAAGACGTTATCCTCCCCTAACAAGAAAAAGGCGTTATCCATCGCTTACTTGTTTGGATAACGCCTTCCGGGACGTTTTACATACTGTATTCGTCAGCAGGAAAACCAGCTTTTTAAAGCACCGGCCAGATCAGATTTGTTCTCTTCTGAGATTTCAATACCTAATCTTATGAAGAGCGCTTCCTTCTCCTGATCCTCCACGATCTGCTCGGATACATATTTACATAATTTTTCGATAAAGATATCGGGGAAAGAGGGGAAGCGAAGTCCTGCGCTGATCTTGGACAGATACGAGGGATCGTAGCTCAAAGCCCGGGCCATATGGCTCATGGGAATTCCCGAGGCTATGGAAAGCTGTTTCAGATGTGTGCGGAACAGGGTAGAATCGATGTCGCTTTCATTCTTGGGAAGGGCTTGGGCGAATGTAGCGGCAATCTGCTCTTCCGTCTCGTCAATTCCGCGGTCTTTGCAAAGCGCGGCCAGACCATGTATCAGCTTTTCCAGCTGCAGACTGTTTTTAAGCGGCGTTCTTTCGCCGGAACGATACCGGCTGATGACAACAGGTGATAATTGGCAGAACTCTGTAAGTTCTTTGGATGTACAGTGAAGTTTGGCTATGTAATCAGAGAACAGATCTTTGAATAATGCCAAGACATCACCTCCCTTCTGTAGGAGCCTTGCGGATTAAATCTGCTTTAGGCATTTTTATTCCGGGGGTGGGCAAAAGGCTGAATCTATACCAGTAAAAAATAAATGACTTTTATCCATTATACTCGAAAGGAGGTCAAATTACACGAAATATATTTTCATCTTGACGGACAAATTTGGTAACATTGGCTTTGTTACGATGATTTCGGGTTTCCCAAAACACTTAAAAAAGTTTCCGGTTTGGTCTTTTTTATCCATTCTTCCCATCAGGATTATCTTGACTTTGTCCTATCAAAGTGTTACCATCATGACGTTTGTGGTATATGAGATACTGCGGAAGCTTTGCTTGAGGCAAAAGCCTTGCATGCGCCATTTGGATCTGAATCATCCCGACAGGGCATGCGCATGTGACTTTTTGATTGTTTACGGAGACAAATATGACAGTACACAATCCCATTCTCGAGGGTAAAATCTGGAAACAGCTGCTGGTGTTTTTCTTTCCGATCCTGATCGGATCCTTCTTTCAGCAGCTCTATAATATGGTAGATACTTTTGTGGTTGGCCGGTATGTGGGCACCGATGCCCTGGCTGCGGTGGGCACGACGGGCAGTGTGATTTCCCTTCTGGTGGGATTCTTTGTTGGCATCGCATCCGGCGCAACTGTTATTATTTCCCAGTATTACGGGGCAGGCAGTGAAGAGCAGGTCGGTCGGGCCGTGCATACAGGTATTGCCTTTTCTCTGATGGCCGGCGTCCTGCTGATGATCGTCGGGATATCCACCGCAAAGCCGGTGCTGCGCCTGATGAATGTGCCGGATGATATTATTAACGATTCTGCCACCTATATGCAGGTCTACTATGCAGGCATTATCGGCAACCTGATTTATAATATCGGCACGGGTATCCTGCGGGCCGTGGGCGATTCAAAACGCCCGCTGTATATTCTGATTGTGTGCTGCATGGTGAATATTGTGCTGGATCTTTCCTTTGTGCTGGTCCTTCACTGGGGCGTTTTCGGCGTTGCCTTTGCCACGATCCTGTCGCAGCTGATTTCGGCGATTCTGATTCTGGTCTGTCTGATGCGGACGCACGATATTTATCGGCTTTCGGTGCGGAAAATCCGCCTGTATGTGGTGGAATTTAAAGAGATGCTTCGGATCGGGCTCCCCTCCGGTATGGAGTCGGTGCTTTATTCTATTTCGAATGTGCTGATGCAGACAGCGATCAATGGTTTCTCCACAGCGGCCATCGCCGCCTGGTCCACCATCGGCAAGATCGATGCGGTTATGTGGATGGTCATGCAGGCCTTTGGTATTTCCATTTCCACTTTTGTGGGTCAGAATTTCGGTGCGAGGCAGTATGACCGGGTGAAGCAGGGCGTGAAGATCGGTCTTGGCATGAATCTCGTCAGTATTTTCGTGATCAGTTTGATTATCTATATTTTCGGCGGGGTGTTCCTGGGGATCTTTACCGTCGACCAGGACGTGATTTCCATCGGTACCGGCTTCCTGCGCATTTTTGCGCCGGCCTATATTGTCTATGTGCTGATCAATGTTTTTTCCGCGACCATCCGCGGCTGCGGCGAGGCAGTTCAGCCGATGATTATCACGGTCTTCGGTATTTGCGGTCTGCGTATTTTGTGGCTGGTGGTGGCGCTGCCGCTGCACCATACCATGAATATGGTGGCGCTGTCCTACGATGTCAGCTGGGTCGCCACAGGCATTATTTTCACCATCTATTATTTGCGGGGCCATTGGTTTGCCAGATGCAAAGCCCGGCAGAGCATCGCGCAGCATATTGAATAATGAAAACCCGGCAGGAGATTTTCCTGCCGGGCTTTCATTTAGGTGAAATAATCTTTGGCGTGATGCCAAAGGGGTGAAAAACAGCAGTTTGGCATCACAAATGGAGATCTTTGTTCTAAGCAGGAACCCATACCCTTAAATTGCTTTCTCCTCGACTGGCGAAAGCATAGTAGGGAATATAGGTCAGGCTGCAGGGTGTGGATGTATTCTGATAAGAGACGTATAATGAACTTGAAAACACAGGGGACGGTTCTCTGTGTTCTTGATCAGTCGCCTTTATGCCGTCAGGGCAGGGCATATGGGATGGTTCCGGATCGTCGTCATGATAATGCGTTGGCGCATGATCCCTTTCAGTCTGTGAAAGCGTGCCGCTGGCTTTGATGACCGGCAGCATCATGCTGACGCCCTGCGCAGTCAGCACATCTCCTAAAACCGGTTTTTGGGAGGGATCGACTTTTAGATCGAAGAGATTGATTTCTGGCTGATCAATTTGCTCCAGGGCATATACCACAGGTCCGCGCATCAGGCAAACCTTTCCATTCAGCTCGTGAATTCGGGCATCGGCCGTCACAAAGCGTGGTTCCATGGAGAGATTCAGCTCGAAGCGGATATGATCTCTCTGATCGGAAGCAGGATCATTTTTCATATCAAGATCAGCATCGCAATTCAAATCAGTATCCGGATCAATTTCGGTATCCAGATTCGGATCAAAAGTAGCGTCAAGATCAGCATCAAGATCAGCATCAAGATCAGCGTCAAGATCAATATAGAGGTATCCATTTTTGAGGGTATGCGTGAGAGCAAGCTCATAGGATTCACACCATGCCGGAAGCCGAAGGGCAACATGACGGATCTGACAGCCGGGCTCTTTGTTTATATCGAACTGTATCTTTCCGGACAGGGGGTAGTCGGTTTTTTGGCGGATGGTTAGGGAAGGGGCGATATTGGCTGTGTTTTCCATATACTGATGGACGAAGACGGTGTCATCGGAAAGGGAATACAGATAATCGCCCAGGGATGCGTAGAAACGGAGCACATTCGGCGGACAGCATGAGCAGCTGAACACCTCACGGCGCTGGGTTTCGGGGTAGTATTCCTTGTCCTTTGTCGAGGAATTCGGATGGTTAAAGGCAAGGTCAATCTCAAGGGGATTCTCGTAGAAAAAGCCTTTGCCGTCCAGAGAAATGCCGGACAGGATGCCGTTGTATATGGTTCGTTCAATCGTGTCTGCGAAAAGAGCCATGGAGAGAACGGGGGAACCGGCAGATGTTCCGGAGTCAATGGCGGTTGTTCTATGGGAGTCGGCCGTTGTTCCGAAGTCGTCGGATGCCCCTATCATCCTTTCGGAAGCCTGAGCCAGCGCGATGGCGGCGCAGGTCTCGGTGTAGGCAGTACGATTGGGCAAATGATAGTCGATGGTGAATGCCTCTCCGATGTGGGTGGATCCGATTCCGCCGGTGATATACATGCGGTGATTGACCACATTATCATAAATCCGGTAGCAGGCGTTCTTTAGTTCCTGATCATCAAATGCCTCGGCCACATCGATCATCCCGGAGAGCAGATACATGGCCCGAACGCAGTGGCCTTCTGCGGTAGATCTCTTTCTTAGCGGCATTTCGTCCTGGTTGTAGAGATCGTTGAACACGGCATAAGGTGTATGATCTTTGGAGTTGCAGCCATGCTGATCGATAAAGAATTTAGCCAGCTCCAGATAAC
>JAGBND010000079.1 GCA_017634575.1 Bacillota bacterium
GAACACACAGAACCGTCCCCTGTGTTCCCTCCGCTTCCTTGTTTTCCCCTTGAAAAATCGAAAAATAACGTATATGATAAGAACAGAACTTTTACACATGGGAGGCTATGACATGGCAAAAGTTAAATGCGAATTCTGCGGTTCCTATATTCTGGATACCGAGGATAAATGTCCCAATTGCGGCGCATCCAATACCGCGCTGGTGCGGACTGCGAAAAAAACGCCCCGGACCATCGAAGAGCTGCAAAGCTGGTACCGCGCCAGAAATCTGCCGCCGGAGGAGGTCACGCGCTTTTTCATTGGCAAAGATATCAAAGAGCCAAAGGCTTTCGGCATTTACAAAGACGGCGATGTATTTATCGTATATAAAAACAAGGCAAACGGCCAGCGGGCGGTGCGCTATCAGGGCACGGACGAGGCCTATGCGGTAAACGAGCTCTATATGCGGCTCAAGGAAGAGATTCTGAATCAGAAGAACCAGAACGTGACCAGGCGCGCCAACAGCGATTATGCCCGCCCTACCCGCTCGCAAAAGAAAAAAAGCACGAATTCCAGCACAAGCCTGATCATCGTTCTGGCCGTGCTGATGTACGGTTTATTTGCTCTCATGGCCGGCAGAGGCCGCAGTGAGAGCGAGCCTTACAGCGGCAGCTACTATCAGGCCGCCGATTCCGACAAGATTTACTATTACGACGGTTTTTCCTACAGCAACGAGAACTTCACATACGACTGGTGGGAATTTGACCCCGCATCCGGCACCTGGTCCCTGGCCCATTCCTTTGATGATCCTGCCTATCCTGATGATATCGGAAAGAAACGGAGCTATCATCTTGACGAGATCGCCGAGAAGGAGAACCTGCAGGCGGATGCGCTGGATATTTTCAAATCCAGGGCCTATATCGACGCCGGAAACCACCAGAAGCCGTCAGGCAGCTCCTACTATCTCTACAACAACGAGGCCTACTATTTCCTCCGGGACTACTACGGCGGAAGCACCCACAAGCCCCAGGTGGATGAGGAATACCTGGATCTCTTCACGGAGGACGAAAGCGCTTATCTGACCGAAAACCAGACCGGCTGGTATAAATATGTGGACGGTGCCTGGGAGTTCTTCGCCGATTCCGAGGACAAGGAAAAGCTTGGCGATGACCTCTACTACGACCCTGAGCCCTATCAGGCCGGTTATACCGTTTACGACTTTTCGGAAAAAGCCGGCGACAGCTGGAACATCACCGATTTTTCCGAAACAGACTGGTATCTCAGCGCGGAGGAAGCCGAGGGCATCTATAACAGCACCTACGATATCGAGCATAAATACTCCTCCGTCTATGCCGATCCCGACAATGACTATGATGACTATGATGATTATTGGGACGACGATGACGATTGGGATTGGGATACCGATTACGATTGGGATTTTGGCGACACGGACTGGGATACGGATTGGTAAAAAAAGAACAGGCATCCGCGCCAGAAAACGCTTCGCCTGTCTTAAGTATCTCTATATTTTTTCCAGATCGTATTTAACACTTTTTTCTTGTTTCTTGTCCACCACGGCTCAATCAGAAGCCTTCCCGGTGGGTCGCCGGTGATGCGGTGAACGACGGTTTTATCGGGCAGCAGATGCAGGCTCTTCGCGACAAGATCGGTATATTCCTCCAGACTCAGCATGGGCCAGGGATTTTCCTGAAAATCTCTGGCCATTTTTGTATGCTTCAACAACTGCAGCATTTGTATTTTGATGCCGTCCAGAGGCGGGTCAAGATTTGACAGATAGCGGATCGTCCCGATAATCATGTCTTTGGTTTCGCCGGGGAGTCCGAAGATGACATGGACGATGACTTCGATTCCGGCTTCTTTGAGCCGCCGGTACGCGTCCTCGAAAACCTCCAGGGGATAGCAGCGGTTGATCTCCTCTGCGGTCCTTTCATGGATGGTCTGCAGCCCCAGCTCAATCCAGACGGGCTTAATCCGGTTCAATTCGGTCAGCATTCGGATCATCTCGTCGCTCAGGCAGTCCGGCCGGGTCGCCAGCGATAAAATGGCGATGTCTTCCCTTTGGATGGTTTTCAGATAGAGTGCCTTAAGGGTTTCCAAGTCGCCGTAGGTGTTGGTGAAGGACTGGAAATATGCGATAAAATGGGCGGCGTTTGTTTTGGCGGCGATCAGCTTTTTGCCTTCTTCGATCTGGGTATCGATATCCACGGCTTTTTGGGCGAATTCTCCGGAGCCTCCCTCCGAGCAGAATGTGCAGCCGCCCCATCCGGCCGTGCCATCCCGGTTAGGGCAGGCGCAGCCGGACGAGAGAGCGATTTTATAAACCTTTTCGCCGTATTTTGTTTGCAGGTAATCAGAAAGACGAATCATGGATCCTCCAGACACAGGGGACGGTTCTCTGTGTTCAACAAAAACAGGGGACGGTTCTCTGTGTTGAAGAGGCAGAGATTTTCCCCGGCCGCCCTTATCTCATCTGTACATAAGCTCCGGCAATCTGAGAGGCAACCTTTGCGTTGTTGAGCACCAGACGGATGTTGCTCTCCAGGGAATCGCCGCCGGTCAGGTCTTTGACCTTAGCCAGCAGGAAGGGAGTGGCCTCCTTGCCGTGGATCCCCAGCTCGTTCATCTCCTTCAGGGCCTGCTCGATGGCCTGATTGATAATGGTATCGTCCATGGCATATTCTTCCGGTATGGGATTCGTGACCAGCATGCCGCCCTTCAGGCCAAGATTGTTCTGGACCTTAAAGGCCGCTGCCACCTGCTCCGGCGTATCCAGTCTGTAATCGACCTTCAGGCCCGAATGGCGGCTATAGAAGGCGGGAAGCTCTTACGTGCCGTATCCGATCCCGGGAACCCCTTGGGTTTCCAGGTATTCCAGCGTCAGCTTCAGGTCCAGAATGGCCTTGGCGCCGGCGCAGACTACCATCACCGGGGTGTTGGCCAGCTCCTGGAGATCCGCAGAAATATCCATGGTAGTCTCAGCGCCACGATGCACGCCGCCGATGCCGCCGGTGGCAAAAATCCGGATGCCGGCCATGTAGGCAATCATCATGGTGGTGGTCACGGTGGTGGCGCCGTCTTCTCCTTTGGATACCAGCACCGCAATGTCCCGACGGGAGGCTTTGGCGATTTTCGTGCCTTTTTTCCCAAAATATTCAATCTCGTCCGGCGTAAGCCCCGCTTTGAGCCGGCCGCCGATAATGGCGATCGTAGCCGGCACGGCGCCGTTTTCCCTGACGGTCTGCTCTACCCTGAGGGCTGTCTCCACATTCTGCGGATAGGGCATGCCATGCGAAATAATGGTGGATTCCAGAGCCACAACCGGCTTTCCTGCCTGCAGGGCCTCCTGTACTTCCGGACTGATATCCAGATATTCGTTTAACATGTTACGTACCTCTGATGGATAATTAAAATAGATGTAAAGCCTATTGTACCACAAATCCACGTGGAGGTAAACTGTGCCTACTTGGGGGACGTTTCTAAATGTGTGCATCACATGATGCACAATTTTAGAACCGTCCCCAGCGTAAGGAAGGGACTTCTTTTTCTTCGATGACACAGGTTGTGGGTACCGTTTGAATCTCTGGGCCGAAAAGGGCGGGTTCCGGTTTGGGAATCTTTCCCGCTTCCATTGCGTAAAAGTCCCGGACGCCCTCTTCGCCTAATTCATCTGCGATGAATGCGATCCATTCCTGCCTGGTCATTGGATTTTTAATATTATGCTGACGAACCAATTCCAGGATACTTCTTTTGTTTTGGGCTCTGAGCTTCGCTTCCGTGCAGGCGATATACAGCATTCCCCGGCCATAGGGAACGTGCTGTGCCCGCAGATCCTGCCACTGGATTTTGGCAATTTCCCCGGCAGGCATCTCGCGATAAGGATTTTCGAGATAGCTTTCTGATATTTTCCGATTGATTTTCCGGCAGGTTTCCTCTGCCGACGCGAACCCGCCCCAGTAAGGAAGCATGGTGCAATAATACTCGGTGGCTCCTTCGCAGAACCAAGTGCCTTCGCCGGTGGCCTCATCCTCCATGGCTGGCCAGGTATGAGTCATCTCGTGCAAAAACAGGTCCAGGAGCTCTTCGGTATTGGCAAACTGCTCCGGCTGATCAAAGCAGCTGTAGGTGGTGATGAAACCATAAGGACAGGCGGATCCGGCCCCACTGGGCGTGAAGGGATCGCGGCGGATGAAGACGCGAAATCCGGCTGATGGATCCCTGAAGTATTCTTTCTCATATTCATAGATGGGGAGCACCTTTGCCGCAAGCTGCTTGATATCGAAGGGAGGATCGCTGAAATAGTAGAAGCCGACGTTCTTTTCTTCGATCGCCTGCATTTTCCCCACGGCAAACATGGTGTCCGCCAGATCTTTTCGTGTAAACTGTTGATGAATCTCTCCCTCGCCCAGCGAAAGGATAGCCCTTGATCCCTCGGGAAGCGCGGAAAGGTTCCAGGAAAGGCTGGTTTGAAACCGCGTTTCATCCTCCGGCTTTTGAAATGGCAGGATCAGAGAAAACAGGCCGGTTCCGGTCAGTCCCAGCGGCTCTGCCCGAAAATCAAAGCACGGGCTCCTGCGGTAATTCTCCGGCAGCACCCGGGGAAATATCCGGTAAGACAAATGAACCGCGCCATGGGCAGGCCTATCCAGAAACACCCCCTGAAAAGTCATATTGTCATCCAAGGTTGGAATCGGCGCGAGATGGAAAGGAACCTGGCCTTGTTCATCCTCCAGCTTCAGATAGTCCCATTCGGGAAACGGGCACCGTCCACCGAAGGCCAGATCGGGGAAACAAAAGGCGGGGGCGTCCTGCTCTCTTTCCTGTTCCTTGTCCTGTTTTATGCCTGACATGTTTATGAGCTCACCGGAAAACCATTCATCCACATCCAGGGAATTGACCGTCTCCATCAGCTGGAAAAAGCCCCAGCCGGGCGTCAATCTGATGGTTAACTGTTTCATCTTATATCTTTTTAGCCTACACCTTTCTGGAAGTGTCTCTTACGCAGGGCGTTCAGGGCTCTTTGTATTTTCTGTTTCGGGGCAGCGAGGTTCCATCGATAAAAACCGCTGCCCTCCGGTCCATATTCAATTCCCGGATCGGCATAGATTCCGGCGCTTTCGAAGAATTCCTGCAGCGCCGCATCGGTTAGGCCAAGGGCGCGGCAGTCGATCCAGCCGATAAAAGTCCCTTCAACAGGGCACAGCTTTAGTTTGGGCATGTGCTCTTTCAGGAAAGTATCGATCAGGGACGCATTTTCTTTGGTATGGATATTCATCTGCCGGATCCATTCCGCCCCTTCCGGTGTGTAGGCTGAAAGAAGCGCCTGATAAAAGAAAGGATCGATGCTGCCGAAATGGTCGATGTCCCGCTGCGTTTGGAGCTTGGCCCGAAGCTCCGGGTCGGGGACGATCAGATTGGCCTGACCTACGCCGGTCAGATTAAAGGCTTTTCCCAGCGATGTGCAGGAAATCCCAGAAGGATCCACCGCGATATAGCTTTTGCATTCGTGGCCCGGCTGGGCGGTTTCGGCAAAGATCTCGTCGGAGAAAATCGTGACGTGATGCTGATTCGCCAGATCCCGTATCCTCTCCAGGTCCGAAGCAGGAAACACCTTTCCGGTGGGATTGTGAGGATTGACCAGCACCATCAGGCGGCAGGCCGGATCGCGCATCTTAGCCTCAAGATCGGGCCAGTCGATTTGATAGCTTTCGGTGGGAGGGAAACTGTCTTCGGGCCGTTTATTGTCTTCAGACGGTTGATTGTCTCCGGGAAATTTATATTCTTCGGACCTTTTATTGTCTTTGAATCGTTGCTTGTCTTCGGAAAAATGATTGTCTTCGGAAAGATTACATCCTTCAGATAGCTTCAACGGCGAATAGATCACCTGCCGATGGTTGCGCAAAATGGCCCGGTCAAAGCGGTAATAGGACGGACTTTGGAGCAGCACCTTCTCCCCCGGCCGGGTCAGAGCCCGAACCACAGAGGACAGGGCAAACGTGGTACCCTGCATCGGAAGGATCCATTCCGGCTGAATCGTGGCAGCGCGCACATGCCCCATCCACCAGCAAACAGCGTCCTGATAGTCCTGATCCGGCAGGGTGAAACCATAGAGACCGCGCCCGGCGAAGTCTGCCAAGCGGCGCCGGATGCAGGTAGCTGTCTGATAATCCATCTCCGCGCCGGAAAGAAAAATGGGATCTGCAATGCCGTTTTTCTGAAGCTGCAGAGCCATCTCCCCTTTCATATTGCCGATGCCGGCGCGGGATACTTCTTGCTCGAATTCGTCCGAATAATCCGCTGCAAAGGCAGGGTTTGCATCCCGAACCGCATACATGGTTTTCAGATATTCAAAGGCCTGCGCAGCTTCCTCGGGGATATCCACATGGGCAATAAACCCTTTTCCCTTAGGGCCATAGCCGTTTTCGTCGTCCCGGAGACGGGGAATTTCGCCCATCAGCAGCTCGATGTACCGGTCAAGGTCCCACATGCCATGAATCGGTGTCCTGAAAACAACCCGGGAATCTTGTTCCGCCGCCTCCGCCTGGTAAGCGGCGAAATTAATAATCGTCAAATCAGGCCTATACCCTCGCATGCCGGCTTCCATCCGACGCTGCATGGAGGCATCCTGACATAGAATGATGCTGCTGCAGGCAATCTCATGCGCCTTCATTAAGTCAAGAAGATTCGTGATGTTATTTCCGCAGTTGGTGGATTTTGTCTCCAGGTAGTCGGCGCGCAGCCCATAATGCGTATGCAGATATGCATCATAAAGCTCGGCTTCGGTAGCCGTCTCCTCGCTTAGCCCCGGAAGGTCTTCCTTCATCTTTGTGCGCAGCGTTTCGGTGGTGTGGCCGTATCCCCCGACGATGATATAGGTTTTGGCGACCTGCGCTTTTATGGCCTCAGCCAGAACGTCCCCGCCGGCAAGAATCGCGCCGCCAAAAAGCACCATGACATCGGCCTGTTTGAAATGATATGTCTCCTCGAGGCTCTCCTGGGTTAATTCCGGCACATCCCGAACGCCCAGAAACTTTCCAAGTATATTGATCGAATCCACAAGCGCTCTCATGTTCAAATCCTCTTCTGAATGTGCATGTTTGGTGTGATCAGATTCATTGCATCCCCAGCCGAGCCAGCGCGGGGTTGATGGTTTCTTCCCCTTCAATGGCGATGGACGCGGCCTCTACTGCCAGACGAGCCCCCTCTTCCAGGCCAAGACCCTTCAGATAGCCAAAAACAACTCCTGCCATAAAGGCATCGCCTGCGCCGGTGGCATTTTTGACATCGGCATTGCGGGACGGAATATGGATCATCCTCTCTTCATCCGCCGCCAGAACTCCTTCATCGCCCAGGGAAATATATACTTTATTAACACCTTCCTTGAGCAGTTTCGAAGCGCACGCTTTCAGGCTCTCTTCATCCCGAACCGAAATGCCGGAAAGCAGCTCGGCTTCGATTCGATTGGGCTTTATGGCATACAGCTTGCCAAGGAACTCTTTCAGTCGGCCGGCTTTGGCGGTGGAGACGGGGTCCGCGAAAAGAGGACATCGGACATTTTCAGCGATATACCGGATTGTTTTCTCCGGCAGGTTTGCATCGATTACAGCCGCCGATGCGCCGTTAATCAATTCGAGGTTCTCCGCTATATAACCGGGGCTGATCCGATCGCAGATCGCCATATCCGAGACCGCAAGATGCATATCGCCGTGAGGATCGCTGATATACAGATAGATGGAAGTTCGTTCATCCGGCAAGCTGAGAGCATGAGAGATATCGATTCCCAGCATGCCGCAGCTGGCCTCGATCCGTCTTGCATAATCGTCGTCTCCGAAGGATGTCAGAAAGACTACTTTCACACCCAGCAAGGACAGATTGTGCGCGATATTGCGCCCGACGCCTCCCAGGGATGTGGTCACTGCACCGGGATTGGAATCTCCCGAAACAAGCGGCTTATCTGATTTTCCACCGATATCAATATTGACACCGCCGATGACGACGACATAGGCGGGTGTTTTTTCCTGATCCATTTGTGTAATTGCTCCATGAAAATGAAATTGCTCGTCAGTATAATAAAGTAATGCCAATCGGGCATTATTCACCCGATTGGCATCATTTTTATTGAATGAAGTTTCAGATGGAGGAATCATCCTCCGTTTAGCGCTTAGTGAACGTGCTCGTGTACGTATGCGGCATCTTCGGCGATGCATTTGTCATGCTCATCGTAGAAGCCTTCGCGCTCGATTACCCAGAATGCTTCGAAATCCTGCTCGTCCAGGGCATTTTTGATTTCCTGCCAGTTCATGTTGCTCTCAGGAGCGCCCATCTTGCACTGAACCTCGAAACGTTTTTTCTGTTCCGGATCATTCATGCGGGCCTGGAAGCCGGCAAGGATTTCTTTACGTTTCTCCAGCGGAAGCTCTTTGACATTGCCAAAGGGATTTCCCTGAGGTCCTTCAGCATGACGGGAAGCGGGACGAGGTCCGGGGCCCTGAACCTTGCTGTTTTCTTTAACATGAATAGCAATGAAACGGTTCAAATTCTGACGGATGAAGCTCGGAGGATAGCAGCCGCCGTTCTGCGCCCAGCCGCAATCCAGCTGGAAGTAGCACTTGGAACTGTTGTCAATCACCGTCTGGAGCAGTAATTTGCCTTTGTCTACGAAGAATTCCTGGCTGTGGTTGTGGTAGCCGACTTTAATGCCATAGGGCGCGGCCATCTCCGCCATCTCGTCGAGCTCGTGGGCGACTTCAATGGCTTCCTCGGTGCTGTTGAAAGGAGTGCTGGCCCAGATAACGGCTTTTCCGCCAAGGGCTGCCATCTTTTTAACAATCTCTTCAGAGGGTTTTGCATGAACAGAAACGATTTCAAGACCGACTTCGTCAGCCCAGGCCTTGATATCCTCTACCGGATTGTCCAGATCAACGGGAAGCAGCTCAACACCGTCAAATCCGAGGGATTTAATCAGCTGGAATTTTTCTTTCAATGTAGGGCCAAGTCCCAGATAAGACTCAATGCCGCCAAAGGAATAGGTGCCAATGTTGACTTTCATTTTTGTTCCTCCTGAAAAAAGAAATTCGAAAAACTTATCTTTATTATATCAATTTTATGTCAAATTGGCAACAAAATAGTCCCCAAAATAGATATTGACAAAGGCGGGGAAGAGGGATATACTTTAGTTAGTTGTGGCTAACCACATCACATATTCACATCCGTCTGCCCTTCGACGCATGTTTTTCCTATCGAAGGGCTTTTTATAAGAACGATGGTTAGTTATAACTAACATATACCTAATGAAAGGATATCCTATGCCTGATACTGTGATCGTCGACCACTGCTCGCCTACGCTGGCGGGACTCAAGACGGCTAATCTGTTTTCCATCCGGTTTGACACGATGGCCCAGATGCTCTTCGAAGTCAAAGAACTGGATCGTCAGCTTCGTAAAAAAGGGCTTAGGGCCATTGCCCTCCGATATCTGAACGGCCTTGGACTTGTTTATATTTACCGTCCGGCTTTTCTGGAGCGCGATCTCGCGCAGGCTGAGGCCCAGGCAATCTTCCGGTCCATGGGCTACTCCAAAGGTTCCGCTTGCCATATGCTTTGGCAGCTGATGCTCCGGCTGCAGATGACGGACAGCTTTCCGCACGAAATCGGTTTATTCCTGGGATATCCGCCCTATGATGTGGCTTCGTTTATTCAGGACCCCGGAAAGGGCCTTTTGATCAGCGGGACGTGGAAAGCCTACCATAACCGCGATCAGGCGGAGAAGACCTTTGCCTTGTACAAGAAATACACCCATATTTACCAGAAGGTATATCAGAAAGGAAGAACCCTGAGCCAGCTGACTGTAGCCGTGCGCTGATGATGGCTGGTCAGGTTCAAATATTATTCATAAGGAGTTTATCATGAGTAAAGTAGCAGTTGTTTTCTGGAGCGGCACCGGCAATACCGAGGCGATGGCGAATGCTGTTCAGGCAGGCGCTGAAAAGGCCGGCTGCGAGGTCACCGTATTTGGAACCGAATTTGACGCCCCCGATGCTTTTGATGCCATCGCTTTCGGCTGCCCGGCCATGGGTGACGAAGTGCTGGAGGAATCCGAGTTCGATCCGATGTTCTCCGCGATCGAGGGTTCTCTGTCCGGCAAAAAGATCGCCCTGTTCGGTTCTTACGGCTGGGGAGACGGTAAGTGGATGAGAGACTGGGAAGATCGCTGCAAGGCGGACGGCGCTGTCCTGGCAGCCGATTCTGTTCTGGCCAACAACGAGCCCGATGATGACGCCATCGCTGCCTGCGAGGCGCTGGGCGCGGCTCTGGCATAACAGATCTCATCATTTAATAACAGCAAAACAGTAATTGGTCCATTCAGAGACAGGGAACCGTTAATGCAAAAAATGCACGGGATGTTCTCTGTCTCTTTTTTGTGTTCACTCCTTTGGGCAATTGAGTTTTTTCCTGAATATTGTTATGATAATGAAAAATCATAGTATGATAATATCAAGTATGACATTTCAATAGCAGGACATTTCATAGCAGGAGGCAGTCGCATGGGCATACTCAGAGCCTTTACCAGTTCCCTTTCCTATATTTCGGATGAGCAGTGGAAGGAATTTTTTTCCTGTGATGCCATGGGGCCGGAAACCCTGCTGGTCAGGGCACAGAAGCGTGTCGGATCCCGCAGTACCAACACCCGAATGGATGACCAGGTAATCACCAACGGTTCTCTGGTGATCGTGAATGAGGGTCAGGCTGCCATTGCCACTGCCAACGGAAAAATCATCGATGTCTGCACCGAGCCCGGCGCCCATCAGTTCTTTGATCCGGATCATACGGGCGGCGTGTCGGGTTTCTTTAAGGATGCCCTGTCCCGGGTCGCCTATGGCGGAGGGGACGTTCAGCCCCTGTCTCACCGGCTCTACTATGTCAATATGATGGAATCCACAGGGAATCTGTTTCATACCGCCGCGCCGGTTCCCATCCGGGGAGGCGATGAAAAGCTGGGACTGGATATGGATGCGGGGCTCATGCTGAGCGGCGTTTATTCTTACAAAATTGTGGATCCGGTGCTTTTTTACAAGCTGCTGGTGGGTAATATTTCCGGGGCCTACACCCGTTCCAAACTGAATCTGCAGATCAGCACCGAGCTGCTTTCCCACCTGCAGGCAGCCGTGGGACAGACCCTGACCCGGATTTCCCGTCCTTCTGATCTGCCGGATGAGGGGCCGCATCTGGCGTGGGCCATCCAGCAGGCCGCCGATCAGGGCTGGCTTGGCCAGCACGGCATGGCCATCTGTTCTCTGGAAATCACGGAGCTGAATCTTCTGGATGCTGCTCAGGTCCGTCAGGCCCAGCAGTATGCCGTACTGAAGGATCCGGCCATGGCCTCTGCCCGACTTACCGGCGCTTATAGTGACGCGCTGGGGCTTGCGGCTGCCCGGCCCAATCCGGTGATGCCCCGGAAGGATAACGATATGGTTTCGTTTCTCAGGGGCGGCGCGCCAAGACCGGCGGGAGAATCAAGCAGAAGCCAGCCCTCTTCCCCAAGCCTGTCAAGACCCGCCGGCAACCGCTCGGATATGGTGTCTTTTCTGCGGGGAGAAAGCACCAAACCGGAATATAATCAAGCGCCGCAAAAGTGGATCTGCTCTTGCGGCGCCAGAAATCTTGGCAGGTTTTGCACGGAATGTGGAAAAAAACGGCCTTGATTACTACTTTGGGGACGGTTCTCAAAGTACTACTTTGGGGACGGTTCTCAAAGTGTACATCATGTGATGTACACTTTGAGAACC
>JAGBND010000080.1 GCA_017634575.1 Bacillota bacterium
ACTTTTAGAACCGTCCCCAATGTAGTCACCAATGTAGTCAAAGTAGTCAAAAAATGCAAAAAGGGATGCCCCGGGCGCTTTTCGTTGTGAAGAATAAATAAATTTCGAAAATGTATATTTATACGCTTGACAATGTATATTTATGCAGTTATAATACGTTCATGCTTCGAAACACAAAGCAAAGGAAACGAAAGGAAATATAAAAACATGAAAAAAACATTTAAAACCGTTCTCTGCTTCCTGCTTGCAAGTTTATTCATTATTTCTGCAGTAGGCTGCTCCTCCGGAGGATCCTCCACTGAAGTTAAAACCGGAACCACTTCTAGTTACGCTTACCTGCTTGACACCAGCAACCTGAACAAGCCTACACTGGATCTTTCCAATCCTACGGGTCAGTTAAAGACCGTCCTTGACAGCGGCGTCCTTCGCATCGCTACTTCTCCCGACTATCCGCCGGCTGAATTTGTTACCGCTGACGGTACCGTATATGGCAGCGAAATGATGCTGGCCAAGTATGTTGCCGATTGCCTCGGCGTCGATCTGAAGATCGAAACCATGGACTTCTCCGGCACCTTCGTTGCGGTTGACACCGGCAAGGTTGACCTGGGTATCTCCGGTTACGGCTGGAAGGCTGACCGCGCTGAAAGCTACGAGCTTACCACCGGTTACATCGGCAACGACGAAGATGAAGGCAACAACTACCACACCCTGATCTGCGCAGCCGGCAACGAGACCAAATACAACAGCCTGGAAAGCCTGGTAGGCGCCCACATTATCGCGCAGGCCTCTTCTCTTCAGCAGATGTATGTAGAAGATCAGATTATCGCCCTTGACCCCAATGCAGGCACCGAGCTGGAAATGGTTGCTACCCTTGATCAGGCGATCCTGGCTCTTGCTTCCGGAAAATGCGACGCAGTTGCCCTTGATGGAACCACCGCTGCTCAGTACGTCAAAGAATCCGATGGCGCTTTTGCTGAAACCGGCATCAAATTTGACACCGCTATGTACGGCGACCGTGAAGGCAACGTCATGTGCGCCAAGAAAGGCGAAACCGCATTCGTCGAAGTGCTCAACCAGATTATCGACTGCGCTATGGAAAACGGCTACTACAAGCAGTTCTACGATCAGGCCCGTGAGCAGGCAGTCGGCGTAGAAGGCGCTGAGGAATAAGGCTTTCAGCCATTAAAAGCCGATCCGTCCCGCCAAAAGACATTGGCCCTATTTAAAAGCTGTTCAGGATATTCTTCCTGACTAACGGAAACATCAAAACATCTGCCGCTGCACGCTAACTGCAGCGGCAGTCATGCGAAATCAATCACTTATCTATCCAGGAGAATCTACTTATGGGAAAAGGAATATTCGAAGTACTGTTTGAGTACTACCCCATATTCTTACAAGGTCTTTTAGGCACCTTAAAATTCGCCTTCATCGCCGTTTTCTTCGGTACCCTTGTAGGCACGCTGGTTGCCATCGTCAACCTGTCCAAGAATAAATATGTATCCGCAATCGCTACTGTATATGTCAATGTTCTGCGCGGCACGCCTCTGCTGGTTCAGATGTACATTGCATATTTCTTCATTCCCATGGCAATCCCGGCCCTCAACAGTATCGATAAAGTCTACTATGTGCTGCTGGCCCTGATTTTAAACTCCAGCGCTTATGTATCCGAGATTATCCGCGGCGGCATCAACTCCGTGGACCGTGGACAGATCGAAGCAGCCCGCAGTCTGGGCATGACCGCTTCCCATACCATGACAAAAATCGTTCTTCCTCAGGCTGTCAAAAATATTCTTCCTGCCCTGGCTAACGAATATATCGCCATGGTCAAGGAAACCTCTCTGGCCGGCACCTTCATGCTGTACGAATTGATGTACACCCGTACGCTGCTCGCCAACAAATATCTGGTATGGCAGCCGCTGTTCATTATCGCAGGCATCTACCTGGTGGTTACGCTGGTGCTCTCCTGGATCGTCAAGCAGATGGAAAAGCGTTTCCGTAAGAGCGACTAACTGCGAAATACAGTAAAGAATAGGTATGCGAGGACATAGATATGGCAAATAAAATCTTTAATGAAGTTCTGATCGAAACCGTAGATCTTAAGAAAAATTTCGGAACCCTGGAGGTTCTCAAGGGAATCAGCGAAAAGATCTACCGGGGCGAAGTGGTCAGTATTATCGGTCCTTCCGGCGGCGGAAAAAGCACCTTCCTGCGGTGTCTGAATCTGCTGGAAGAAGCAACGGACGGAAAGGTCATCTTTGAGGGAAACGAGCTGAGCCTCAAGAACACGGATATCAATCTCCATCGGCAGAAAATCGGCATGGTTTTCCAGCAGTTCAATGTTTTTCCTCATATGACCGTTATGGAGAATATTACCCTGGCTCCCATCCTTGAGAAAAAGATTCCCAAAGAGGAAGCCGAGAAAAAAGCCATGGAACTGTTAAAGACCGTAGGCCTCGAAGACAAGGTCCATGAATATCCGGGCAGACTATCCGGCGGCCAGAAGCAGCGTCTGGCTATCGTTCGGGCCATGGCAATGGAACCGGATGTCATGCTGTTCGATGAGCCCACATCCGCGCTGGATCCCGAAATGGTAAAAGGCGTTCTGGATGTTATCCAGGCACTGGCCGAAAGCGGCATGACCTGCGTCATTGTTACCCATGAAATGGGCTTCGCCAAACGGATCAGCGACCGTGTTCTGTTCATCGATGGCGGCGTCATTGCAGAGTCAGGCACCCCTCAGGAACTGTTTGATCATCCGCAGAATCAGCGTACAAAAGAATTCCTGGCCGAAGTTCTATATTAATCAAAAGGAGGCAACCCATGAAAACAACCTTCAAGTATGACCACTATTTCAAGTATGCTGAAATCGAGTCAAATCTGAACTATTTCCAGCAGCAGTATCCGGATCTGGTTACGGTAGAAACCAACTGCGTGACCCTGGAAGGACGCAGCCAGTTTGTGGTCACTCTGACCAACAAAAAAACCGGCGATCTACTGACAAAACCCGGCTGGTATCTGGACGGCAACATTCATGCCGGCGAGGTTACCTCCTCTATCGCAGCGATGCATACCATCGATTATCTGCTCACCAACTATGCCGACGACGAAAAAGCCAAATATCTGCTGGACAATATGACCATCTATGTCATTCCCAGGGTTACGCCGGACGGCGCGGAAACATACCTGACAACGCCCTATACCCTTCGCAGCGCAAACCGGGAATATCTTCCAGAAAAAGGCGGCGTAGATCCGCAGGATCTTGACGGAGACGGCGTGATCCGTATGATGCGGATTCCGACTCCCTTCGGCGCCTGGAAGAAGGATCCGGTAAATGAGGGTTCCATGGTCAAACGTGATCCCGGCGATTACTGCGGCGAATTCTATGACATTTATCCGGAGGGCTATCTGGAGAGCTACGACGGTGATGAAAATCTGAAGACCAAGAAAGCCACCTGGGGCCTGGACTTCAACCGCAACTTCCCCTATGGCTGGTTCCCGGATGGAAGACAAAGCGGCGCAGGCAAATATCCGCTGAGCAATCCCGAAACCAAAGCCATTGTCGATTTTGTTCTGGCTCACCCCAACATTGGCGGCGCAGCTATCGGCCACACAAGCGGCGGACTGCTGCTCTATCCGCCCGGAACCCGCAAGGCTTCCACAGCTCCTTCTGCTGATATCGCAGCCTTCAAGGAGATCGCCAAGATGGGACAGGAAGAACTTGGATATCTTCCTATGAATATTTTTGATTCCTTCATGTCTGATCAGGCCAATTATGACAGCGGCGCGCTGGACGACTGGTTCTATCAGGCTCAGGGCATCCCGGCCTATACCGTAGAGTTCTGGGATCTGGCCACCAAGGCCGGCGTTCCCATGGAATGGGGCGAGAACAGAGATCCTAACAAGGGAATTGAACGCTTTACCGCCTGCATGAAATGGGTAAAGGAAAACGCGCCTCAGTACTACTCCGATTGGAAGGAATATGACCATCCTACCTTCGGCAAGGTCGAGATCGGAGGCTTCAATCCCAAATTCACCCATCAGAATCCTCCGGAGAATTTCCTGCTGACCGAATGCGAAAACGACACCCGTTTCAATATGCGCTTTGCTCTGGCCATGCCCAAGCTGGTCATTGAAAACGCAAAAGCCAAAAAGGTTGCGGAGGGAATCTATGAGATTTCCGCCATCGTCGGAAATCCCGGCTACCTTCCCACCAACCTGACGGATGAGGCAGTCCGCATGAAGCTGGACAAGCCCGTTCAGGCAGCTATCGCCGCTGAGGGCGCCGAGCTGGAGATTCTTTCCGGCAAAGCCCTGGAAGAAATCGGCAACCTTTCCGGTTACAGCCGTACCGCCAGCGGAATCCACTTCTATGGCAACATCTCCACCTTCATCAATGCGCCTGCCAAGAAGAAGCTCAGCTGGATTGTGAAAGCGGAAGCCGGCACTGCCATTACCATCTCTGCCTGCCATGCGAAAGCGGGCCAGGCGAAGGCAGTGATCACGCTGTAATGTAATAGCGCCGTCTCCAGGGGTCGCCTCCAGAAGGACTCTCTGCATACTCTGCCGCAATCCTGTCCACGTTAAAATCCTTGGGATGCTGCGGAAGCCGTCTGCAGAGAGTCCTTCTGGAGGCTCGGCTTCTCAGGAATTATTATAATTTATGTTCAAAAATAAACAGAGGCTCTTTGATAACACGCGATGTGTTGATCAGAGAGCCTTTGTGATTCAGTTGGGTTGTTCTGTTTCAAATAATTCTTTAAGCACCCTTCCATCTGCTTCGGGCAGTTCTCCACCCAGGAGGTGAGCGAGGGTCGGGCCTTCGTCGATTAGAGAGGCATCCATGTTGTAGGTTCCCGGTTTGACATGGTGATCCAGCTCATGGCCGGAGGGGTCATGGGTTCGGATGGCGAATACAGTGGTGTAGTCAGTTTTTTCGGGGGAGTAGCCATGGGTGGCGCCTTCTGCGCCTGCCGGTCTGGTCTTTTCTGTCCATTTCATGACCTCAGGACCGTCTATTTCAGCCTGGAAGTAATACCCTTCTTTGGCCTCTGCCATCAGGAGGCAGTCCGGATCGGCGCCCATCTGAGCGGCTTCCTCTGCCGTATAGATTTTTTCAAGACAATGATCATTTTCACGGCTGAAGGCCTCCAGCATTCCCTGAAGCAAATAGGCATACTGGTCCTTTCGGCCTTTTTCTTTGGAATTCAGATACAAATAGCAGCTGCCTCCGGCGGGATGAGCCAGTACCGTATAGCGGTAGACCCGGTTTGGCGAGCCGGATATTTTCAGAAAGCCCTTTCTGGCCAGGAAGCTGTTCAGACGAATGGCTCCGCTTACGTTCAGGCTGTAGTGATCGCCCAGCACGACAATGGTAGAAGGGCCGGCGGCGTCAAGATAGTCCATCCACTCTCCCAGTCTTTCATCATGCCGTTTCAAAGCTTCCATGGCTTCCTCGGATTCTCTTCCATGATCGTGCCGCAGATGATCCAGATCGCAGTAATGAAGAAGCAGCAGATCGGGCCGGTATTTGAGCATTGTGTACATTGCGCTTTTATGGACAAAGGTATCCAGATAAGGCTGGGCGGTTCCATGAAGGAGCCACTTGCCAAAACGGGGCATCAGCTCCAGCTGCAGCTTTTTCGATCCGTTATGCAGGGACAGCCAGATCTGATTGCGCCAGAAACGATTCTGGAAGATCTCAGGCACATGATAGTCTATTTTAGCGCCGCCGGTTACCGGCCATAGAAAGGCGCCGGTTTTCAGCCCTTTTTCCCTGGCAATATCGTAAAAGGTCTTTCCCTTCAGCAGTCTCCGGTACCAGTACCAGTTTGCCGAAGTCATATACCGGGGCGTCGGCATAGTATTGTTGATAACGCCGTGACGGGCCGGAAGCTTTCCGGTGGAAATGGAGCTGTGAGCCGCATAGGTCTGGGAGGGATAAACGGTTTTTACAGAAGGCACAATCGCCGCTTCCGAAAAGAAGCGGCGAAAATGCGGGAACTCCTTGACGATCTGAAGGTCTTTGGTGCCCAGACCATCAAAAGAGATAACAATCATTGGTGTCTGCATAGGCTTAAAGTTTGGATTGATAATATTTAGCGGTTTTGGTCAGTTCTTCGATCTCTTCAAGAATCTTGGAACCATCCTGGTCAATCTGATTGCTCTGCAGCTTGGAAAGCTCCACGCTGATCCGATCCAGCATCAGCAGCATTCTTTCATTGGTGCTGACGATCCGCTCCATTTCCGACAGACTGTTTTGATATATCAGATACCGTTCTTTCTGAATTTCATCATCAATCAGATCGTGCCGGTATTCGCCGGTCTCCATGGCTCTGGCCAGCTTCTGAAAATCCTGATCGTCGAAGCCTTCGAGCATGGTGGCCAGCTTCAGGGAGTTTTCCCTAACGGTATCGATACCATTTGAAACGGGCACCTGGAAGCGGTCATAACTCATGGAGCCCTCTTCGAATTTTTCTTTGATCAGTCCGATCAGCGAAGGACCTTTCTTTTCGATATTGGAAACCTGTCTGGAGGCAATTTCAGCAATAGAGCCGATGCCGTACCTGCCTTTATAAGAGCCCAGCACCATGCTCAGCTGTTCCGTCTTGCCTTCCGCCAGCGCTGCTTTTGCTTTGACAACCTTTTTATCATCCTTGTGAACCAGAAGGATAATCAAAACCGTGGCGGCGATCACCACCAAGATAATCACCAATGCCGTGATCAGCAGGATGCTGAATATGCTGGCGCCCGTGCTGGCCGCCGGGTTGGCCCGCAAAACTCTTCTAAGGATCAGAATTGCAATCACGCCGGCAATAATCCAGCCAATGGAGAAGGTATTTTTACTGTTTCTCATATAACACCCCCCTTTCTATCCGTTTGCACAGAGGGACGATTCCTCTGGCGTTTATTGTTTCTTTTGATTTTCCAGGGCAAGTCTTCCATCCACGTCGATAAACTTTCCGCGTTTCTCCATTTCGATCAGACGCTTTTCACCGGTGTCAGCCAGTTCGCGGAACTCGGCGATGGTTTTGGCAATCTTCGGAAGGGCTTCCTGTTTGTAGTTGCTGATATCGTCCAGCGCAGAGAGGGTATTGGCAAAGGAGGTTTTCAGCGTTTCTACGGAAATATTGGCCTCGGTCGCCTGTTTCTGGATGGCAACGCCCTGCTCCTTAAGCATCTTGGAGGTGGCTTCGATCATCTGGTTGGTGGATGCATTCAGAAGCTGCACCTTCTCCAGGACGATCTTCTGGTTGTAAAGAGCGCCGGCCACGGTAACGGCTGTTCTTAAAGAGGAAACCGTAACGGTTTCTGCGCGGTCAACGGCGCGGATCAGTTCTTTGTTGTTGGAACGGATCACATCCATGGCAACGATGCCCTGCTGGTTAACCACCTGCAGCTGCTGGAAGTCCATAATCCTTTGACGCAGCGGGAACAGTACCTCTTCCTCTACAAAACGAACCTTGTCCTCTTCGCCGCCCATCATTTTCTTTTCTTCGATGGCATTGGAAAGATAGGTATCGAGGGCTGTACCCATTTCGATCTTCTGGTTCAGCTGCTTGGTGATATCTCTCATGGTCGCTTCTTCAAGCTCCAGGGTAGTGTTGTCGTTCTTCAGGGTGTTTTTACCCTTTTCCAGAGACTTGACGATAT
>JAGBND010000081.1 GCA_017634575.1 Bacillota bacterium
AGGACGACAGCGGAAGGCCTCAGGCAGATGTGCTCTTATGTTGCGCCGAGCGAGGCAAAGCCGGGAGATATTATCTTTTTCCAGGGGACGTATGACACAGCAGGCGCTTCTCATGTTGCCATTTATGTTGGCGATGGAAAAATGATCCACTGCGGGAATCCCATCCAGTATGCAAATATCAACACTTCGTACTGGCAGCAGCATTTTTATATGTTTGGGCGTTTGCGTTAATCGGGAGTGTCTGAAAATAAAAAAGTTGTACAATTTCATAATAGAGAGTGACAATATAATAAAAAAGTTGTACAATAGGCATGTAAGAGAGGATTTATAAAAAGGTATGACAATTAAGACGTAGATGATTATAATATGGTTTGACAACAAGGTGGTGAGCCATGTCAAAGCGGTCAAGAACATGGAATGAAGCGAAGTATCGCAAATATCTTACCGAGGGCAGAGGCCAGGGAACACTTGCGGACTATAAACCGTGGGTACAGATCCAGGACTTCCCATCCAAGGGGGTGGTTTCGCGAGTCAGGGGCCGCACAACAGGCCGGGTTCATCACCTGATGTCAAATCTGGAACTGAGGTATTTTTATCTTCTTGACTGGTCGGATAAATCGGCCGACATAAGGGAGCAGTTTCCCCTGATTGAAATATCTGATGCAATAGAGATCGCTGACAGATGCGGGATCCGTTATCCCTACGACAATGTCAGCGGTTTTCCATATGTATTGACAACCGATTTCCTGATAACGACAGAGGATGGGTATGCCGCCCGGTCTGTAAAGCCAAGCACGGAATTATCCCGTCCCCGTGTCAGGGAAAAGCTTGAAATAGAGCGGCGGTACTGGCGGGCACGAGGGGTTGACTGGCGTATTGTCACAGAGAATGAAATTTCCGGGACAAAGAGCAGGAATATTGAATGGCTGTTGTCCGGCAGCGATTTCGTTGAACTCGTCCCTGACAGGGAAAAGATTCGTGATTGTGAAGACTTTTTCATCAGCCTTTATGGCGACGGGGACTATACAGTCATAGCAGCGATCCGCCATGTGGAAAAGGCGTACGGGCTGGCAGATGGTGCCGGGATGGCGCTTTTCAAGATGCTGATCCGCCAGAAGCGGATAGCGGTGGATTTAAACAGACAGATCTGCCTGACAGAAAGAGGAAGCGGGGACGGGAAATGGAGCGGAACTTATTCGTAAATGAAGTCCTGAAGATGGATGAACAGTTGTACCGGATACTCTGGATCTCCTCGGACCGGCAATATGGCTACTGGATTTCTTTGGGCAGACAGAGCCGTCTCCCGGAATGTTTTGAATATGACCGGCTTTCACAGGCCATACAGGACGGGAAGGCAGAAACGGCAGATGACCCGATGAAGGCATTTGACGGCGAGGCGCCGGAAAGTGCGAAACAGAAACGGGACGAATGGTGGAAAATGCTGAAGCCCGTCCTGGAATGTGAACCGGATATCTATGACCGGAAAAAGCGGGGCCGGATGCTGTCGGAACTCTCAGCACAGCATAACAGGGACAAGGCAAATCTTTACCGTTATCTCCAGAAGTACTGGAAACGCGGCAAGACGCCAAATGCGTTCCTGCAGGATTACCGGAACTGTGGCAAAGGACAAAGAACCCGGAAAGGGCATAAGCTTGGCCGGCCGGTTGTTCATGAAGGCGGGTTCGGGAAGATCCTGACAGATGAAGACTTCAGACACTTCGAGGCGGCGGTTGGCAAGTATTACCTGAACCGGTCCGGCGCAACCCTCGCAGAAACGTATTCAAAGATGCTGGGGGATTATTATTCAGTTCCGGCTGAAGACAGTGAAGGACTGATGAGCTACCGGTTGCTGCCGGAGGATCAGATCCCATCTATTACGCAGTTAAGGTACTGGTACCGGAAAAACCGGGATCAGAAGAAAGAAGTCAGCAAACGTACCGGCGAAGCGAAGTTCGAACTGACCGGCAGGGCGATCACCGGCCGGTCCGACTACCAGCTGATGGGCCCGGGCGCGAAGTACCAGATCGATGCCACGGTCGGGGATATTTACCTGGTCTCCCAGTTTGACCGGAAGGACATCATCGGCCGCCCGGTCATGTATTTCGTTGTAGACAGCTACAGCCGTATCGTGACAGGAATGTATGTAGGCCTTGAAGGGCCATCCTGGGCCGGGGCCATGATGGCAATCGAGAATGCGGCCAGTGACAAGGTTTCCTACTGCGCGGCGTATGGCATTACGATCACGGAAGATGAATGGCCCTGCCACCATGTCCCGACAGCGATCCTTGGGGACCGCGGGGAAATGGAGAGCCGCTTTGCGGACAATCTTGTAAAAGTGCTCGGGGTCCGCATCGAAAACGCGCCGCCATACAGGGCGGATATGAAAGGCATCATAGAGCAGCATTTCCGTACCATCAATACGAATGCGACGCCGTTCCTTCCGGGAAAGGTACTTCCGGACATGAGCGAACGCGGCGGGCACGACTACCGTCTCGATGCGAAGCTGGATATCCGGCAGTTCACACAGATCATCATCCGGTGTGTTCTTTATTATAATAACAGCCACTACATGGATTATTATGAAAAGAATGAGCAGATGATGGAGCTTGGCGTAGACGCGATCCCCCTGGAGCTGTGGAACTTCGGCATCCGCTACTGTTCCGGGAGCCTCCGGACGGTTCCCCGGGATGTGCTCCGCCAGGCACTGATGCCGTCTGATAAGGCAAGCATCACCGACCGGGGCGTGAAATACAAGGGACTGTATTATTCCAGTGAAGAGGCGCTGGCCGGGCTCTGGTTTGAGAAGGCAAGGGCCAAAGGAACCTATAAAGCCAGGATCTCCTATGACCCGAGGGACATGGGCGCGATCCTTGTGGAAGACCCTGCCAGTAAAGAAATGATCCGGTGCGGGCTGGTTGACTGGGAATCCAAGTATGCCGGGAAACAGCAGGAAGAAGTCTGGTATGAGCAGGAAAAGGAGAAATCACGCCGGAAGAAGCATACGGTGAAGGAAACAGAAGCCAAAGTGAACCTCGGAAAGCAGATCGAATCGATCGTCGAATCCGCAGAGAAGATGGCAGAGACGGACAGGCAGGTGTCAAAAGCGGAACGTGTCCGTAACATCCGGGGAAACCGTAAAAGCGAGCGCGATGAGATCCGAAAACAGGAGGCATTTATTGCGGAACGATCAGACGGAGGCAGGAAAAAGCAGCCGGTAAGTTCGCAGGAAGAAGAATTGTCCCCCATCATGAGGATGATCCAGGAACAGGTGGAGGAAGAAATCAAAGATGACGCCCTTTACAGTAAACGCACAGTACCGGGAACAGGTGATCCCGGAATACCAGGGGAATCCGCTGATTGAGGCGCTTCCGGATATATGGTCCAGCGGAGAAGTTATAAACCTTCTCTCCCAGAAAGCGGCTTATAACAACGGGGAACGGGAGCTTGACGCGCAGTACCGGCTGCACTGCATCCACCGGTTATTCCGTTATTTCCAGCCGCTTGAGCAGCACATCGATATCGAACAGAGGATCTCCCGGAGCATCCGCCAGGGGTACCTTGAACGAAATCCCATCCTGCCTGCGTTTGCCGCAGGAATGGCCGATGGCTATGCTGTCATGAAAGACAGAGGTTCTTATCAGATGCTGCAGGGAAGTAAGACGGCAGCGTCCGGATTCACGATTATCGGCGTCTCCGGGGTTGGGAAAAGCACGGCCGTTGAAAAAATCCTGGCAATGTATCCGCAGAGAATCCTTCACACCAGCTATCACGGGAAAATGCTGGCCATGACACAGCTGGCGTGGCTGAAGCTGGACTGCCCGCACGACGGTTCCCTGAAACAACTCTGCTATCAGTTTTTCCATGCAGTGGATGTGGCCGCCGGGACGGACTATTTCGCGCAATACACGAGGGGGAAGTATTCCCTCGAAATGCTCCTGATCATCATGACACAACTGGTTCGGCAGTTCCAGATCGGCATCCTTGTAATTGATGAGATCCAACACCTGAGCGAGGCGAAGGGCGGCGGATCCGATAAGATGCTCAACTTCTTCGTGACCCTGGTCAATACCATAGGGCTGCCGGTTGTCCTGATCGGAACCATCAAGGCCATGTCGATCCTGCAGGGAGAATTCCGCCAGGCGAGGCGGGGAAGCGGCCAGGGAGACCTGGTCTGGGACAGGATGAAGAACGACGCAGCCTGGCGGGTCTTTGTAAAATCCATGTGGCGGTATCAATGGACCAGGGCCAGCGTCCCTTATACAGACGAGATGGTTGATGCTCTCTATGATGAAAGCCAGGGTATCATTGATATCGCGGTAAAACTGTATGCGATTGTACAGATCGATGCGATCACCAAAGGGACGGAAGCGTTCACGGCTGCAGATATCCACCGCGCGGCAGACAGGAAGCTTGCGCTGGTGAAACCGATGCTGGATGCACTCCGGAGCGGTGACCGGAAAAAGATCCTGAAGTATGAGGACATCGCGACCGTAAGCATTGAGGATTACCTGTCGGCATACAAAGCCGTAAAGCCAGAAGTCCCGGAAAAAACGCCGGAGCAGAGACTTACGGTCCTCGAACAGACTGTGATCCGGCTGATGGAGATGGAGGTGGAACCGGCGACGGCAAAGCGGCTGGCAGGGAAAGTGATTGCAGGACATAAGAATCCGGTTTCAGTCGGGACAGCCTGCAAGGAAGCATACCGGCTTTATGTCATGGAAACCCCGGAGCCGGTCCCTTCGGAGATGGATGATGATGTGAGGACGGCCGCCGGGTATGATACGATTAGGCAGAAAGGACTTGTCGATGAAACGGAGTGGTAGGTATGGAGAGACTTCCCTTCTTTCCTGCCCCGTATCCTGATGAGTGCTTTTACAGCATTTTTGCCCGGTTTTATGTAAGAAGCGGCATCAGCTCCCCGAAAGAAGCGTCCATGAAGTTCTTTGGCAGTGAACGGTCCCTGCTCGCCTCCACTGTGCTTCTGCCGCGCAGACTGGAACGGATGGAGTACTGGATTGACCCTGCGTGCGGGCTGACCGGCGGGGAACTGATCTGCTCCCACACCTCGTATCCTTACCAGTCGGTTGCCTATACGGACGATATTTATCTGGAAATGGAGAAGATCCTGCGGGAAGGAATCCCGTCTTCAGGTATGTATCAACTGGAACGGCGTATGATCGCGAAGAACGGGTGGCCGGGATCCTGGAAATACCTGAGGTACTGCCCGGAATGTGTCCGGGAGGACATCCGTGAGTACGGGGAAACCTTCTGGCACCGTCTGCCGCAGCTGCCGGGGGTGCAGTATTGCCCGAAACACGGCTGCCGGATTCGGGACAGTGAAGCACCCGTTGAAGAAATGCGGGTGAGAATCTACCCTGCGTCATATATGCTCAGGGACATAAAAGGAGCATGTGAGGATTCAAAACGACCGATACGGGACAGATATCTCAGGATTGCACAGGATTCACAGTGGCTGCTGGAGTATGGCCGGAGGTTCGGAGGGCATCCGGGGATCAGCCGGAAATACCGGCTGTTTCTGCAGGAACTGGGTTATGCGAACTTCTATGGTATATGTGACAGGGATGCAGTCAGGCGTGATTTCCAGGAGTATTTCGGGGAAGGCCTGCTGAAAGACCTGTTTTATTTTGCAGAAGATCCTCTTTACTGGCTGCGATACCTGCAGGAAAGCATCGGATTTAACCTGAAGCCAATCCACCACGTGCTTCTTATGGAATTCTTTTCCGGATCCGCCCGTGCTTTCCTGCAAACAGATCCTAAGACAGAGATCCCCTATGGATCAGAAGACGGGCCGTGTATCAATAAGCTCTGCAGGCATTATCTGCGGAATACCGCGAAGCGGATCCGTTTAAGGACAATGGGCGATGAGATATGGGCATGGTTTGAGTGCCCGTACTGCGGACTGCGTTACCGCAGAAGTGATCCTGCACAGGACTTTAATGATTATCTGGCGCATCCCTGCATAACGGACAGGGGATTTCTGTACAGGGAAAAGCTTCATCAATATCTGGCGGAGACGGATCTGTCCAAAAGAGCGATTGCCCAAACGCTTGGCGTGAGTGAAAGCTCGGTTGCAAAGTATGTGAGGGATCATGGCATTGACATGAGCAGCCGGTATAAGGCGAGTTACTATTCCAGAGAGCCGGGGAACGAAGAAGACCGCGATACTTACTACCGAAGACGTGTCCTGGAAGAATTGGAAAAGAACCCGGTCATGTCCTGCAGGGATCTGAAGGAACGAGTACCCGGAGCATACGAGTGGCTGATCAGGAACGACCCTGCATGGATTCGTGCCAGACTGACCCATGAGTTTGACAAACCGCGATGGGATGAATGGGGTGAGGCGGCGCTGGTCGAATTAAAAGCAGCGTATCAGGAAATCCGTATCCGGGGCGATCCAAGGAAACGGATAAATATCAGCTGGCTTGCCCGTGCTGCGGGAATCAAGCGGGATGAAATCTATGGCAGGCTCCCATACCTGCCGGAAATGCAGAAGTTTTTTGATGGGGTCTGTGAATCACAGGAAGCATGGATCCGACGGCGCTATACAGAGGTCGCGATGGAAAAGAAAGCGGCTGGAGGGAAGGAGTTCACCTACGATGATGTAAAGAGAAAAGTACAGATCCGACGGGGATCCTATGACCGGAACAGACCCCTGATAGAAAGCCTGATAGAAGAATTGAATACTTCCTTGTTTCACAACGAGGATTAACAAGATGCAAAAGCCGTAAAGCCGATGCATCTTTTTTTGCGCCCAAAATGAAGGGAGGTGGGGCCTTTGATTGTTTCAAAAAACTAATTGTACAACTTTATTATCAAAAACAGGAGTTCTGATTGTACAACTTTTTTATGAAAGGACAGGGAGGTGTCAATGAATCGAAAACTGAAACGCTATCTGGACGAGGAAGAACGGACAGTAGCAAAAATCGCGGAGCTGCAGGAACATCTGAAGGAAGTCCGCATTGCCAATAAACAGGAAGAGGATACGGAGATCATTCGCAGTATCCGGGGCATGAAACTGGACGGGAGGGCGTTGTTCTCCATGCTGAATGGTATCCAGGACGGCGCTATCGACCTGCAGGATCTGATGAAGGAGATAGGAAGCCTGGCC
>JAGBND010000082.1 GCA_017634575.1 Bacillota bacterium
CGGTTTGAAAGGACAGGGACTCTCCCAAAGAGCTCCGTGCTGGCGTAGCTCAATTGGCAGAGCAGCTGATTTGTAATCAGCAGGTTGCGGGTTCGAGTCCCATCGCCAGCTCCACCCTTTGGGTCAAGAGGGAAGTTTATATGGGTAGGTTCCCGAGTGGCCAAAGGGAGCAGACTGTAAATCTGCCGCGACACGCTTCGGTGGTTCGAATCCACCCCTGCCCACACATTCCATGCGGGAATGGCGGAATTGGCAGACGCGCATGATTCAGGTTCATGTGTGCAATACGCACTTGCAGGTTCAAGTCCTGTTTCCCGCACCATGAGACCCCTTGATTTTCAAGGGGTCTCTTCTTTTCCCGGGAAGGCTGTACCCCCATTGTACCCCTACCGGGTTTTTCTCGCTTCTCAGACCGGCGCCGGATCGGGCTCTTCGCCCTCCTCGCCGGAATTTTTTTTCGTGTCGTTTTCTCCGATGCCCAGGTTCTTGAGAAAGTTCTGCATCCGGTCAGCGCTTTCCCGGTGCATCGTCTCCGTCACGTGGGCGTAGCGATCCAGAGTGAAGGCCGCGGAATAGTGTCCGGCGTTCTGCTGAACGGTCTTCACATCGTCTCCCGCCCGGAATGCATTTACAACATACGAGTGCCTTAAGTCGTGAAAACGATGATGTTCCAGTCCTGCTTCGGTCAGAATCTTCTGAAGAATCTTCCAGACCGTGGGCTGGGACAGGTGACTTCCGTCCGGATGGGTGAACACCAGGTTCGGGAACCCGCCGTCCTGCCAGTCGGAACCGGCCGCTTCTTTGAGCATCTTCTGCTTTTCTTTGTGGTTTTTCAGAACGTCCATCACAAAGGGGGCAGGAGTCAGCGTCCGGGGTTTGTCGTTCTTCAGCGTCCCGAAGCGAAACTTCTCGCCCCGCTTTCGGGGCTGAACCAGCTGCTTGACTACGCGGATCAGCCCATTGTCAAAATCCACGCAATCCCAGGTGAGCCCCAGAATTTCGCCCGACCGCATCCCCGTGAACAGCGCCACCAGGATGAGGGGTTCGTATTCGTGACCCTTCATGCTCTCCATCAGCTTCGTCAGATCCGGGGTGTCCAGGGGATGAATTTCCGCCTGCGTCACCCGGGGCAGAATACAGGCGCTGGAGGGGTTCTTCTGAAGATACCCGATCCGCACCGCCATATCCAGCGACTTATGCAGACATCCGTGGATGTTCTTGATGGACTTGGGGCTGAGTCCCTCCACCAGCTTCCGGTTATACAGACGCTGGATTTCGGGGGTTTTGAGATTTACGAGCGCAGTCTCCCCCAGCGTGGGCAGGACATGCACCCGCATGGTCATCTCATAGTTGATCGCGGTGCCGGGCTTCACGTTTCCGAGGAAGTCCCGCTGCCAGATGCCAATCCACTGGCCTACCGTCAGCTCTTCCCCTTCTTCCGCTTCCGGGGCTTTGGATTCCTCCATGGCTTCCGCCAGCTTCTTTCTGACTTCCGCCTGGGTTTTCCCGTAAACGGAATGGCGTTTGCCCTGTTCGTCATAGAACCGGGCTTCCCAGCCCCTGCCGTCATCGCGTTTTCTGAAGGTTCCTTCGCCATTAGCACGTTTCTTCGCCATTGTTTTCTCCTTTCGAGAGCCAGTCAATGACGGCCTGCCGATAGATCAGAATCTTCGTTCTCGCGTGTACGGATGGAATTTCTCCTGAACGGATCAGGGCATACATGGTGGGCTTGCTGATGCCAACCAGATCTGCGGCTTCACTGACTGACAAGGTTATTCTTGTGCCTGGCTGTGGTTGTTGAGATGTGCAGTTGTCAAGGTTCTCTGGCGCGGTTTCCAGTGTCCGCTGCTGCAGTCTCTGGAGGACCAGTTCCACGATTTCCGCGACCACATCCGAAGTATAGTTAATCGAAGGGGGATTCGTCAACGATGTCACCTCCCAACATCACAGAGTCGATAGGGGAAAAGCCGGCACCGGGCATACCGAAATGTCCCGGTGCCGGCTTGAGACTTTTTCATTCTGCTTGCCGTATTTTTCACGTACCCCCGGCAGGCCTTCCCTGGGTAGGGAAAGCAGGGCGATTTACAGGCTGCGGTTTGCTCACCGCATCATAGCTCCAGGGTGCCGATGCTGACCTAAGCTGTCGCACACCCCAGGGACTCCATCTCAAGTCTGGTGGATGGCCGTGAGGAAGTATCATGATTGTCTACAGGGATCATGGCGTACCTGCTTCGCTTCGCAGGGTCTGTGCGCTGCGTGGATCGCTCGGGCAGACGGCCCGGTTAGAAACCGAACCGACTGCCGTCGTCGCGCCGCCGCACATGCCGCTCTCCCCCATAGGGTAACGTACCTGTAAACCGGCTATTCAGTTGTCAAGGTGCATGACGTTTTCCGGAATGACGGTTAGCCATGCTTCGCGTTTGCATAGAGCAACCGAATCGTATGCTCCATCAGAGCAGCATCATAACCATCGCATCCACCCGTCTGATCAAGATGCGCCTTGACTGCTTGAAGCATGGAGGCACACTGGATCGGGACGGGATCGGTAGCAACCAGACGGTAGCCGCCATGAGGGCCGGTGCGAGATTCAATCGCAAAGGTAACGCACAGGGCATCAATATCGGAACGGATGGTTCTTCTGCTGACGCCTTCAATCCTTCTGCACAGCTCTTCCGCGGAGACGTAACCTTTATGTTCCGCAAGAATCGCGATGATCCTGAAGCGACGGTCCGCTGTCAATGCCATTGACCCACACCCCCTTTCACGCCATGTTCCATTTTACTCACCATTCCGGCAATCGACCTTCCGCAATTTCGAGCACCGAAAAATTTTTTCATCATGGGAATCCTCCTTCACATTTCTGGCTGGAAAAAGCCTCGCTTTTATTCTCCTTTTTTTATTTTTGGCAAAGAGAATAAGTGGTTGCCGGAAACCCCGGAGGTGCTCGTATTATTGGGTTTGGGAATGTCATGCGATCACCCTCGATTGCGGAACATGGAAGAAGAAAAGTGTGTTGGGATGGGCCAGGGCGCACCCACGCAGCTTGGTTCTTGCTATGTAAAGCAATCCGCACGAAGCAGACCGCAGATATAAGAATAGGAAGGAAAGGGAATGGAAAAAGCCCGTATTGAGCACTTTATACTCAATACGGGCTTTGACCGTCCTTTGCTATGGGAGGATGTAAGCTGTTGTTCGGATCAGGACCTCCATTTAATTCTCATCGTCGCTCTGAAGGGCTTTCAAAAGCGGTTCTTGTAGGTTCCGCAGCTGCGTGTCCAGCTCATCCCTGGTCATGGTTTGATTCATGGTTCGGATGGTTTCCAGAAGGGTCAGGGTGGAAAGATCATGGGGACTCAGCCGTTCACCATACTGCGCGATCATTTCGGTAACCGGGAGAGCGTCTGGTTTGGCGGGTACATCTTCGAATTTATCTGTCTGCTTTCCTTCACCCAGAATCTTTTCCATATATTTGGGATAGCCCAGCATCTGCTCCTGGAGAATCCGCTCACCCATTTCCCGAATCTCCTGATCGGGAACGGCAAAGACGATCTCCATTTCATGGTCGCAGCAGAATCCGAGACAGGCTTGCAGCGCCTTCCTCCAGGCCACATCCAGCGGCACACCGAAAATGCCGGCGCTGAGCAGAGGGAAGCCGATGGATCGGCAGCCGTTTTCCCTGGCAAGCTCCAGGGATTTCTGATAGGCGCTGTAGAGTTTTACAGCTTCCCGGGCTTTCCCGCCCTTCCAGATCGGCCCAACCGCATGAATGATATATTTATTGTTCTTCATCCCGAAGGCCGGCGTAATGACAGCTGAACCTGTTTTACATGGGGCCAGCTTGTCGCAGGCAGCCTGGAGTTCGGAAGGCCCCGCCGCAGCGAAGATATACCCGCATACGCCGCCACCTTCCATCAGCTGCTCGTTGGCCGCGTTGACCACTGCATCCGTATTCAGACAAGTAATGGAGGCGCTTTTGAGGATAATCATACTTTTGTCTCTCCTGTTCTGTTAAGTCGTTCGGACGATCAGACCCGATGCGTTGGCTGGACTGCAAATCCAGTTTGCCAGATTTAACGTATCAGACAGAGCGTACGCGAAAAGCACATGCGAAAGATATGCAGGCAGGAAGCATCTGGGTATTTCTGAATACCTCTGTCAGGATTGATTGGGAAGATGCCAAACCCAGCTGAAATCTGACTGTTTTACAGAAATAATACCGGCTTCCTGTTTAGCTCGTCTGGTCGTAGCGGTGGAAAACCCTTTTGCATGCATCCTGGACATCACTTCCATGGCGCTGATGTCTCTTTGCTCGAGAAGAGAACACAGAAAATCAACAGCTTCTTTTAACTTTCTTGATCCGCCTGATCTGGCTTCCCTGGTTAGATCTTCAACTTCATTAAGATCCACAGGGCCAATCCAGTTGAGGGTGCCCAGATCGACAAGCTCGAATGCATAATCATCTCCTTCAGGGGCGATGTTACATTTTACATGTCTGATAAAGCGGAGAGAAGAACCTTCGCTCGCGCGACGGACGTGGATGATACTCCTAGATATTGCTGCAAGATCAGCACTTCCCATACCCTGATATTGTGCTTCGGCAGATCCTTTTTTTGTGAAATGACCGACGAGAATGACCGCACAGCCGTTATGGACTGCGAAACGGCTGATCGCTGATAACTCTTTTCGGACAGCGGTAGCGTTCGACATATCTGCTTCAAAAAAATTCTGTATAGGGTCGATGATTAATAGCTTGGACTCGGATTCAACAACAGCGCGTTGAATTCGGGGATCGTTTATGGTCAGGTAAGCTCCCTCAATGAATGAAACCCGGTCAAGATCGGCACCAGCGTTTTGAAGTATTTTCTTGGTGATGCTTTGACTTCCGGATTCAGTACATTGGTAGACGGAAGATACAGGCGAATCAAGCTTACTGCCGTCTGGCAGGAGTTCTCCTTTTGAAGCACGTGCGATTAAATCAAGCAAAAAAGAAGATTTCCCGGAGCCAGGATAACCTTGTACCATTGTAATCATACCAAACGGAATATATGGATACCATAGCCAGTGAGCTGAATCGTCCGGAACGGTAGAATAGCGCTTTAATTCATAATCTGTATCAAATGGGTGAATCGCTGCGGTATCAGATTTTCCAGGCGTGTCTTTCTTTGCCATCGAAGGCTTCCTCCAATCTATCATAATCGATGAGGGTTAGGAGAATGCTCATCTTGAGCATCTTCGCCGACCTCCTTGATTCTCAAGGACACAACAATACTCGGAAGATGCTCAACATGAAGGAAATGAGCATCTTCCGAGAGAGTATAACTTATGATGATTTGGAAGTCAATTACCCTGGAAGATTTAAAAAATCCACATGGGAAGCCAATACCTTAAAGGATAAAGACAATCAAAAAGTACGCGTGTTTGAGTATCTGGAGATGGAATGGCCGTCTGCGTTGAATGTAGTGTAGATCCGATAGGTTCCAGACCCGATGTAGGACGAGTAATCAGCACTTGCATCATACAGAATTGTGTCTTCTGCTTCTGTGTCTGGAACCGGTAAACTACAAACAAAATTCCATTTTGATCCGTTTTTCTTATACAGTTTACAGCTGGTAACCTTGATACATTGCTGCTCTGTATTTGTCATTGCAGAGAAGGAAGCCTTTTTAGTTGAAAGCAGGTTCGTGGTGGCGGAATCGAAAACAGAATCAGCCATGGTTGCAGCCAACGAGGTGCTGAAAATGGAAAGACATAATATAAGGACAATGATCATTCCAGTTCTTTTCAGTGGCATATTCATCGTAGTTACTCCTCATTTAATAGTTGTTCCAGGATAGCCTGGTTCTCTGTTTCCTTGGGATTGAAAGCAAGTTCATAAAGAACGTTGTTCTTGATCCAAACATATCTTACGACTTGAAGATTATAGGAACGATAAATGCGGTATCCCATTGTTAAAATATCATCTCCGGTCTCCTCTAACTTAAAATGTGCATAGATGTCTCTAATCGAAGGGAAGAGAGTCATGCGTAAACTGATGTGCTTATTTCCTGAGTAGTCTGACACGTATGTGCAAGCGATGTTGATCTGGTTTTCAGAAGATGAAGAATAATATTTCTTTGCGGTATATTCAACGCCCAATCTTTCTGGGAAATATATCGGAAAACCTAACAGCTCAGATATTTCATCTTCGGATTCTGTGACCAAAGAGAAATGATCTGGTTGTGCGGCAAGAGCCATAGAGATCTGCTGAACTGAGATCTCATGGCCTGCAATGATGTATTGCTGCTCATCTTCTGTTGAGTTTCCGGTATACCAATTAATCCTGGGAATGAAACTAGCGGCTGACAATCCCAGAACAATTACAAGAATTGCTGCTGTAACCTTCATCCAATGGGATACCAAAGCCTTCCTTCGTTTATAGAATTGGTACTTTTGTGATACCACCTCTTTTCTTTCAGCTAGGTGATCCTGATAATTACACTCTCCATGGTTGGACAATTGCCACAGGAGAGAATTACATAAGTCAATCCTGACCAAGCTTTCGTCACTGTTAGAGGGTACGGTTAATTCCTCCTCAAGGATTTGATTGAGCCTCCTTTCAATTTCATGCTGGGGAAGATTTCCATATTCAATGGCTTGAAGAATTTGATCGGCAATAGCTTGGCGATCAGTGTCCATTGGATAACCTCCTTTCAACTGATAATTGCTCGAAACTGGAATAACGCACGGCCCAAATGTTAAAAAACTGTTAAATAATCTTCAACATTTTGTCCTTAATTCTCTGCTTTGCGCCGCGAACAGCGCCCTCGGAGATATGCAGGAGGCGGGCAGCATCCTGGTTTGACAGGTGATCTTTGTAAACGGCCTGGTATACAGCGGTTTCTTTTTCGGTCAGCTGGGAAAGAAGTTCCGTCTCCTTCTGAAGCAGATCCTGTGAAAGAAGCCATTCAGTTATATCGTCCCGGGGATTGGGGACGTTGCAGGCTTCTTCAAAGGAAACCGGGTTGTTCAGAATCCTGTTCCGCCTTGCCAGTTTTCGCGCTTATGTACGCGAGATGTTCTGGCAGGTTTTTCTGAGCCAGAAATAAGGTACGGGGCTTCTTTTCAGGTTCGTATACTTTCGCATGGCTGTTTCGAAGGTTTGCTGCACGCAGTCTTCCGCAAGCTGGCGGTTATCCGGTCTCCTTCCGAGGATCTCGTAGCTGATCCAGAAGAGCTTCTGTTCATATTTC
>JAGBND010000009.1 GCA_017634575.1 Bacillota bacterium
ATAATACATCGTGCCTGATCAGTTTCACACTGAATATCCCCGGAGCACAAAAGCAGTTCCCGTTAGCAAAGGCGGCCTATAATGCCGGCCTGGAGACGATACATTCGGTCTTTGCCGGTTACATCATATATGAGGAGCATCACGAATCCGTCACAGGAAATGAATCAATCCTTGTTCTCTCGTATATAAGCGCAAAAGAAGCCAAGCGCCGGGCAATCTGTGTGGAGAGTGCACACCCATTGGGCAGACTTTTTGATATTGATATAATAAACCCAGATGGTCTCAGTATCTCCCGATCCGTTCTTGGCTTTCCCCCGCGCCGGTGTATGCTGTGCGGTGATGATGCCAAAGTATGCGCTCGGTCACAGCGTCATGCGCCAGAATCTTTGCAGGAACATATAATCACAATGATTCTTAACTTTCTTGCAAAGAATGACGCCGAAAACAGTGCTTCCTGTGCTCTACGTGCGCTCCTTTATGAGGTATCTGTAACCCCGAAGCCCGGGCTTGTGGACCGTTTAGGGAATGGTTCCCATACGGACATGGATTTTTACACTTTTCTGGACAGCACTGCAGCTCTGGCTCCGGAATTCTCCAAACTATTCCAAATCGGATGGGAAAACGCTCTTGAGCCTCCCTCTGCTTTATTTGAGGCCCTGCGCCTCGAAGGAATGATTGCGGAGACAAAAATGTTCAACGCCACCCACAACGTAAACACTCATAAAGGATTGATTTTTTCACTTGCGATTATTCTGGGGGCTCTGGGCTCGCTTAGACGTAATTTGCCCCTCGTTCCGATCCCCGTAAACTCTCTGACGGAAAAATGTGGCCTGATTGCCTCATTTTCAGAAATGGATCTGCATAATGAAAACTTCCGTTCTTCACATGGACTTAATTGTTATAAGAGTTTTCAGGTGCGCGGTGTAAGGGGAGAGGCTGCCGACGGCTTTCCGACTGTCATTAGAACTGCACTTCCGACACTCAGAGAAGCGATTGCCACCGGACTGCATATTAATGATGCCGCTGCCATCACGTTACTTACATTGATTGCCGAAACACAGGACACTAACATGATACATCGCGGAGGCAAAGATCGTGCGAATGCAGCGCGCACAGAAGCTGCGCAACTATTAAAGCTTCCGCGCGACAAAATAGCTTTCGCCGCCGAAGAGCTTGATCGCGTCTTTATCGCACATAATCTGAGTCCCGGCGGATGCGCCGATCTTCTTGCTATTACATTGTTCCTGCTGTTTTTGGATGAAAAGCAGCTTATAACCCTGGACAAATCAGTTCCAGAATAAGTATTTGAAGATTGATTTCTCGGCCATTTAATGCGGGGGTGCCACTTGATGGCACCCCCGCTGTTTTCATTTCCTTTATTATCTGGTCAATATTTATGCTTTCTCTTCCGGGAAGAAATGGTCGATCACTTCCTGCGGCGGCGGCGGTGTCATAAGACTGACACAGACCATCAGAATACTTCCGACGATTGCAGCTACCATCATTGGCTGAATACCCCACGGCTTACCGAGATAATACCAGAGCATTGCTGCAGCGAATCCGCCGATTGCGCTCGCAAGTCCACCCTGCCAGTTCGCACGCTTCCACGCAAGACCGAATATGACGGAGACAGAGATTGCGGAGCCCATGATCGTAACGCCTGCTGCCTGAATCCAGTAAATAACATTTGAGGAGAAGATCGCAGCAAAGACAGCAAACACACCAACACATACAGATACGATACGGGAAACCTTAAGGATCTGCTCATCACTCGCATTTTTGTTGATGTATCTCTTGTAAATATCGTTCGTAAATGTAGTGCTGGCGAGCAACAGAAGCGAGTCTGCAGTCGAAATGCAGGCTGCCATAATCGCGCCCATCATCAGTGCGCCGACAAGCGGCGGAGCTACATTGGCCATCAGTGTCGGAGAAACATTATCCTGTCCCTGGATTCCAGGCATAAGCAGGAAGCCTGCCAGAGCGATCAGCATAATCGGGACATACAGAAGGAGCATCGCAAGACCGGTAAGTCCCTGGCTCAGGCGCGCGGTCTTCTCATCCTTACAGATGTAGAAGCGGGTGATAAAGTGCGGAACGCCCATGTTTCCAACACCCCAGGTGACCGCGAGCGAAATAATTGTCGCGATCGGCATTGCGCCATTCGCAAAGAAGTCAAGCTTCTCCGGGAACTGTGTGGCCAGTGTACGATGCATCTCAACAACACCGCCGACCTTGCCAAGAAGGGAGAACATCACGACCCATGTACCTACCAGAATTACAGCCATTGACAGCGTGTCCGTGTATGCAACCGCAAGCATTCCGCCAAAGACGGTGAAGATTGCGAACAGGACGCTGATGATAATTGCACAAGTTGAGGTGCTCAGGCCAGTAAGAGTACTGAGGATCGCACTGCCGCCGAGAATCTGAACGCATGTCAGAAGGATCGTCGCAAAAATGATCAGGCAGGAGCTGAACAATGCCTGCATCGGGCCAAAGCGCTCTTCCAGATACTCGGAAAGCGTTGTCTTGCCGAATTTGTTTAATCTGCCGGCAAAGTAAACTGCACCCAGCAGAGTGGAAATACACGCACCAAGATGGTTCCACATTCCGCCCCAGCCATTATTATAGTAAGCGCCCACATAGCTGATCATGGTGTTCGCGCCTACAAAAGTTGCAAGGAAGGTGCCTGTTGCAACGATGATACCGACCTGCTTGCCGGCGACCATCCAGTCGTTGGTGTTCTTGACACGGCGGCCGGTCCACATGCCGATTGCAAGCATTGCAATGAAATAGAGGATGATTACAACAATTGCATATGTATTCATTTCTTCTCCTCCTTTTTCTGCTTCTCTTCCTTGTCTTTCTTGATCTGGACAATAATTGCCCCGATAGGAGACATCAGGAACATGATTGCGTAGAGAATCCATAAAATAATTGTTTCTGTCGGCATACCGTTTCCCCCTCTCTTATTCTAAAACATGCCTATGCTGTTTCATGCTCATTATCTGGCAAGGTATCTTCCGGTTCCCGCCTTCCCTACGATTTTGCCGTCTTCCATTATGACCTGGCCCTTGCTGATCGTCATGACCGGCCAGCCCTTGGTCCTGCGGCCTTCATAAATCGTAAACGGTTGACTGCTCTCCAGAATTCCTGCCGTAATGACCTGTTCCTTATCGAGATCCAGGATCGCGATATCCGCATCACTCCCTACGCCGAGGCAGCCTTTCTGCGGATAAACTCCGTAGATCTTCGCCGTATTGGTGCTAATAAGCTGCACCAGCTTTTCCAGCGGCACGCCGCGTTTTTGATAGCCCTCATCAAGCAGCAACGTATAATTTGTCGCATAGCTCGCAAAACCGACTTTCATCTCATCAATCGGTTTTCCGTAGCCCTTGCCTTCCAGCGTGTAGGGCGCATTGTCGCTCGCGAGGGTGTCGACGATGCCTTTCTCAATGCCTTCCCACATGATATCGTTGTCCTTCTGATAACGGATCGGAGGGATGACTTTTGCAAGGCCGCCGCTTGGATTCTCTACCGTCGTCGCAAGATACTGCGGACAGGTCTCAATCATCAGGTTGTCGCCCTGAAGATAAGGATTGTCCTCAATCGCTTTGATCGTGGTGCCTGCGCTGGTGTGAACAATATAAGCATTTACTCCGAAATGCCTTGCGAGGTAGAACAGGCTGATGACTTCCTGAGTCTCTGCGATGTCCGGACGGCTCTGTGCAAACCAGTCGAGTCCTTTGTTCGGAACATCTTTGATCTTACGTGTCGCCTCGCGGATCATATCTACATTCTCCGCATGGATATTGAAGACACAGTCTACATTCTGCTCTGCGGCCCTCTCGAAGATTGCCATGAAATCACCCGTATCCAGCTGGAGGGATTCACAGTCCTTGACGCCGTCATAGGCAAAGAAGGAATCTACGATACGGGAATAGATTGTATAGAGCTTAAAGTTCTTGACCCCCAGGTCTTTCCTGTACTGCGGGAACTTATCAAAATGCTCCCTCGTTATGATCCCGAGGTTGAAGCCAAAGTCGATCATGCTGGTGCTTTCCGCCTCTTTGATGAGCGGCGGAATCGTTTCGTAGTAATCCCGGCGGTTCCGATAGTAGTTGAAAATCGTCGTGATTCCACCGATTGCAGCACTTCTCGTCTCGGTCCTGAAATCCTCTGCGTAGGGGTTGGAAAAGCCCAGATGGACATGCGGATCAATTGCACCGGGAACGACATGTCTGCCCTTTGCGTCAATCACCTTTGCCGCCTGAGGCTCGTCCTGAACGACCGCGACGATCTTCCCGTCCTTGATTGCCAGGTTCACCTTGTCGAAGCGACAGTCGGGCATAAAAACAAGTCCGTTTTTAATTAACAGGTCGTACATATGTGCTCCTTTCAAACTTGATACAAACGGCTGCAGAATCATCAGAAGATTTACTTATATTTAATGATATTTCAATCAAAATGGAATGGAAATGTGCGATTTGTCCAACAAAACGTCAATAAAGCCGCCTTGGCATCCAATGGTTTTGGGCTATTTGCACATTTTCTGTCTGATCAGCTCTTGAAAAGCCTTGTTATAATGTATAAGTAGGTTTCAAACGCACCGGAGGAAAACATATGCTGATTGAAAAGATCCAATCCCTGTTTCCCAAGAGCATCGTGTATGCATCCGTCAGCAATCCTGATACCGAAATAGATCTCGCTGTAGTCTATTCTCCTGACGGTCCGGAAGCAGGAAATACAGAGCTTCTTTTGATCTCCGCGAAGAACTTTGCCGCAAAGAATTACCTGTCTGCCAAAAACTGCCTTGTCATTTCACCTTCCGGAAAGCTTCGCGGCATCGATAACAGCAGTATCGAGAACCTCTATGTGCTGAAGAGCAGAAAAGATATCTCCTTTATCAGCAATATGATTCTTCGCGCAATCATCGTAGACAGATCATCTGCGAAGGACTCCGACCCCCTGCAGAAAAAGGATTATCTGAGTGAAACAGTATATCATCTGTTCACGAACGGAACGTGCGAGCCCGCTGCCGTTGAAAACGGATTGAGGGCACTGGGCTGGAGTGAATCCGACTACTACTATTTGTTTCGCATCGTAAAGCAGGACATGAAGTCTGTGATAACGCTCTCTGAATCAACCGATATCCAGAAAGCGATCACCGGAGTATATCCAGGCTCCATTTTCATCCCACTGCGAGGCAGCCTCTACTGGCTGATGAATCGGGCTCTTCACCAGAAGGTATTTGTGCAGACCGTCCTGAAAAAAATCAGCAGCGCAATGAAATCCCGGAACCTGGTCATCAGCGTTTCCTTCACATTCTTTGACTTCACTGCAAAGAGTCTGATTACTGCAAAGCAGCAGGCGGATATTGCGCTTGAGTACGGCCCGATCTATTACTCTGATAATGCATATGATTACCGCAATATCATGTTTTACGACATCCTGGCAAACTGCAGACCGGCACTGGACCTGCGGCAGTTTATTCACCCGACGATGTTAAAGCTCGCAAAATATGATTACGAAAATGATACAAACTATGTTGAAACTCTACAGATCTATCTGCTGTGCAATATGCGCGTCAAAGACATGACTTTCTATCTTGGCATTCACAAAAACACCCTGTTCTACAGGCTCAACAAGATAAGTGAAATCATTGCGCTTCGTCTGGATAATTATACACAGGTCTTCCAGTACAGCATCTCCATCTATATTCTGGATTACCTCAAAAAGCATGGCGTTATGCTGTTTGATGATATTCGCTATGAAGAGGAAGGTTCGTGATGATCAACAACTATCAGTATTTCATCGCCCTGGCTGACACACTGAACATTTCAAAAGCCGCCAAACGACTCTTTGTATCGCATCAGTGCCTGAGCAGGTACATCAAGACCCTTGAGCAAACTTACGGCACGACATTCTTTGAACGATCTCCCCGGCTGTCTCTGACCCCTGCCGGCCAGGCATACCTGAAAGCCGTACGCCAGATCCAGATGATAGAAACAAATCTGGAAAGCGAAATCAGTGATATCCGTCAGTCAAAACAGGGGGTGCTTCGTTTCGGAACCACTTCGGGCCGTTACCGGATCCTTGTCCCCGATGCGATTGCGGCATTCAAACAGTTATATCCGGAGGTTACACTTGACGTGACATACAGTGCAGATTCCACACAGCTCTGCGAGCACATTTTGAAAAATGAGATGGATATTGCACTGCTGAATAAGAATCTACTGCAGTCCGAACAACTAAACCTGCAGACAGTTCTTCGCGAGCGTTTTTTTCTGGTCATCACTGATGCCATGCTCATGAAATATTTCCCGGACGACTATCCGGCATGTAAAAAAAAGTTTGAAAAAGGTGTGAATCTAAAGGATTTTGAGCAGATTCCTTTTGTAGTCAGCCAGCGTAATCAGCATACACGGATTGTTCTGGAACCATTCCTGAGAGACCACGCGATCAACTTGAATTTTGTCCTTGAACTCCCGGAGGTTGATCTTCAGATCGTAATGACGCAGAAAAACTATGCTGCTTCTTTCTGCTGGTCGATGTTTCTGCCGACGATCCGCAAGCTTAACGAGGAGGCCGGCGAGGCCCATCTGAATTATTACCCGGTCAGAGACTGGTCAATGATCAATGAAGTCGTCGTCGTCACAAAAAAAGACAAGATTCTGCCGGAATACGGCAGGAAACTGATCGGCATTTTCCAAATGCAGTGTCTTCAGTTTGCCAACAGTTACGAAGAAACCTAAAAAAACGGTCCGGCACACTCCTGTGTACCGGACCGTCGAACGAGTCCACTCTGATCAGACTAATGTCTGATCTCTCTGATCACATCAATGACCGTACCGTCACGGTATTCAACAATACAGACGATCCGATCAGTCGTCTCAATAGCCTTCGGCCTGCCCGTAAGGGATTCCGCAAGTTCCTGCAGTTCTTCGATTGTCATGATCTTAAGATTCGTTTTGCGAAGATCTTCCTTTAATTCCGCATAGTTTTTGTGTCTCGGATTCAGCGCTATCCCCGCTTCCGTAACGACAACTGCCACCGTATCACCGGGCGTGCAGGCTGTAAACACTCGCCTTACAACGGACGGAGTCCTGCCGCGAATGATCGGCATTGCCACGATTGAGATCTGCGCACCAGCCGCCACGTCCGGACCGCCTCCAAGTCCGCCCAACATCTCACCGGACGAGCCGGTCAGGATATTGGCATTGAAATCAGTGTCCACTTCAAGCGCTCCGAGTACACCAAAATCCTCTCTGTTTACCATGCAGCCTTTACTGTAAGCATTTGCATAGGCAGAGTTGTCCGTCTCAAACATTCCGGGTCTTGTCAGCATTGCCCTGGCTGAATCAGCGTCGAAGCACTGCACGCATGCGATCTTTTCAACAAGACCCGCATCCATCAGTTCGACCACGCTCATTGGAGCTCCGCCGATTGCAAGTGACGCTTTGACATTTCTCTCCTGCATCCTCTCACCCAGGTAACGGGCCGTTGCGACGCTGATCGCTCCGCCGCCGATCTGGAAAGTAAAGCCCGTCTTAAAACGCCTTGATGAAGAGATGATCTTTGCGATCTGTTCTGCAATGCGCAGGTCCCTCGTGTTCTTCGTCAGGCGTGTTGCACCCGTTCCAATTTTTTCCGGATCTCCGATCGTATCGACTTTCACAACATAATCTACATATTGCTGCGATATGGTAACAGGCGTGCAAGGATAATCCACAAGATAGTCAGTAACCACAACCACACATGCGGCATTTCTGGAATCCACAAAAGAATGCCCCAGCGCACCGCATGCATTTGGCCCGATCTGCCCTGTGCAGTTTCCGTAATCGTCTGCTGCCGAAGCGCCAATAAATGCCACATCTATCTGGAGTCTTCCGGATTCGATTGCATAAGGGCGCGCCCCATGCGGCCTGAGGATCGCCGGATTCTTCATCTTCCCATCCAGCACAGCATCCCCAAGCAGGCCTCTGATGCCACTTGCTTCAATCCGGTCTATCGTTCCGTCTTCGATAAAATCCACGATAGAAGGGTTTCTGATGTCAGTTACGGCACTGGGTGCAAAACGAAGGCCTTTGATGCCCAT
>JAGBND010000083.1 GCA_017634575.1 Bacillota bacterium
AATGTTGTCAGAGCTTTTTAGATCCGCCACACAGTTCCTACCCATCAGAACATTTAATAACGGACAACAGAGCAGCGAGTTAGGCATAACGCTCGCAGGTGTTGTGACTGGGACAACGTAGTGCTAATGGAATCCGGTCTACGCCGGGCCGTTGCACTGAGGCTAGTCAATCAGGGCTTTTGCAAGCCCCCACTTCAAACCGTCAGGTTAAGTGGTGGGTGATTAACGATCGATGCCTAAAAAGCCGGCACAAGGGCGGGAAACGAACCGAAACCGGGCACAGCAAATCCGCTTGCCAGCAAAATTTCCCAGATATCCCATAATGCCTGCACGGTAAATCCTTCTTCTTCAAAACGCTCCCAGATATCAAGGCCGAAGGCCCGTCTTCTGATCTCTTCTGTGGTCAGAGCTCTGGAATAATCTTCATCTGCCCGAATGGCGCATTCGGGATTCGCTGCATCCGGGGTGTCCTCTTTTTTCTGTTGATTGCCTTTTCTATCCTTTCCCGGTCTTAACCGGATCAGACTGACCTGGATTTTCCATTTGGCTCCCTCCATGATCAGCATTTCTCTTTCCACAGACAAGGTGGTATAGCGTCTGTCCGCAGAAAGCTTCACCTGATAAATGTCGCCCGTGCTTTCATCTGTATATTTGATGCCTGCAACCGGCGCAGCGGAAGCGCCGCCCAAAAGCGGATTCTCTTCGCTTCCTTTGATACCCGCAATCACATTGATTCCCTCTGTTACCGGAACAAAACCGTAAGCTTCTGCCTCCACCCCGCCTGCGATGCTTTCCTTCATTTTCAGATTAAACACATCGGATATTTTGATTTCCTGGGAAGCCTTTCCCTTTACATCCAATTCCATCACGCTTTTCACATCCAGCGCGCCCATTACCATAATCACCTGATGCGACAACGAAGCGCCCTTCTCTGTAAATTTGGAGCCCACCTGGGGATCGACGCTGATAAGGTTTTGAAAAGCCTGCGCAGCGGAAGGGGTTTCAAAAGTCATCTGACCGGAAATGACCAGCTCCCAACCGGGAGCAAGGAAGAATCTCTGTTCCTGCGTATCACTGATGGTTGGCGCTGCCGATAGCGCGCCGGACAAAAACTGCTCCAGAAACCAAAGCTGTCTTTGCGTCATGTCCCGAGGATCTATGGTCTCCAGGAAGGCTTCCTGCAAGGAAACAGAAAAATCAGGCTTGTAGCGAAGCATGGTTTCCCCTGTGTCCACGAAGCGGCAAAAATTCTGTATATCCCCGCAAAGACCCTTGACAGCAGACAATTCAGATTCAAAAAACTGAAGGGTAGTTCGTTCTATCTGATAATATGCATCAATTTTCTCCTGAATCCGGCGCATAAGCTCCTGCTGTTCATCTGCGATGCGCCTCCATCCACAGGCTTTATTGGCATACCAATACGCTGAAAACGGATCTTCAGCCCAGACAGATTGCTGTTCATACGTCCACGCAATATCCAGGCAGAGCGAATAATACGCTCTTGCCTGTTCCAGCGCTGCATATAGCTTATCCCCCTCCAGCGTCTCCTCTCCCACGGATGCATCAAGCTGGGCCATTTTCTGAACCAATTCCTGACTCTGTGCCCTGAAGGCATCGATCATAAAAGTGATGATCTCCAGGCGCAGCTTGCTTTCGGATGCGCTGTCACTGGTGAAGCTTTCATCCTGAATACATGCTTCCATCTGCTCCTTCAATCGTCTGAGCTGTTCCTCGTTTCTTTCACAGATGCCATTCAGCGCCATGATGCCTGCATGAATATCTGCCGGATTCAAATAGAAATCGTTTCCCATTCATCACCTTCTGACCGATGCGGATTCTTTTCTGCCTTCTCTGCAGTTTTCATCTTCGTTTGACAAGCCTGCCGGAAGGCTTGCCTCATCCGCAGACTTTTCATTTTCTCTTCTTCCATCCGTTCTTTCTGCCGCTGGATACAGGGGAAAATGCCGGAATATCCGGCCAGAGCCTCCTCCAGCTGAATCAACTGTTCCGTCAGCTTTCCAATGGCCTCTGCTTCCTGATTCAAAAGGCGGTCATTCTCCGGCATCAGCAAACCCTCCTTCCATCCGCAAGGCAGCCACATGGTCGGCCATTCTGAAATCCCGCGCAATCCTATCCAGCATGGCAGCCTCCTGCTGCGCGCAAGTCTCCAGGCCGTGTAAACAGACATTTTGTTCCGCCACGGTCTGGCGGAGCGTTTCCAGACAATACAGCGTCTGCCGCAGATCCATCTGAACGGACTCCTCTTCAAAAGCTGCATTTGCCCGAATCCTGCGGGCATACACATATAGGGCCGCCGGCGCGAGCCTAATTTCACCGGACATAAAAAGCTCCTTTAGCCTCGAAAGGCGGATGCAATGGAAGCGTCAGTCTCTTCCAGGATTCGGGCTGCCATATCCAGACTTGCCGCGATTTCAGTTATTAATTCCTGTACTTTGATAAATCCGGGCTTGAGCTCCTGATACCGCGCGGCATAGGATTCGCTGGCGGCGCCTTCCCACTCCGACTGCAGATAGCCAAGCAGCATATCCATGGAGCGGATCGTTTCGCCTACCTTATCTGCTTCGCCTCTGTACTGTCCTGCTCTGGCTCTCATCTGATCCGGGGTCATTCTGATTTGATTTGCCATATAAGTTCTCCTTAAAAATAGATTTTATTGATAACTGCAATGCCGGATTGGAAAGACCAAAATGGCAGGGCCATATCGCGGCTGCCAAATTGGCATTGCAGCTATTAATAACCAAAGATAAACGCTTCATTGGCCAGAAGAATTTCACATCCGGGCTGGATCGCCACTTCCGTCATGCCCGGAAGCTCCTGTCCGTTCAGGCAGGTTTTGTTTCGGGAATTCAGATCTTTAATGAAGTATTTTCCGTCATGACAGATAATATCCGCATGAAGACGGCTGATGGCGCTGTTTCCGGCGACACAGAAGTCAACACAGGCATATTCTTTTCCGATTCGAAATACCGGCCTGGTAATCGGCATGGACTCTCCCGTGCCCACTCTCAGCAAACGAGGCGGACTGTTAAGGGAAGGCCCTGTCCGTTCCATAAGTGCTTTGTTTTTTACATTGTGGTATATATTCTCATCAATGCGGATGATATAGTCTTCAACCGCAGATTCCTCAAACCGCTTTTGCAATTTCAAAAATTCATAAAAGTCCATCAAAAACTCATGCCCCTGTCCGGCCATGGGTATACACAGATTGATCAGATTCACCAGAAAAACAAGAAAACGCTGATCAAGGGGGATATCCATTTTCGAAGAAACCTGTACGCTGGGAAAATAGGCAAGAAAGGGTTCGCCTGTCTGCTCCCTCACGCAGACCCAGGAAGGGTTGAGTATAAACCTGCCGGGATCCAGGTAAACGTCCCGGCATCGATGGGCAAGGGTCATAAACTCCTCTACCAATGTGAAGAAACCATATCTTGAAAGGGGAAATGCAAGGTACTGCGGCAGAAAAATCAATTGCTCTCCCGTGTAATCAAACCGTTCGCGGCCGGTTTGCCGGACATTCAAAAAGCCCTGGGGAACCGCGCCTTCCAGCAGTTTTAACTCTTCCGCCAGAACCTTCTCGCCCCGGGAAGGAAAAACAGCAAAATGAAGATTGCCATGCTTGGATAAGTTTTTGAATTTCATGATCTCACCCGGAAACAGATCTTTACTTTTAGTTAACTTTGTGTTATTTGTATTATAACGAATTTTAGCTATTAGTTCAATATGTATTTTTCGATTCTTCAAAGTTTTTTTAATGAATCCTATACTTTTTATCAACCGTGGGATTATCCACTGTACCTGACAAAGAAAAATCAGATTGGAGATACTTTCATATGAAAATTGAAGTCGATTATAAGCTGGTAGGCCGCCGCATCCGGGATGCCCGAAAGGCAATGGGTTTGACCCAGGAACAGCTGGCCGAACAGGTTGATTTATCCAACGAATGGGTTTCCCAGCTTGAGAAAGGAAAAAAGCTCCCGCTGGACACGCTGATGCGCTTTAGCTCGGTACTGGATAAGGATCCCAACTATTTCCTGATCGATACGCCTTTTGTTCCTTCGGAGGTATTGATCAACAAAGACATCGCCAGAAAGCTTTCCAAGTGCAATAAAAAAACGCTGAACAGCATTAACCGGATTATCGATATATTGCTGGAGCAGCAGGAAGATTAACCATCAATTGAAATGACAGGGCATAAAAAAAGATGAAGCAGTCTGTTCGGACTGCTTCATCCTTTTTATTATTCAAAAACATGTGCTGGGAAGAACAGCTTGCGCTGTTCTTCCACAGTAAAACCTTTAGGGTTTACTGTTTAACCCTTTTAAAGGCTTACGCTTCAGGAGCGTACAGGTCTTTGAGTTTAAGCAGATGCTGGTAACGGGCAACGCTGGTAGCTTCGGCCTTTGCGAACAGGGTTTCTGCTCTCTCGGGGAAGGAACGGGTCAGCGCGCTGTAACGAGCCTCGTTCATGATGAACTGACGATAGTTCTCGGAAACCGGAGCCTTGGAATCCAGGGTGAAGGGGTTCTTGCCCTCAGCCTTCAGAGCCGGATTGTAACGGAACAGATTCCAGTAACCGCAATCGACTGCTTTCTTCATCTCGAGCTGGCAGTTAGCCATACCGCCCTTAATGGAGTGCATCTCACAAGGAGCATAGCCGATGACCAGAGACGGTCCCGGATAAGCTTCTGCTTCCTGCAGCGCCTTCAGGGTCTGGTTGTTGTCAGCGCCCATAGCGATCTGAGCAACATAGACATAACCATAGCTCATAGCAATCTCGGAAAGGCTCTTCTTGGCGATTTCCTTACCGGCAGCTGCGAACTGAGCAACCTGACCGATATTGGAAGCCTTGGAAGCCTGTCCACCGGTATTGGAGTAAACTTCGGTATCGAAGACCATGATATTGATATCTTCGCCGGAAGCCAGGACATGGTCCAGACCGCCGAAACCGATATCATATGCCCATCCGTCACCACCGAATACCCATACAGATTTCTTGTTCAGGTATTCTTTGTTGTTCAGGATGTCAGCCTTCTCTTCACAGCCGCACTCGGTCTTCTCAAGAGCAGCAACCAGAGCCTCGGTAGCAGCACCGTTCTTGGCACCGTCATTCACGGTCTCAAGATAAGCAGCGCATGCAGCCTTCAGATCTTCGTCGCCGGTCTTCTCGCAGATAGCCTTCACTTCGTCGATCAGACGGTTGCGGATGGCTTTCTGACCAAGGTACATGCCATAACCATGCTCAGCGTTGTCTTCGAACAGGGAGTTAGCCCAGGCAGGACCCTGACCCTTCGCGTTGGTGGTGTAGGGAGAGGTAGCTGCGGGACCGCCCCAGATAGAGGAGCAACCGGTAGCATTGGAGATGTACATTCTCTCGCCGAACAGCTGAGTGATCAGACGAGCGTAAGAGGTCTCGGCACAGCCTGCGCAGGAACCGGAGAACTCAAGCAGCGGTTTCTTGTACTGGCTGGAAATAGCCGTGATGGATTTGGTCAGTTCCGGTTTCTCGGTCACGTTTGCAACAGCATAGTCGAAAACAGGCTGCTGATCCAGCTGAGACTCGATGGGAACCATGGTAAGGGACTTGGTCGGGCAGGCGCTGACACAAACGGAGCAACCCATGCAATCCAGCGGGCTGATCGCCAGCGTGAACTTGTAGCCGGCCTTGTTCACCAGAGCGGCCTTGGGAGCGTACTTGGTGTTCTCGGGAGCGGCGGCAGCTTCTTCTTCGGAAAGAGCGAAGGGACGGATGGTAGCATGCGGGCAGACAAAGGCGCACTTGTTGCAAGCGACACAGGTAGCCTCGTTCCAAACCGGAACATTAACGGCAACACCGCGTTTTTCGTAAGCAGAAGCGCCCTGCTCGAAGGTACCGTCTGCATGATCCATAAATACGGAAACAGGCAGAGAATCTCCATCCATCTTGTCAACCGGATTCAGGATGGTATCAACCATCTTGACCAGTTTCTCGGGGCCGGTCAACTTGCTCTCGACAGGCGCATCAACAGCTTCTGCCCAGTCAGCGGGAACGTCAATCTTGACGAAGGCATTGGCGCCGGCGTCGATGGCTTTCCAGTTGTTCTCAACAACATCCATACCCTTCTTCAGGTAGGACTTCTTGGCAGCGTCCTTCATGTGCTGGATCGCTTCTTCCTGCGGCATAACGCCGGCCAGGGTGAAGAATGCAGACTGAAGAATGGTGTTGGTGCGTTTGCCCATGCCAACCTTCTGAGCCAGGTCAATGGCGTCGATGGTGTAGAGCTGAATATTGTTCTTGGCGATGTAGCGTTTTGCTTCGGCATTCAGATGCTCGGAGAGCTCTTCAGCGGACCACTGGCAGTTGATCAGGAAGACACCGCCGGGTTTAACATCGTTGACAATCTTGAAGCCCTTGGTGATGTAGGACGGATTGTGGCAGGCAACGAAGTCAGCCTTGTTGATATAGTAGGGAGATTTGATCGGTTTGTCACCGAAACGAAGATGGCTGATGGTAACACCGCCGGTCTTCTTGGAGTCATACTGGAAGTATGCCTGAACGTATTTGTCGGTGTAGTCGCCGATGATCTTGATGGAGTTCTTGTTGGCGCCAACGGTACCGTCTCCGCCCAGACCCCAGAACTTGCACTCGATGGTGCCTTCGGCTGCGGTGTTGGGAGCGGGTTTCTCTTCCAGAGAAAGGTAGGTAACATCGTCGTTGATGCCAAGGGTGAATCTCTCTTTGGGCTCATCTTTGGCAAGCTCATCATATACAGCAAAGATGCTTGACGGAGGCGTATCTTTGGAACCAAGTCCATAACGGCCGCCGATCACCTTGATATCGTTCTTGCCAGCCTCGGACAGGGCAGCAACAACGTCCAGGAACAGGGGCTCGCCAAGAGCGCCGGGCTCTTTGGTACGGTCCAGAACAGCAATCTTCTTTACGGTCTCGGGAATGGCGGCAATCAGTTTGTCAGCGCAGAAAGGTCTATACAGACGAACCGTAACCAGACCAACCTTCTCACCCTGGGCAGTCAGATAGTCGATGACTTCTTCTGCTACGTCCACGATGGAACCCATGGCGATAATGATCTTCTCCGCATCGGGAGCGCCGTAGTAGTTGAAGGGCTTGTAGTTGGTGCCAAGTTTGGCATTAACTTTGTCCATGTACTCTTCGACAATAGCCGGAAGAGCTTCATAGTATTTGTTGGAAGCTTCACGATGCTGGAAGAAGATATCTCCATTCTCGTGAGAACCGCGCATCACAGGACGCTCGGGGTTCAGAGCTCTCTTACGGAACTCGTTAACCGCATCCATATCGACCATTTCTTTCAGGTCATCATAGTCCCAGATTTCGATTTTCTGGATTTCGTGAGAAGTACGGAAACCATCAAAGAAGTTCAGGAACGGAACACGGCCTTTGATCGCTGCCAGATGAGCCACAGCGCCAAGGTCCATAACTTCCTGGGTGTTGGTCTCGCAGAGCATAGCAAAACCGGTCTGACGGCAGGCATAAACATCGGAGTGATCTCCGAAAATGTTCAGCGCCTGAGCCGCAACGGTACGTGCGGAAACATGGAAGACTGCGGGAAGGAGTTCACCGGCGATCTTGTACATGTTGGGGATCATCAGCAGAAGTCCCTGAGAAGCCGTATAGGTGGTGGTCAGCGCGCCGGCTGCCAGAGAACCATGTACGGTACCGGAAGCACCGGCCTCGGACTGCATCTCAGCTACCTTAACGGTGGTTCCAAAAATGTTTTTAAGACCCTGCGCAGACCACTGATCTACGTAGTCGGCCATCGGGCTGGACGGGGTAATCGGGTAGATGCCCGCTACTTCGGTAAACGCGTAACTGACATGAGCCGCAGCGTTGTTGCCGTCCATGGTCTTCATTTTTCTTGCCATAGATTTTTCTCCCTTTCGTTTTATATGGGCCGATCCGGCAGAAATACTATTGTGGAGCCCCCTGCCGTTCGGGCAATATACCATTAGTTATCATAACACAAACCATCTCTTCTGTAAAGAAAAAATGCAAAAACAAGAAAAGTCTTACTCGTAGGTTTTGATTTCAATGCTGTTAATCAAAACCGGCTCGATGGGTTTGTTCTCCAGAATCGCTGTCTGGTTTGGGTTATCGATGGTAGCATCATTTTCCTGGGTTTTGGTATAGGTCTTCACCTGTGAAATCGCAATAGCCACATCCATCCCGTCTATCACCTGGCCAAAGACCGTATGCGCCGTCTGCTTATAGCTGTAATTTGACTCGTATAAAGATCCTACCTGGGCATCAAGCCAGATGGCTCCGCCCACTCTCGCATAGTTGTCCAGCTTTTCCTTCGCGATCTGCATATCCTTCGGAGCCAGCTCGTTAGCGGCCTCGGCCATGGAAATATCCGTGTCTTTGGACGTGATAATAAAGAACTGGGAATTGTTGGTGCCGGTAAATGCGCCATAGTTAGCCATGCAAAGCGCGCCGCAGTAGGGTGAAAGATAATCCACGATTTCATCTTCGAAGGGTTCTTTCCAGATGCTCTCTCCGCCGTCGCCTGATCCGGTGGGATCACCGCTTTGGATAAAGTAGTCCATTACCCGGAACCACTCCATGCCATCGAAGTATCCCTCTTTGGCATGGGTCACAAAGTTCTCCACCGCTTTCGGCGCCTCCTCCGGGAAAAAGCGAACGGTAATATCGCCCATGCTGGTATGAATCACCGCGATGGTATCGCCCTTCGCCGGATCAGAAAACTGGTAGTCATACCCCTTGGCGCCGGATGAGCAGCCCGCAAGCAGGCTGATCATCAGCAGCGCCAGAACAGGCAGACAAAGAATCCGTTTCATAAATCCTGCATTTGTTTTTTTCATGTTGTGTGCCTGATCCATTTCTATTGTTTATGATCGTCCGGTAAAGCCGGCTGCCTTCATAAAGCTCTCAAAGCAGGCCATGCCCTCTTCGGTATGCTTGAAGACAGCGCAATCCTCCAGCACGCGTTTGAAGATCCTTCCGACCTCATGCTTTAACAGCCCTCTGGCCTCTTCCTGTTCCAGTCCCGTCCCATAGCGGCCCTTCATATCTTCGATCCAGGGCTGATGCTTCAGAAGACTCTTTTTCTCATCCTCCGTCAGGGATGCCTCATCCCTTCCGGTCAGGATTTCCTGTATCAGAGACAGCTCCTTCTGCAGGCGTCCGGGAAGCACAGCCAGTCCCATCACCTCGATCAGACCGATGTTTTCTTTCTTAATGTGATGAAGCTCGGGATGGGGATGGAAGATTCCATCCGGATATTTCTCACTGGTCAGGTTATTGCGAAGCACCAGATCCAGCTCGTATTCTCCCTGTTTGTTAAACCGGGCTATCGGCGTAATGGCATTGTGCGGAACGCGCTTTCCATCTTCCTGCGTCTCGGCAAAAATACCGCAGGATGCATCCGTATAGGCTTCCCAGAAATCCAGCACATGAGAAGCCACGCTGATCACATGCTCCCTGCTTGCCCCAGAAAGGCGGATGCAGCTCATGGCCCAGTTTACGATTGAAACCGTGACATCCGGGTGCTCCTCGTCGGTATAGAAAGCGATGGGTTTCGCCTTTTCCATGGCAAACACATGATGCCCGCCCTGGTAATGCTCATGGGTCAGAATAGAGCCGCCCACCACGGGAAGACCGGCATTGGAGCCCATAAAATAGTGCGGCAGCAGCTCGATAAAATCGAAAAGCCGTTTAAAGGTCAGGGTAGAAATCTTCATGGGCACATGCTCGCCCTTCAGCAGAATGCAATGCTCGTTGTAGTAGGTATAAGGCGAATACTGAAGGAACCAGTTTTCCCCCTCCAGACTAAGCGGCATCTGTCTGAGATTCTGCCTGGCAGGATGGCCAAGACGGCCGGCATAGCCCACATTTTCGGGACAAAGCAGGCATTTCGGATAGGAAGCATTCTTCATCTGCAGCATTCTGGCAATCACCCGGGGGTCCTTTTCGGGCTTGGAAAGGTTGATGGTAATTTCCATGTCGCCATATTCCGTAGCCGTCTGCCAATACAGATTTTTCTCAATCCGCTCATCCATTACATAGTGAGAGGCTCTGGAGAGATGATAAAAATACTCAGATGCCTTCACAGGATCATCCTGACGCAGCGCTTCAAACTTGGCAGCCGCTTCGGAGGGCCTGGCCATCAAAAGTCCCATGATCTTCGCATCCATCAGGTCCCTTTCCTCGATGCTTTCACCCAAGGTAAGGCCGCGGCCGGCCATATAATCCAGGATCTTACCCAGAATCGGCGCGGGGCTGAAGCGCTGATCCGAGGTGTCATAGGCTTTTTCGCCCGCCTCAATCGCCCGCTTCATGCCTTCATGGAAGCTCTCCAGGCCGGACAGCCTGAGATTCTGCTCCATCTGCTCGAAGGCTTCCCGGCAAGGAAGAATACCGCCGTCCCTGCTGTCCGTCTTTTCAAAGGGAGCCGAAAGCTGCAGCAGCTCCAGCAGCTGGTTGCGCACATAAACCACGTCCGGATTTTCCAGCAGTTTTTCCTTCAGGCCGTAGGCGAGAAGCTCCTCCACCAGAAACTCGATGGGTTCATCCACCCTGCAGGCGCCCTGTCCTGCCTTTGCCACGTAAAACTCTGCCTCAAGACCGGTTCGCTGCTTGTAGGCGTATCCTACCTGCCGGATAAACTCGTCCACATGATCCTCAGCCACAAGACTCACCGTGCATCCGCCGAATCCGGCGCCGGTCATACGGCTTCCCAGCGTGCCGGGAACGCGTCTTGCCTCTTCCACCATGGCATCCAGCTCCTTGCCGGTCACCTCATAGAGATCCCGCAGGGAATCGTGGGACTGGTTCATCAGCTTGCCAAAAGCGGGAATATCTCCGCGGCCAAGAACTTCAACCGCCTTGAGCACCCGATCATTTTCATAAACCGCATGCTCCGCCCGTTTGCGGCAGACGGGATCGGCGATCAGATGCTTATTCTCTTCAAACTCCTGGACCGACAGCTCGCAAAGCGCCTGGATATCCAGCTTTTTCTGAAGGTCAGCGAGCGCGCTTTCACACTGCTCTCTGCGTTCATTATACTTGGAATCGGCCAGTCCCCGTTTTTTCTTGGTATTGCCGATCACAATCGCCACATTTCCCAGCTCCAGGGGAACATATTCATAGTTCAGGCTTGCGCAGTCCAGGAGGATAGCCTTGTTCTCCCGTCCCAGTCCAACGGAGAACTGGTCCATAATGCCGCAGTTCACCTTGTTGAAGGTGTTTTCGGAATGCTGGCACATTTTTGTCAGGGTCACCTTGTCCATATGGCACTCGAACAGATCGTTGAGCATCGTGGCGATCAGCACCTCCAGGCTGGCAGAGGAAGAAAGGCCGGAGCCATTGGGAATCTCGCCATAGACCATGATCTCCATGCCCGTAAGGGGAGCGCCAAGCATCTGAAATTCCTTGATAACGCCCTTTGGATAGTTGGACCACCCATCCTCCCTGCGGTATTCATTGGGATGAAGCGATACCTCGACCCGGTGGGGAAAATTAACGGATTCAAAAAGAAGCTTGTCGTCCTCTCTAAGCCTGATGGCGCCCCATGTGCCGAAGGTCAGCGCGCAGGGGAAAACTTTTCCGCCGTTGTAGTCGATATGCTCGCCGATCAGGTTAACCCGTCCGGGAGAATAGTAGTAATGAATATCTTCTTTGGATCCGCCAAAACGGTTCAAAAATTCATTCTGTAAAAACTGAATTTTTTCATTCATATCAAAGCGCGCCTTTCAAAATAGTAAGCGTTTCCTGCATCTCTTCGGCATCCGCGGTCTTTTCGCTCCAGACAGGGAAGGAATCATCTCCGGCATGTCTTGGCAGCACATGCAGATGGTAGTGCATCACCGTCTGGCCTGCGGCTTCGCCGTTGTTCTGCAGGATATTCAGCCCGTCAAGTGGCATGTGAGCCGCCTCAAAGCCCTTTTTCGCAGCCTTGGCAAGCCGGCTGGCAATCGCCATGGCTTTTCCTGCCTTCTCCTCGGGAAACTCATAAATGTTCGCATAATGCTCCTTGGGAAGGATCAGCATATGCCCTCTCATTCCCTGATTCAGATCCAGGATAACCCTGAATTCCTCATCTTCATAAACGGTAGAAGAAGGAATCTGACCATTGGCGATCTTGCAGAAAATACAATTGTCCATGTTTCGCATCTCCTTATAAAAAATAGTTGGTACTGTTTCTTTGATGATACAATCCGTTTCAATGCAGCCTTCATCAGGACTTTTTCAGCATGGCATAAACATCACGCTTGGAAAGCCCCAGATCCTTGGCCACCT
>JAGBND010000084.1 GCA_017634575.1 Bacillota bacterium
ATAGCTGATGATACATATCAGTCTTTCACATCCAGTGAGAGGCTGATTTTTTATGCTCAAGAACAGGAGGTAAACGTATATGAGCAATGCATTAAGAATCGGCAACCGCAGCATCAGCTATGAACAGGCGAAGGAAATGCTCTTCCCGGAGCTGATCCCGCAGAAAGGAAATGAGGCCATGCTTTCTACCGTCCCTCATGAAAAGGTGGAGGATATGGCGGTCGTGTTCCGTCTGGATCTTCTTTCGGAGAGCGGCATGATGATGTCCACCAGAGTGAATCAGGCGATCCTGGACGGATTCGGCGTGACTGCTGATCAGATCAAACAGGATGCACTGGAGAATGCGCCGCACACGCATCCGGCTTCACTTCGTTCCATGCGGGAAGTTCTCGGTGACATGATGGGAGGCTTCCCGGTGCCGGGACCGGATCCGGGGCGAAAAAGCAGACGATTGAAAAATGACGCGCGTGTGTTTCTGCCGGCAAAAACAATGAGCCGAAGATTGGAATGGAGAATTTCTGCACACGGGCGCGGATGATTTGACAGAGACCAAACAGATGCGGTAATATCTGGGAAACTGTCCTAACATGACATAGAGAGGAAGCAAGGAGTTTCGATGTTCAATCATCACGATATCACACGAGATGCCCTTATGCTCCATGGACCACTGGCCCGTCAAGGATATGACTGGTGGTGGCATTCCTTTACAGCCCAGGATGCGGAAACCGGGGAGGACAAACCATTCTTTATTGAGTTTTTCGTCTGTAATCCTGCATTGGCTGAAGAACAGCCTGTTTTCGGACAGAGTCCGGAAAGCCAGGCAGCCGGAAAGAAACCTTCCTACCTGATGGTGAAGGCGGGTACATGGGGCGAAAAAGCATGCCAGCTCCATCGTTTTTTTGCCTGGAAGGAGGTCAAGGTTCATGCGGATGCCCCCTTTCAGATTGAAGCGGCGGACTGCATGGCCTGTGAAACGGCCCTGAAAGGCAGTATCTGTATCAGTCCGGAGGAGGCCACGGCACATCCGGAGTGGATGTGTGATGCGGGGGATATGAGCTGGGACCTGACAATTGACAAGCAGATTGCGTTCAATGTGGGTTACGGAGCCAGCAAACCAATGCGGGATGCGGAAGCTTTCGCCATGTACTGGCACGCGGAGGGCATGAAAAGTGCCTTCAGCGGAAGGGTGACATTTGGCGGCAGATTGTACACGGTAAAACCTGAGACCTGTTACGGGTATGCGGACAAGAACTGGGGACGGGATTTTACCACGCCCTGGGTCTGGCTTTCCTCCAACTGTCTGTTCAGCAGCAAGACCGGCAGACAGCTTCAAAACAGCGTTTTTGACATTGGCGGCGGCAGACCGAAAATTTACTTTGTGCCCCTGGACCGCCGGCTTCTAGGCGTATTTTACTATGAAGGAAAGGAATACGATTTCAATTTTTCGCACCTGCATCTCATGGTAAAGACGACCTTTTCCTTTGAAGAGAAAGAGCAGGAAGTGGTCTGGCACGTGCGGCAGGAAAACATTCATGCCGCCATGGAAACAGAGGTTCATTGCCTGAAGAAGGACATGCTGCTGATCAACTACGAGGATCCAACCGGCAGAAAACGGCATAAACGTCTGTGGAACGGCGGCAATGGCGTCGGCACGGTGAAACTGTATGACCGGCAGGACGGCGAGCTGGTGCTGGTGGATGAGATCACCGCCACCCATATCGGCTGCGAGTACGGCGAATACGATCATGAGGAACCGTATTCGGATGAAACCTGAAAATCCAAAAGGAACGCATTTCCTGCCGCACAGATGATTTGGGGATTCACTGTCGCCGGGATTTTTCAGACGAAAACGGAAAAATTGGATGATTTTGCATGACCGGGACATTTCAGCGTTTCGGTCATGCTTGATATTTATCGGATTTTCGGGTAGAATTCGTAAAGATCAAAGAACGGTGTTTGCGGACATCCGGGAGGAGGAAGAAACCATGCTGGAACAGAGCAGAATACTATTGACTCTTCGCTATTTGTTTGAGAATACTGATGAAGAACATGCCGTATCGACCAGGGACATCAAGACCATGCTGGAACAGCATGGCGTCCAGGCACCCGTCAGCAGAACGATCGATGCAGATATGGATCTTCTGGCTGCGGCGGGGTTTGATATTGTCCGATCGCATATCAACGGGCAGCCGTCATACTATCGGTTTGCTAACCGGCCATTTGATACAGTCGAACTGAAAGTGCTGATTGATGCGGTGGCATCATCCAGGTTTATCAAACCTGAGAGGAGCAAACAGGTGATCGGCCATTTGGCCTCACTGGCTTCCGTCAGTGACCGGTCCTGCTTCGAAAACGAATATCGGCAAGTGAGAACGATCAAAAAAGCTGTCGGCGGGGCCCTGGCCGGGGCAAATGACCTTTTCCGGGCCATCGTTGCCCAAAAGAAAGTCCGGTTTCGGATGACCGACTATCAGGTCAGAGATAAAGCAGTCACTGCGCAAAAGGGCGGAAAGGCGTATATCGTTTCACCCTATGCCATAGTCTGGTCGGATGGCCGGTATGATCTCGTGGCGTATGAGCAGGAAAGCAGCAGCATCATCACGCCAAGGGTGGACAATATTCGCAATGTCCGAATCCTGGAGGAGGCCATTGATCCTTCCCCGGCTGAATTCGATATCGGTTACTACTATTCAGGCAGCCATAAGATGCAGGACGGTCCCGAGATGGAGGTAACCATCGAGTGCGAAAACAGTCTGCTGGGGGAATTCATTGACCGTTTTGGAATGGATTTTGAATGCAGGACTGTCTCGGATCACTCCTTTCAGGCAACGGTAAAGGCGTGCCCGGGCAATGCATTCTTCGGCTGGCTCCTGCAGTATGCAGGCCGAATGAAGCTTGTGTCCCCGCAGGAAGCGGTCAGCCTGTATAAGGCACAGCTGGCAAAAGCACTTGAAGACCTTTAAATGCGCAAAGTGAGGAGTTCAGAAATGGCAAATGATCGATTTTCCGCCGTCGGAATAAACATTCAGGAAAAAGCAGGGATGATCTGGAATGTAGCAGATCTGTTGAGAGGGCCTTTCAAGCCTCATGAATACGGTCTCGTGATTTTGCCGATGACCGTTGTAAAGCGCTTTCATGACTGCCTGCTGCCCACACATCAGAAAGTGCTGGATACCTGGGAGAAAGTGAAGAAGCTGGCCGTTACCGATGGCTTTCTTCGCGCGGCGTCAGGGTATCAGTTCTACAACACCAGCCGTTTTACGTTTGATCGGCTGCTTGCTGACCCGGAAAACATCGAGAGTAACTTCCGGGATTATCTGAATGGTTTTTCCGCCAATGTTCAGGATGTCTTTTCCAAGTTTGATTTTGACAATATCATCCGTCGCCTGGTGGAGAGCAACACGCTCTATCTTGTGATCAAGGAATTTGCAACGCCCAAGGGCTATCTGGGGCCGGACAAGATCAGCGCTGTGGACTGCGGCTATATTTTCGAGGACCTGGTGCGCCGCTTTTCCGAATCCTTTGGAGAGGAGGCCGGAGCACACTTCACCAGCCGGGATATCATCTACCTGATGACAGATCTGCTGCTGTCCGGTGAGGATATGAGCCGGCAGGAGAACATCACGGTCTACGATATGACCATGGGGACCAGCCAGATGCTCTCCTGCATGGAGGAACGGATTCATGACCTAAACCCGGAGATGGAGGTCACCTGCTTCGGGCAGGAGTTCAATCCTTCCACCTTTGCCATTGCCAAGGCGGACATGATGATCCGGGGCGGCAATCCGGATAACATGCGGTTTGGAGACACTCTCAGCGATGATCAGTTCACGGATTATACGTTCCGGTTCATCATCTCCAATCCGCCGTTTGGCATCGACTGGAAGCGGGAACAGAAAGCCGTTGAGACCGAGGCGGCGAAGGGAGAAGCCGGCCGTTTCGCACCGGGTCTGCCAAAGATCAGCGATGGCCAGCAGTTGTTTGTGCTCAACGGCCTGCGAAAGCTGAATGCCAGTGGCCGCATGGCTATTATTCAGAACGGTTCGCCGCTCTTTTCCGGCGATGCCGGAAGCGGACCCAGTGAGATTCGCCGCTATATTCTGGAGAATGACTGGCTCAGCGCCATCATCCAGCTCAGCACCGACATGTTCATGAACACCGGCATCAGCACCTATATCTGGGTGCTTGATAAGGATAAACCCGCAGAGCGTGCAGGAAAGGTGCAGCTCATCGATGCAAGCCACTGTTTTACTCCGCGCCGCAAGTCTATCGGCACCAAGCGCAACGACATTTCTGATGAGAATCGGCGTTTGATTATTGAGGCGTATCGTGCCTTCACTGATGGGGTATATGGCGACAAAGCCGGGGCTTACTGCGAAAGCCGCATCTTTGATGCCGACACTTTCGGATACAGCAAGATTGTGGTGGAGCGGCCACAGCGGGATGAACAGGGGAATGTCGTGATGAAACGAGGCAAGCCTGTTGCTGATGCTGCGCTGCGCGACACGGAGAATGTTCCTCTAAAAGAGGATATAGATGCCTACTTTGCCCGGGAGGTTGCTCCTTACGCACCCGATGCCTGGATTGATCGCAGTAAGACGAAGATTGGTTATGAGATTCCCATGACCCGATATTTCTATGAGTACAAGAAGCCTGAACCCAGTGAAGATATACTTGCTCGAATCGTTGCCCTGGAGGATGGCATTGCGGCTAGCCTGAAGAATCTGTTCGGGGAGGGATGAGCAATGGCGAGAGAAATGAAGAACAGTGGGATAGCATGGATTGGGGAAATTCCGGAAGGATGGAATGTTTTACGATTGAAGAGCCTATTTTCTTTCGGAAAAGGATTGCCCATCACTAAAGAGAATCTTGAAGATACCGGTGTACCAGTAATAAGTTATGGACAGATACATTCTAAAACTAACACGGGTGTAAAGCTGCAAGATGATTTATTTAGATTTGTAAGTCCGTCATATATTGAAAGGAATGCTGAATCGCTGGTACATTCTGGGGACATAATTGTTGCTGACACATCGGAAGATACTGACGGCTGTGGAAACTGTGTTCATGTTGATCGTGAAATGCAATTATTTGCTGGATACCATACTATTATTTTAAAGGCATTAGAACAAGATGATAACAAGTATTTAGCTTATCAGATGAAAACGGATCCTTGGAGAAGTCAAATTAGATCGAGAGTGTCCGGAGTTAAAGTATTCAGTATCTCCAGAAAAATACTATCGGATTCGCTCGTAGTATTTCCCCCTCTTTCCGAGCAATCCCGCATCGCAGCTTATCTCGACTACCACTGTGCGGAGATCGACCGCATAATGGAGCAGACACGGGTAACCATTGAGGAATACAAGAAGCTGAAACAGTCCATCATCACCGAGGCTGTGACCCATGGTGTGCGTGGGCCGAGAAAGATGAAGGACAGTGGGGTGGAATGGATTGGGGAGATCCCGGATGAGTGGAACTGTAAGCCAATCAAATATGTTGCGATCTTTCAGCCTGCTTGTGTTGTATCGAACTTGACAGAGGATTCAGAAATCACATATATGCCTATGGATTGCTTGAAAAATGGTTATTATGTTGAAAATTCAAGTAGATATGGTTTGCTGGCTTCTTCACTGACTCAATTTGAAGAGGGCGATATTGCAATGGCTAAAGTAACGCCATGCTTTGAGAATGGGAACATAGCTATCATGGAAGGCTTACACTCTGGATTTGGCATGGGCAGTTCCGAATTGTTCATATACAGACCTTATGCAGTATTGGCCAAGTATTTGCTGTATTGGCTTCAAAATGACCTATTTAAGCAATCAGCATGTGCAACTATGACTGGCACTGGTGGATTGAAACGTGTTTCCCCTTATTTTGCAAAACACAGTCATATTGCAGTCCCTGATCAATTAGAGCAGCAACAAATCATAGACTATTTAGCATTTATTTGCGGTGAAGTCGATCGCCTGATCGACTCCAAGCAGCAACTCCTCACCGAACTGGAAGCCTACAAAAAGTCCGTGATCTACGAGTATGTAACCGGGAAACGGGAGGTACCGCAGTAAATTGGCGTCTCTTACGCCCAAAGCAGAAAAACGGTTGACAGGAATTCCGGATGTTTGTCAAAACTACAAAGGCCATGAATGTCAGTGTTGGTAAAACAGATTTAACAGGCTCAGTTTGGAAGATGAAATCTTGTTGTGGAGTGCTTTCAAGGAGTTGCCATATGCGGAAATGTCCTAAACCTTGTGGGGGAGATTGCATTCCGTGTGAGCTTGTTGTGTTGAACAAAGGTACCTCATACTTTGAAATGAAAAATCAGGAAGAGCAGGAGAAAAAGAAGGAAAAGTGCCCGGATAGAAGACACGATCGAATGCTGACTCTTATGGGTCGATCAGTGAATTTTCTGTCGGGCCTGCTCTTGAAGCTCGTCTGTATAGGAGGTTTGAATGTCAGTTACTGATACCACAGAAAAGCGCTTTGAGAGCGATATCGAAGCATTCTTCTTATCATCGTCAGGCGGATACACTCATTGTGACGATGTGTATGACCCGAAGCTCGGTCTTTATCCGGATGTGCTTTTGCGTTTTATTCAGGAAAGCCAGCCCAGGGAATGGCAGCGTTTTGTGAACATGAATGCGGTGGATCCGGAGCGAAAGTTCTGTGTTGCATTCAACAACGCATGCGACATGGACGGCATCCTGTACGTGCTGCGCCACGGCTTTAAGCACCGGGGAGTTGCCTTTCGAGTCTGCTACTTTATGCCGGAATCCAGTCTCAATGAAAAGGCAATGGAAGATTATCGAAAGAACATCTTCCACTGCATCCGGCAATGGCATTACAGCGCGGAGAATAACAACAGTGTGGACATGATCCTCACGGTGAATGGCATCCCGCTTTTTGCCTTTGAGCTGAAAAATCAGTTCACCGGGCAGAGTGTGGAAAACGCCAAACAGCAATGGAAGTCAGCCCGTGATCCGCGGGAACTCTGCTTCCAGTTCAACAAACGGATTCTTGCGTTTTTCTGTGTGGATCTGTCCGAAGCATGGATGACCACCAGACTGGCCGGCGAGAAAACGGTTTTTCTGCCGTTCAATCAGGGCAGCAACGGCGCCGGCAATGATGGCGGCAAAGGCAACCCGCCCAGTCAGGACGGTTATCCAACTGATTATCTGTGGAAGACCGTGTTCAATGCCGACAGCATGATGGACATCGTGCAGAAGTTCATCAGTCAGCAGGAAGGCCGACTGATTTTCCCGCGGTATCATCAGCTGGATGTGGTTCGCAAGCTGATGGCGCATGTCAAAGCGCATGGTGCCGGGCATAACTATCTGATCCAGCACAGCGCCGGCTCTGGCAAGTCGAACTCCATTGCATGGACCGCATATCGCCTCGCATCGCTTCATGATGAGAATAACCGGGCGATCTTTTCCAGCGTGGTTGTGGTCACTGACCGGCGTGTGCTGGATGCACAGCTGCAGAATACAATCTCCGGTTTTGATCATACACTGGGCAGTGTCGAGGTTATCGGAGAGGACAAGAACTCCGGCGACCTTCGGGACGCTATCAACAATGGCGTAAGGATCATTGTCACCACGCTGCAGAAGTTCCCGGTCATCTATGAACAGGTGGATGCTGCCAATGGCCGGAACTATGCCATCATCTGTGATGAGGCACATTCCTCTCAGACGGGTTCCAGCGCCATGAAGCTGAAGACAGCCCTGGCGGATCTGCGGGATGCGCTGCAGGAGTATGCGGAGATTGAGGGGATTGAAGAGGAAAAGGTTGATCCCCAAAATAAACTTGTTCGTGAGCTCATTGCCCACGGGAGACATAAGAATCTGTCCTTCTTTGCGTTTACGGCGACACCAAAGGATACCACGCTGGAAATGTTCGGCGAACAGGACAAAAACGGACAGTTTCATCCGTTCCACATCTACAGTATGCACCAGGCCATTGAAGAAGGCTTTATTCTGGATGTGCTGCAGAACTACATGACGTATAAAACCTGCTTCAAAATTGCCAACTCGACGCCGGATAACCCGGAGGTCCCTGCCTCCCGGGCGAGTAAGGTGATCAGGAAATATCAGCAGCTTCATCCGGAGAACATTCTTCAGAAATCGGAAATCATTGTTGAAACCTACATGAATACCACCCGGGGAAAGATCAACGGACGGGCAAAAATGATGGTGGTTACCGCATCCAGACCGGCAGCAGTGCTCTTTTTCAAGGCAATCAAACGTTATGCGGAGGATCAGGGGTACGGGGAAGTGAAGCCGTTGGTGGCATTTTCCGGCGAGGTCATTCTGGATGAGGAACCCTACACCGAGTCCGGGCTGAATGTACGCCCGGATGGCAGTCATATCTCCGAAGCACAGACGAAACAGGAATTCCATGACAACTTCAATATCCTGATCGTCGCGGAGAAGTATCAGACAGGATTTGATGAACCGCTGCTCCACACCATGATTGTGGACAAGAAACTTCGCGGGGTGAAAACGGTTCAGACGCTTTCCAGACTGAACCGCACATGTCCCGGCAAGAATGACACATTCATACTGGATTTTGCCAACGAGAAAGAGGATGTACAGGAGGACTTTCAGTATTTCTATCATGAGACCTTCCTGGAGGATGAAGTTAACACGGATCTTCTGTACAAAGTGCAGCGTGAGCTCCGCAATTTCGGTATTTATGGGGATATGGACATTCTTCATCTCTGTGAGGTTTATTATGCCCGCGGAGCTCAGGGCGGCAGTGCGCAGGGCATGCTGGCAAGCCGTCTGCTGCCGGCGGTGGAACGTTACAAGCAGAAATCCAGTGATGAGCGTTATCAGATCCGCCGAACGATGCGGAATTTCTGTAAATGGTATCGCTATGTCATTCAGGTTGTCCGGATGTTCGATAAGGACCTGCATCAGGAATATGTTTATTGTTCGTTCCTGGTGGGGATGCTTCCGGCGGAAACGGTGGACATGGAGAATATCGAGAAGATGCTGAAGCTGGAAATGTACAGACTGGAGAAGACGTTTGAGGGGGATATCAGCCTCAGTGAAGGAGATGGCGTGTATTCACCGGCAGAACCAAAGGGCCGGGTCAAACCCGAAGAAAATAATCCGCTGGATGAGATCATCGAGCGGATCAACGAACGATATAAAGGCAGCTTCAGTGATGCTGACAGGGCTATGATCAGCGCTCTGGCTGAGAAGCTGCGCAAAGACAGCCGCCTGGCCAACATGGCTGCTTCCTCAGACCCGCGGATTTTTGCAGAGAGCATTTTTCCTGCAGCTTTCAGTGATGCTGCGATGGCAAGTTATATGGAATCCCAGGAAACATACAGTTCCCTGTTCGAGGACCAAAGCAAGTACAAGGCAATCATGAGCACTCTTGCCGATATTCTGTATCGCGAGATGCGTAAACCGGGCAGCAAGAAAAAAACGCTGTGACAGAAAGTTATTTGAGAAAATGGTCAAGGGCTTCACAATTGGATGACGAGTGCCTGAAAGGAAATGCCGGAGGAAGCTGCCGGAAAGAACTTCCTGCACGTATTCGGGATATTCGTTTCTCTGAGAAGATGCTGTATCGACAGTGTTTGATTTATATGCCGCCAGTTTGGTCGATGATCCCAAAAGCCTGGCGTACCCAAAGGGGCAAACTGCTGATAACTATCCGGAGTTCCTTGACCCAATGGCTTAAATCGGTTATCATTGCAATGAGCTTGAAGAAGGCTTAAGGAAGGCGTCCCACAGCCTATATTCCAAGGGTGGAACATGTTGGAAGGTGTCTCGCCGCCTATATTCCAAGGGCGAAACATTGCGGAAGGCGTCCCACTGCCTACCCCCAAAGGTGGAACATGTTGGATTGAAGAAGGGGAGCAAGAAGCTGAACTTCATGGGCAACGAGATCGCCATGTTCCGGGAATGGGACGAGACCCGGGAGCCAGACTGGGATTTATTGAAAATGCCTGCGCACGACGCCTTCCTGCACTTCATGACGGCGCTCAACGACTGCTACGGGAAGAAACCGGCGCTGTGGGCTCTGGACGGCACCTACGACGGCTTCAAGTGGGTGGAATCTGTATCCGACAATCCCTGTGTGTTCGGCTACACCAAGACGGACGGCGAAGCGGTCGACCTGATCCTGCTCAACTTCTCTGACCAGGAAGCGGCGCTTGTGTTCGACGATGAAAACGAATACACAATGCTGTTGAACACAGGCTGGGAGGAATACGGTGGTCAGGAAAAGAAAGTGGTTTCAGATTATATGCCCTCGGTCCTCGCGCCTTTCAGCGGAATTCTGCTCAGGCGCATGGATCGGGATTGAAAAGATAAAAAGCGCGTGTGGCCATAATCGGTCACGCGCGTTTTTTTCATCAGCTCTTGCGGTACTTGTGTGCCGAAATGCCGACGTGCTTTTTGAACAGTCGGTAAAAGTAATTCTCATCAGTAATTCCGACGACAGCGGCAATCTGTAAACGATGTCCTTGATCTGCCCTGGCATGGCCTGCTGGGCGTGCCGGTAGGCGTCACTTGTGGTGATGATGGATAAAAGCAGGCTCGTAAGCAGCGTGGATACCTGTACTTCGCGGTAGGGACTGATCTCAGTATAGGCGTTGAGCAGCTTGAGCAGCTGCCGATGAAAGTTGACAGAGGCGTTCATGTGAAACGTGAATCCACTTTCCCGCGTGTATTCCTGATAGAGGAAAGCGGCGGGGGCACCCGCGAAATGGAGCACACAGTGCTTCCAGCGAATCGCTGGGGCTTTCTCGCATCTTTCGGCAGCACCTTTTTGCACTGTACGTACTGCTTGACGTCGTTATGCTTCTGCCGATGCACAAAC
>JAGBND010000085.1 GCA_017634575.1 Bacillota bacterium
CAGGGAAAGCTTTTCCAGAAACAGGAAAATCCGCTCATTGTCGTTGAGGATCGACGTCATCTGATCCAGCTGTTTCTCAAAAAGTCCCAGCTGCTCCTCCTGAATGGCGTCGTCAATATTATCATACCGATGATAGCCGCCGCGGATCATTTCGGAAAGAGTCATGTAACCTCTCTCATCGAAGGTCTGCATTTGTCTGAGCAGCGTCTGGTGATTGGAGCGGACCTTATCATAGGCTGAGTCAACAACGCTCAGATATTTCTGTCCGGTCATGGTGGGTGCATCAAAAATCGAATGCACCAGCTTGTAGATTCGCTGGGACTGGGTAGAAATCTTGGTTTCCTGACGGGTGGCATCGGCCGCGATGCTTTGGATTCTCGCACAATGGACCTGCGGGGCAGGCTGCCGAGCGGTCTGCGATACCTGGTTCTGCGCGGTGCCGGCCTGGGAAGGCAGGTCGCGGACCACGGAATCCACATGTTTTATCTGCCTTGGAGTGTTTCTGGAGGCAGATGTTACTATCCCTGTAACGGCCCGGATCACAAGAAAGGCTGCCAGAAAGGGAAAAAGGAAAAAGATCATAATGGATATTGCCTCCTTAAAATAATATAGCAATTATATCATGGGTCATGCCTGAATGCGAGAGAAAATATCAGGTGGCTGTTTTTTCTGATTTTTCGGTCCTGAATAATGATTCGAAGCCATAGATTCCGAGCCAAGGATTAAAAACCAATGATTCGAAGCCAAAACTTCCAAGTCAAAGTTTCCAAACCAAGGATTAATAACCAAGTGTAATTTCATATTGAATCCGAAAACATTTTATGTTATTATGTTTGGAAGTTAGAGGTTTCTAACCGGGTTAGTTTAATCTAATCCGCAATCATTTGAAAGTTTGGAGGAACACACATGAACACTGTTGGAAAAATTGCGTTATTTGTCGGCGGAACACTGTTTGGCTCAGCTGGTTTCAAGCTGCTCAGCAGCAGAGACGCCAAGAAGGCCTATTCCCATGTTACCGCTGCCGTTCTTCGCTGCAAGGACCAGGTCATGAAGGACGTGGAAACCGTTCAGGAGAACTGCTCCGATATCCTGGCTGATGCCAAAGCCATCAACGAAGAACGGGCTAAAAAAGAAGAAGCGCGGATCATTGAAGACCTGGCGGCGGAAGATGCCGAAGAAACCGAAGCAGAAGGCATCTGATATTCCATGGAATTTCAGATCTTACATGAAAGCAAAGGCAGGGTCCGTCTGAGAGCTGCCGGCAGAAACATGAGCATGGCTCAGGCGGATCTTCTGGAGGCCTGGCTGCTTAAGCTGCCCGGCGTAGATCAGGTAACCATCCACGAGCGTACCCTGGGCGTGATGATTCGTTTTCACGCAGACAGAAAAGCATTGTATCGCCAGCTGGCCTCTTTTTCATATAAAAAGGCTGCCGCCCAGGTTGCGCCGATTGCTTCCAACAGCCGCGCGATTACCCGTGAATATAAGGAAAAGCTGGTCTTTCAGGTCGTGCGGCATTATCTGAAAAAGCTCTTTCTCCCGGCACCCATAAGGCGCATTCTAAATACCATCCATGCCATACCGCGGATTATCCGGGCGCTGAAGGTTCTCGCCTCAGGGAAGCTCAGTGTGGATGTGCTGGATGGCGTCGCATTGGCCGTATCCCTTTTAACAGGTGATTTTTCCACTGCCGGTTCCGTCAGATTTTTGTTGGGGATCGGGGAAACGCTGGATAAATGGACCCATAAAAAATCCATCGATGACCTGGCGAAGAACATGTCTCTCCAGGTAGATCAGGTCTGGATGATGCTGGATGACGGAAGCAAAGTCCTCTCACCCCTTAACAAGGTTGTCCCGGGAGACAGGATCGTCGTTCATACCGGTCATGTATTGCCTCTTGACGGCATTCTGGACAGCGAAGACGTCATGCTGAATCAGGCTTCCTTAACCGGCGAATCCGTGCCGGTAGAGAAGCATAAAGGCGCTGCCTGCTATGCGGGCTCCGTGGTGGAGGAAGGCACCTGTGTGCTGAAGGTAACCGGCTCGCAGGGAGAAAACCGCTATGACAGGATCGTCAGAATGATTGAAGATTCCGAAAAGCTGAAATCCGGAGCCGAAAGAAGAGCCTACTCTTTGGCGGACAAGCTGGTGCCCTGGTGTCTGGGAGGCAGCCTGCTTACCTGGCTTTTGACGGGCAATACCGCAAGAGCCGTTTCCGTTTTGATGGTGGATTTTTCCTGCGCGCTGAAGCTTTCCATGCCGCTTAGCGTGCTTTCCGCCATGCGGGAGGCCGGGAAACACAAAATCACGGTCAAAGGCGGCAAATACCTGGAAACGCTCAGTGAAGCAGATACCATCATCTTTGATAAAACAGGAACACTGACCAATGCCTGCCCAACGGTCAGAGAGGTTGTTCCCTTCTCCGGACATGAGGAAAAGGAAATGCTTCGGATCGCAGCCTGTCTGGAGGAGCATTTCCCCCATTCCGTCGCCAGCGCCGTCGTAAAAGCTGCAAAGGACCGCGGACTGGATCACAGGGAGATGCACAGTGAAGTCGAATATGTGGTAGCCCATGGCATCGCCACAAGAATTGGCGAAGACCGTGTCATTATAGGCAGCCGGCACTTTGTCTTTGAGGACGAGAAAGTGCAGATTCTGCCGGAGGATCAGACAAGGTTCGAGAAGCTGTCCACCCGGTGTTCCTGGCTGTATCTGGCGATTGGCGGCGTGCTTTCGGCAGCCATTGGCATCGACGATCCCCTGCGGCCTGAGGCTGTGGATATCATTCGTTCGTTGCATGAGGCGGGCATAAAAAAGACCGTCATGCTGACCGGCGACAGCCGAGGTGCCGCATCCGCCATCGCACAAGATCTGGGAATCGATGAATATCATGCCGAGGTGCTTCCCGAGGATAAAGCGGATTACATTCGAAAAGCGCAGGCGGAAGGTCACAAGGTCATTATGATCGGGGACGGCATTAACGATACGCCGGCGCTGTCGCTGGCGGATGTAGGCATCGCCATCGGAAGCGGCGCATCGATTGCCAGGGAAGTGGCCGATATCACGATTGCAGCGGAAGATCTGCATGAGCTGGTCCTTTTAAAGAGGCTTTCCCGGAAACTGATGGAAAGGATCGGCCGCAACTACCGGTTTGTCATGACCTTTAACGGCGCGCTGATTCTGCTGGGCGCGCTGGGCGTTCTGGCTCCTGCTACCTCTGCGCTGCTGCACAATACATCGACCATTCTGCTCAGCCTGGACTGCCTGACGGATTTGCTAAAGGAAGATCTGCCGGCGGTACGGTAAATCCTTCTCAAAAAACGAAAGCCGTTTTCAAAAAATAATCTTGACAGGAGACGCTCCTTCGGGTATAATACCCAAGTACGTTTCGAAGGAGCGTCTTGTGGAGAGGTGTCCGAGTGGCTTAAGGAGCTGGCCTCGAAATCCAGTGTCTCCGCAAGGAGCCGTGGGTTCAAATCCCACCCTTTCCGTACCCGACTTGACTGATGCCGGTCGGTTAAAATTACATACTGATCATCGAAAGAGATCAGACATTTGGAGATGTACCCAAGTGGCTGAAGGGGCTCCCCTGGAAAGGGAGTAGGTCGTTAATAGCGGCGCAAGAGTTCAAATCTCTTCATCTCCGTCAAAAAGAACCCGATTTTATCGGGTTCTTTTTTTCGTTTTTATTCTCCACCGTGCTCTTTGTTATTGCAAATGAACAGTGCCGGAGGTCGTATCAACCGAAACCTGGGCGGAGCCATCGCCGCAAATATAGGTGTTTCCTTCCCTCGTAATGGGGATGTTGTATTCTACGTCTCCGCTGGTCGTATCGATATTTGCGCTAAAGCCGGGCTCAGAAGGCAGGTCGAGGGTTACATCCCCTGAGGTTGCCTCGATCTTCATTGCATCAAATTGCTCAAGGGTGCTTGCAATCGTGCCGGAAGTCGTATGGATGTCCAGCTGGCCCATTTTGGCAACGGAAACTTCTACGTTTCCGCTTGTAGAGGTTGTCCTGCATTCTCCGGCCTGCTTTGCAGAAACCGAAATCCCGCCGGAAGTTGTGGAAATCTCGATCTTATCAACGTTTTGCGCCGTAACCCGGGCACTTCCGGATGTAGATTCTGTCCGAATGCTCTCGGCATCCTTAAGCAGCGTCAGAACCATATCACCGGAGGTAGCTTCAGCGCTGAGATTTCTGATATCCCCTTCCGCGTGGATATCTCCTGAAGTAACCTCCAGGCTCAGGCTGTCTGCTGTCAGGGCGGGAATGTTCAGCTCGGCAGAGGTTGCATCGACAGAAACGCTGTCAAATGCTGCTTTCTCAGGCAGCGTAATGGTCAGCTGCTTTTCCTGGTTCAGTCTTCCTAAGTTATATCCGCCTTTCGCATACTGAACACGGAGGGTATCGCCATCAACCCACCAGCGAAGCTGAAGATCCGCTGTCATTTCTTTATTGGATGTCTCCTCTAACGTAATCACATTCTCCTTATGATAAGCCACATTGACCTGCCCATTGATCCAGTTGATGTCCAGATTCTTAACCTGATCCGGAATGAGTGCTTCTCCGGCGGTATATTTCTCCGCATTTTGATAGGTCACGCCCCCGAAGGAGAGGCCTCCCCCGCTGAAGATATTTTTGAACACATCCCTCAAGCTAAACCCCAGCGCTCCGATCAGCAGGATGGCGCAAACTGCCATGACGATGGTTATTGTTGTTTTTTTACTCATGTCTATTATCCCCTTTTCCTTATAACTTCCAGTACGATCAGCCCGATTCCGGAAAGCGCGCCTAGCGCCAGTATAGCCGTTGTGAGACTCAGACCTTGGTAAGATTTGACCATGTTCATCATGGTAATCAGCAGGACGGCATCGGCCGACAGTACAATGATCGCTTTACTGGCCTGTCCGATCAGCCTTTTGACCGGTCTCGCCTTCACCACAAAGGGCAGGAAGATGAGGCCCAGACCAAATAACGAGGCACTGGCGGCAATCCAGAACCACCGGCCATGGGTATACAGGCAGATCACAGCCAGCAGCAGGATGAGACTTGCGCTGAACGAGCAGAATGTCCAGAACGCTTTATCCTCCGGTGCCAGCAGCGGCACCACGATGAGCGATGCACCGCATATCAGAGAGGCCAGAACGATAAAGAACCATCCAAGTCCATTTCCTGAAACAAGATTCACAATCAGACATACCAGAATCGGAATCATGAATATTCCGGAAACAATCAGCCCGGCCAGGGTCGAACGCCGTTTCAAATACTGCGTTCCATTCGCAATGACCGATTCCTTTTCCACCATCAGGTTATTCTCTAATTCACTTGATTTAAGTCTTTGGAGCATCTGTGTACATGCGGGACACTCGGGAAGGTGCTCATCGACCATCTTCCGGCTCTGCTCACTGCAGATCTGATCTGCATACAGCGGGAGCAAATCACGGATGACTTCGCAATCTACTTTCATATTTCTTCTATCCTTTCCTGTAATTTCATTCTGGCGCGGTGATAAGTGACCCTTGCCCAGTTTTCAGTCTTTCGGAAAATCGTTCCGATGTCCTTAAAGCTGAGCTCTCCAAAAATCCGGAGCTGGAAGACTTCCCGGTACGGTTCCTCCAGTTCGTGCAGCGCCATATGGATCCGAAGAGAAGCATCTTTGTCTTCCAGTGTTTTCTCAATGCTCTTGCCTTGCATCGAATTTCCCGGAAGCTGATCCGGCATCTCTTCCGGCATCTCTTTAAACCGGCTTTGCCGTCGCATTTCATCTGTAAAGAGATTTTTCGCAATGGCGCACAGCCAGGTCGTTTCATCTGATTCGCCCCGAAAGTCGCGATGCTTTGTAAAAGCCCGGTAAAAGGTCTCCTGCGTGAGCTCTTCCGCAAGAGATCGATCCTTCGCCAGGGTCATTGCGTATGAAAAAACACGCATATAACAGTTTTCGTACATCCTGGCCTGCTGTTCCTGGGTCACTTTTTCACCTCCTTTCTTTCAAAGACATCGATTAGACGGAGAAATATGGATTTCGTTACAAGAAAAATATATTTTTTTTGAGAAACTTTAGAACCTGCTGCCTTCGCTTGTTTCCATGTTCTTCTTGATTCATCGATTTTTCAGAACTATAATGTTCTTATGACATATTCTGACAATTCCATCACAGGAGATCCGCCATCATGCCGCAGGAATCATCCAATCTATCCCTGTCCCGTTTTCAGATTTTAAATGGAACGCATCTGAAACTGATTGCCATGATCAGCATGCTCATCGACCACGCCGGAGATGTTTTCTTTCCTGAAATGACCTGGCTCAGGTTTATCGGCCGGCTGGCCATGCCCCTGTTTGCCTTCTGTGTTTCTGAAGGCTACCGGTTTACCCGCGACAAAAAGAAATATCTGCTGCGTCTGGGAATCTTTGCCCTGCTCAGCGAGATTCCCTTTGATCTGGCCTTTACGGGAAAGCCGGAATGGGGCCACCAGAATATTATGCTGACGTTCTTTCTGGCTGTGCTTTCCCTCCTGCTTTACGACAAAACCATGGCGGCATCAAAACCTGAAAACCGCCTGTTCCGACGAATTCTGGCCACGATCCCTGTCCTTGTTTTCAGCGGAATCGCTGTATTTCTGAACGCCGACTATACCTTATTCGGCGTGCTGACGGTTTTTCTTTTCTATGTGTTTTTCGATAAACCTCACTATCTGCGGGTTCTTGCCGGCGGCGGGTTTATTTCGCTGATGCGTACCAAAGGGTATTACGTAGGGACATTCCTTTGCCTGATCCCCCTGCTTCTCTACAACGGCAAAAAAGGCCGCGGACTCAAATGGCTGTTCTATCTCTTCTATCCCGGCCATCTCCTGATTCTTTACGTTCTTCACCGTCTTCTGTAACCTGCAATAAAAAACTTCGTCACTTAATACCAAACCGGCAGAAAACTTAACGATTCCGAACTGTCCCCGTTAAGCGGCGCGTTATCGGATCAATCCGTTTTCCCGGGCCATGCGCTCTACCTTGGCCATATTCCTGTACCAGCCATAGCGCAGTTCTTTGATATAAGCCTCCTGCTCTATGTTATCTTCGTTTAGAGAAAGCTCCCGCTCAATATCGTAAGGGAGATTGATGATTTCATAAGAAAGCGGCTCCTGCCAGTCTCTGGAATTCAATGTTCCCTTGAGAATCAAATAGTTTGCAACCGCGGTTGCCCGCACATCGCCATCCCGCGCCGCATCCCGCACACAATCCATCGAGTTGCCGACAGAACCGGGATTCAGGATAATCCGGTTGTAAAGCTTCTGAACAAAGGGAAGATGAATATGACCGTAAATGGCAATATCCGCCCTGTCTGCAGAAGGCGTCTGATTACTGGGCAGAAACATGCTGTACAAGTGATCAAAGGAATCGATGGCGCCTATATAGTTATCGTATTTCTCCGGATGGGCATGAAAAATCCTCACCAGCCTGCCGCTCATATAAAACTCATAGGAGAAGGGAAGATTTTTCAGGTATTCCTTGCTCTCTTTAGAGAGTTTATTCTGATTCCAAAGGATCCGGCTGACGGTTAGCTGATCCATGCCGCTAAGATCCATTTCTGAAGAAAAAACGCCGTCACAGTTTCCCTGGATGGATACTTCACAGTGCTGCCGAATCAGCCGGACGCACTCCTCTGCATGCGTGCCTTTCGCAATGATATCGCCCAAAGAATAAATATGGGATATCTTTCGTTTATGAATATCATCAAGAACGGTGTCCAGCGCCGTCAGGTTTCCGTGAACATCGGAAATAATCGCAATTTGATCCATATTCTTTTTCCTTTTCAGATCATCGTATGAGAATCTTTTTTTCATTATATACGGCCCGCAGATCCGATGCAAGCTTCAACATGAAAGCATCTTTCTTCCCGAACCCATTTGTGATATGATATTGACGATATGATCTTACATGGAAGGAACGGAAGCGATGATCAAGGTACTGCTTGTGGAAGATGATGCATCCATACGGCTGCTGACAAAAACCCGTCTGAAAAATCAATATGAAATTCTGGAAGCCTCCGATGGCGAAGAAGCCCTTGAGGTGCTGGACCACCAGCATGTGGACCTGATGCTGGTGGATATTCTTATGCCCGGAATGGACGGATTCACCTTTGTCAAAGAGGTTCGGGACTCCGGCGATCTCACGCCGGTGATGATGCTGACCGCCATGGACGGATTTGATTATAAAAAGAAGGGCTTTTCCCTGGGCATCGATGATTATCTCACCAAGCCCATCCAATACGAAGAACTGACCTGGCGCATGGAAGCCATTCTGCGCCGAGCCGCCATCAAGTCTGAGAAGGAAATTGTTATCGGCTCTTTCCGGTTATCCGAAGATACCCACAGCGCCTTCAATGGCGGCCAATCCATCGAACTGACGGAAAAGGAATTCCAGCTGCTGCACAAGCTTCTTTCCTACCCCGGACAGCTTTTCACCAAACAGCAAATCATGGATGAGGTCTGGGGGTATGACAGCGAAAGCGACTATAATACCATTAAAACCTATATCAACCGTCTGAGAAATAAGCTTTCCGCTACCGACGAATTTGAACTTCTCTCCGTCCGTGGCCTGGGCTATAAGGCCGTCATCGGAGGCAGAAAATGAAAAAAGAAAAACTCTTCTCCATCTGGCAGATGAAATGGATTTTCCTCATCGGCATGATTGTTATTATCGGGGCGGTGATGGCCTTCGGACTGTTGGGTTTTCTTTTCCTGCGCTTTGATGCGGATCAGGCGCTGGCCATGGTCTGGATGATTCCCCTCATGACGGTTGTTTACTATGGCGCGGTAAAAATCATGCTGGACGGAATGGAAAAGAAAATGGGGCGTCTGGCGGATGGCATCCACGAAGTCTCCTCCGGCAATCTGGACGTGCAGATCTCCCTCGAAGAGGCGGAGGAATACACCCGGCTCTACCAGGAATTCAATGCCATGGTCCGGGAACTGAAGCAGACCAGGGAGCAGATGGAAGCCTTCACCGGCGAATTTGCCCATGAATTCAAGACGCCCATCACCTCCATCAGCGGCTTTTCGGACTATCTGTACGAAAACGCCGGCCCCGATCCGGAAACCGGTTTCAGCGGCGAAACCGAGGAGCGCCTGAAATATCTTAAAATCATCCGGGAACAGTCCCGGCGGCTCAGCGATTTGTCTCAAAGCACACTGCTTCTATCCAAGTTAAGCGCCATGGAGGTCGCTCCGGCTTTAGTTAAGATGAACGCCGGGGAGCAGATCCGGCAGACCCTTATCTTAATGGAAAGAACACTGGATGAAAAGGACATCAATCTGGATATTCCGGAGGATTTTGATCCCATGGTGATGGGATCGGAGGAGCTGCTGGCCCATGTATGGACAAATCTGCTGACCAACGCCCTCAAGTTTACGCCTCAGGGCGGGCTGATCCGGATATTTGCAGAGGAATCGGACGCATGTGTGAAGATCCATTTTCAGGACTCTGGCAAGGGGATGGATGAGAAGACAGCTTCTCATATTTTCGAACGGTACTATCAATCGGAGGATGGAAAGTTCACCGTTACCGGCAACGGCCTGGGGCTTCCCATCGCCAAACGGGCCGCGCTCCTCTGCGGCGGAAACATAGAAATAAAGACCGCTCCCGGAAAAGGTTCGGACTTTATGGTGACGCTGAAATCCGCATCCTGAAAAAAATCAAAGTTTTTTTGAAAATCTTTTCTTTTTTACTTTTCGTTTACCTTCGCTTGTTATGATAAGACCATCAAAGCAAACAACACATAACAAACGGAGGTTTTTATATTATGAAAAATACATTATATCTGGTTACCGGCGCAGCAGGATTTTTAGGAGGCACCATCTGCCGTCAGCTCATCGAGCGGGGAGATAAAGTAAGAGCGTTTGTTCTTCCCAATGATCCGGCCATGCAATTCGTCCCCGAAGAAGCTGAGATCGTCGAAGGCGATCTCACCAACGAAGAGAGCCTGAAGCCCTTCTTCGATATCCCGGCCGGTATGGACGCTGTGGTTCTTCACATTGCCAGCATCGTCACCGTAAATCCTGATTTCAATCAAAAGGTGATGGATGTCAATGTGGGCGGCACCCAGAAGATCATCGATCTGTGCCTTGCAAATTCCCAGGTAAAGAAGCTGGTCTACTGCTCCAGCACCGGCGCCATTCCGGAAGCGCCCAAGGGCACTGCCATCAAGGAAGTTGACTATTTTGACGAGCATCAGGTTCTGGGCTGCTATTCCCAGTCCAAAGCCCTGGCTACCCAGGCGGTGCTGGATGCCGTCAGAGACCGCGGTCTTAACGCCTGCGTGGTTCATCCCAGCGGCATCATGGGACCGGAGGACTTCGCGGTTGGCGAAACCACCGGCACCCTGATCAAGATCATTGGCGGCCAGATGCCCGCCGGCATCGACGGCAGCTTCAACCTCTGCGATGTACGCGATCTGGCAGCCGGCACCATCGCCGCCGCAGATAAAGGACGCATCGGCGAATGCTACATTCTTGGCAACAAACCGGTATCCTTCAAGGATTTCTCCAACATCGTTTCCGAAGAAGCCGGCTGCGCCAAGGTCAAGATGTTCCTGCCCATCTGGGCTGCAAATCTGGTGGCATCCCTGGCTGAAAAGGCTGCCAAGCGCAAAGGCGAGAAGCCCCTTATGACCACCTTCTCCGTCTACAATCTGGCCAGAAACAACACCTTTGATTCCAGCAAGGCTGAGGAAGAACTGGGCTACCATACCCGCAGCTACCGCGAGACCATCCACGACGAAATTCAGTGGCTGAAAGAAACCGGAAAGATTGCAGCGTAAGGTACAATAGGGACAGGTGATAGAAAATGAATGAAGATATGAAGAACAGCACTGTCGATATGATCTTGGAAAAGAGTCATCAGGATAAGTCCCAGCCATCTGTAAGAGAGGTGGTGGTGATCACCGGAGGCGGCAGCGGCATGGGCCTTAGCGCTGCCAAATATATGCCAAAAAATAAACTCATCATCCTCTCAGGAAGGACAATGAGCAAACTTGAAAAGGCGGTTTCAGAATTGGAGGCATTGGGGTATCAGGCCCTTGCCCATACCTGCGACACCTCCAGCCGCAGAAGCGTTCACGAGCTGGCAGCTTTTGCCGCGCTTCAAGGCCGGATCACCAATGTCATCAACGCAGCAGGCCTCTCGCCCAGCATGGCCGATCCCGAAACCCTGCTGAGAGTGAACGCCCTGGGAACCATGTATATCAACCAGGAATTTGCCAAGGTGATGCATTCGGGCAGCGTGATATTGGATGTATCCTCCAATTCCGCTTATGCCCTTCCTGGTTTTGTGGAAAAGCTGGCCAGAAGAAGCTATGCGGTCGCTCAGAAAAGTGAAGATAAGTTTATGAAAAAAATGCTTCGCTTCAGCGCGCTGCCCCGCAAGGAATATGCCCGCCGCGGCTTTGCCTATGCCCTGTCCAAGAACTTTGTCTGCTGGTATGCATCGGTTTCCGCCTTCGAGCTGGGCGAAAAAGGCATCCGTGTCCTTTCTCTTTCACCAGGTCTCATCAGTACGGATATGGGGCATCTGGAGGAAAAAGAAGGTGAAAAAATGCTCCGGGAGAGCGCCGAACATCGGATGGGCACGCCCGAAGAGCTCGGTTTTTGTATCGCTATGGCCGCCGATGAACGCAACGGTTACCTGACCGGGGTTGATATACTGGCGGATGGCGGCGCCATCCGCCACGGTCAGCTCAGACCATTGATCGCATAAGAGACCCGGGAAACCCAGGGAACACAGGGGACGGTTCTGTGTGTTCGTAAACGAACACACAGAACCGTCCCCTGTGTTCCCTGTCCTTAAAAGCTTTTGGCCCAATTCACCAAAGAATCATGCCAGATGTTCTCTGTCACATCCCGGCGCATTCTGTCCGTTACACACCCGTTCTTCTCCATTTTAGACAGGATCACTGCCTGCAGCTGCTCCACGCTCATCTGTTCATAAGGAATAACAGGAATCTGCGATGCCTGTGGAATCTGCGATGCCTGTGGAATCGTTGATTCGTCTTCGCCGCAGGCGCAGGATACGTTTTCCGGACTCTTCTCCTGCGGATTCTCAGCGGGCATTTCACTGATCACAGGCAAAGGCATGTTTTCAGCCTCAAGCTGTTCCAGAAAATGGCTGTAAGCCTCGTTCACCGGGGCGAAGATATCGCCATCGGCCGGGTTCAGTCTCACAGACAGCGTTCCGTTTTCCGTATGCAGCCGCCTTCCGCTCAGGAGTCCTGCATATTCGCCTTCCGGCACCGTCAGACGAAGCTCCGCCGCCTGATCGGCGTTGTTCACTGCCACGGCGAGGCCGCCCCTTGCAAAAGCAAACTGCCCGGTGGTCAGAAACAGCTCCCGGTAGTCGCCCCAGACAAGCTCCTGCCGATAGGCCGCATAGATCTTGCCAAGCCTGACGATGAGCCGGGTGCAGGGATTAGTCACCTCGTCCTGCTGATGCGCCTGCAAATCAATAGACGGACGCAGGGAATCGTCCGATCCCCTTTCCTTTCGCCCTTCGATTCCAAATTCGCTTCCATAATAAATCGAAGGAATTCCGGGGAGGGCATACAGAAGAATATGCACCGGGAGATAATGCGCCTTGTTGTTTAATTTTGTATAAATTCACTCTACGTCATGATTGTCCACAAAATTATACAGACGAATGTTTTCCGGCACCAGAGAGCCGGTGCGTCTCACCGTATGCGCGATCTCAAAATAGTTGTGATCATTATGACCGCTGTAAAGCGCTTTGTGCAAGGCATAGTTTGTAACGCTGTGAAGGGTATCCGCATTGGCCCATCTTGAATAATCCCCATGAATCACTTCGCCCATCAGCCAGAAGTTCGGTTTGACTTCATTTGCTGTGCGCCGCAGCGCTTTCATGAATTCAAAGTCCAGCACATCGGCCGCATCAAGGCGCAGCCCGTCAATATCAAAGGCTTGCACCCAGAAACGAATCACATCGCAGATGTAATCTCTGACCGCCGGATTGCGCTGGTTCAGTTTCACAAGGAGATTATAGCCGCCCCAGTTGTCGTAGGAAAAGCCATCCCCGTATTCGTTGTTTCCCTGAAAATTCACGTTGCAGTACCAATCCCGGTAAGGGGACCCCTCGCGCTTTTCCTGAAGATCTTTAAAGGCGAAAAAGTCCCTGCCGGTATGATTGAAGACGCCATCGAGAATGACCCAGATTCCTGCCTCGTGGCAGGCTGCTGTAAACGCTCTCAGGTCCTCGTTGGTTCCAAGCCTTGAATCCACTTTACGGTAGTCGGTGGTCTCGTAGCCGTGTCCTACCGATTCAAACAAGGGGCCGATATAGAGTCCTGTGATTCCCATTTTTTTCAGATGATCAATCCAGGGGAAAAGGCTCCTCAGCCTATGCGCCGGTTCTGCATATTCATTGTGTTTGGGGGCACCGGTAAGCCCCAGGGGATATATGTGATAGAAAATACTTTTGTCGTACCAAGCCATAAAAATTCCTCGTTTGCACAGGGGACGGTTCTCTGTGCAGCTTTTTCGTTTATCAATTAGACGTACTCATCAAATCTGCCCGATATAGCGTCGAATCGTTTCTCCCACAGCACCCTGTCCGGCGATCATCTCCCGCAGCAGATTTTCTATTTTTGACCCAAGTCCATCGTCATACAGATTGCAGAAGAAGATGGATTCATTGGACAGAATGGGCTTCAGCTGATCCTTCAGGCTGGAAGGATCTCCCAAAACCAGGGTGGAAAGCTGCTCATGCAGTTCGTCCGCCAGTGGGTCCGGCGCCAGCTCATAAGGCTGTCCCTGATCATTGATGGCCATCAGATACCTCAGATATCCGGCGATGCCCAAGGGCAGGGCTGTCAGATGTTCAGCCGTTCCCGTTTTGGCACGATAGGCTTTGATGGTTTCTCCAAAGCGGACTCCCAGGCCCTGGGAGGTGTCCGTGCAGAGCCTAAGATTGGTATCTCCCAGATATTCATTGGGGAAACGGTCCTCGAAGAGTTCATCAGTGAAGGCCTTCGGCGACAGGATTTTGGGATCCTCGATGACCGCCATGCCTTCTCCATAGGCCAGGGTCCGGCCCATTTTTAGAAGCTCCGGGATCTTCAAAACATCCGCAAACAGATCGATTCCCAGCAGCACCCCGATGGGACCCAGCGCGGAATGCACCGGATTGAGGCAGGCGGTTACCTTCATCCGCTCCGCCAGGTTGACGGTGTTTCTGTCTGCCAGATAGACGCCCTTGCCGGCTTCCAGCTCGGGCCGCCCGTTGGGGAAATGATCCTCAATCACCAGGTACTGGGGACCCTCCGCGTTCACAAAGGGCGCGATATAGGTTTTCTTTCCTGTGATGACAGGCTGCATGTTTTCCAGTCCCAGCGCTTCCAGCTCGCCCGCGATTTTCTCCGAGGGCCGGGGCGTGATCTTGTCGATCATGGTCCAGGGGAAGGAAACCTGGTTTTCATCGGAAACATAGTCCAGAAATTCCCTGGAGACAAAGCCGCGGCGGCACCACTCCTGCGCTGTCGTTACCACGGAGGAGCGAAGCAGGGAGCCGTTATGGGAGCAGTTGTCCATGGAAACCAGAGCCAGAGGATACTTCCCGGCCCGGAAACGGCTGAGCAGCATGGCTGTCACGATGGCCATGGCTCCCGTTGCCTGGTCCGGGCCTTGTTCCAGGTCCTTTTGTACATAGGAAAGATAGCTGCCGTCGGTTCCCTTTAAGGCATAACCTTTTTCCGTGATGGTGAAGGAAACCATCTGCAGACTCGGATTTTCGAAAACCGCCTTCAGCCTGCTCCAGGCCTCCGGCACTTTAGCATCTGCCTTAATAGCCTCTGACAAGGACCCCAGCACCTTCATGTCCCTGGTTCCATCCCCCCGCAGGATGATATTCAATACCAGATTATCAAAGGGACGGTATATCTGATCGACCACATCATAGTCGAAGGTTTCCACACATACGATTCCGGTATCCGCCAGCCCTTTTTCCAGCAGATCATCGGCAATCCCGCCGATGAAACCGCGAAAGATGTTGCCGATTCCGAAATGAACCCACCTGGGCGTTTGCCTGGTTTGACCGGCGGTTTTTATCGGATCGTAACCGGGAAGAGAAATCCCGGCTGTCTGATAAGCGTTTCTGTTTTGAATTCCCTGAAAAGTTAGCTGCATCGCTGTTCCTCCTCGCAAAAGTCATCTTTGTCTATTTTCTTCCAAATGGAAAGGCTTGTCAATGGATTTATATCAAAACCCGGCTGGTTATAGAAAAACTGTTTGAAAAAAACCCCAGCATCCGCTACAATACATTTGAATCTTTCAAAAATTAAAGGAGACTAACCATGGACGGAAGAAAGTATATTCCCTATAACCAGAGAACCGGCAACGAAAGCATTGTTTATTTCACCCGGGATTTATCCCCGGAAGGCCTGATGAAGGTATACGAACGGGTCAACGGCCAGATCTGCGGCAAGGTGGCCATCAAGCTTCACACCGGTGAGCCCCACGGACCGAATATTATTCCTCCGGCCTGGATCAAAGCCTTCATGGCCAAAGAGCTGCCGGACGCCACCATTGTGGAAACCAACACCTATTACGATGGTGACCGCTATACCACCGAGCAGCATAGAAAAACTCTGAAGATCAACGGTTGGACCGATTTCACTACTGTCGATATTACCGATGAAGAAGGTACCATCATGCTGCCGGTAAAGGGCGGCAAGTGGTTTACAGAGATGAGCGTCGGCTCCCATCTGCCCTCCTACGATTCTCTGGTGGTGCTGACTCACTTCAAAGGCCATCAGATGGGCGGCTTCGGCGGCTCCAACAAGAATATCGGCATCGGCTGCGCCGACGGAAGAATCGGCAAGGGCATGATTCACGCCATTGACGGTGATCCCTGGGGCGTGGTGGAAGAAGAGCTGATGGAAAAGATTTCCGAGTCCACCAAAGCCACTATTGACTACTTTGGCAAGCATATCACCTATGTCAATGTGCTGCGCAACATGAGCGTCAGCTGCGACTGCGAGGGCTGTGCAGCGGCTCCTGTTACGACGCCAAATGTGGGAATCCTGGCGTCTGTGGATATTCTGGCGGCGGATCAGGCCAGTGTGGATATGATCGCAGCCATGGGTGAAAGAGACCGCCGCGACCTGATTGAGCGGATCGAAACCCGCCATGGCTATCGTCAGCTTTCTTATATGAAGGAGCTGGGAATGGGCAATGACAAGTATATTCTGATCGATGTGGATCACGAGGATCAGCGGATTACACCCGCGGATGCGGTAGAAGGCGTCGTACCCTTTGAGGGCTAAAACGCATATTATACAAGGAGGATCATATTATGGAATTTGCAGGAAAGAAAGCCATCATCACCCCGGAGGCCTGTCTGATCATCGCCACCTACGACGAGAACGGCATTCCCAATGCCATGAACGCGGCCTGGGGAACCCAGAAGGATCCCGATGAGATTCTGATTGTTCTTTCCAATCACAAGACCACTGAAAACTTTGAAAAGACCGGCGCTTTCACCGTGGCCTTTGGCACGGTGGACACCGTGGTGATTTCCGACTATTTCGGCGTGGAATCCGGCAAGAAGGTCAACAAGATCGAAAAGGCCGGCGTCCATGTTCATAAGAGCGCCCATGTGAATGCTCCCATCATCGAGGAATATCCGCTGACCCTGGAATGCACGGTGAAAAAATGGGATCCAGAAGCCGAGCTGCTGATCGGGAAAATCGTTGCCATGCAGGCGGACGAGAGCATTCTGACCGATGGCAAGGTGGATCTTGGTAAGCTGAAGCCCATCAGCTTCGATCCCTCCATGAATCTCTACCGTGTGCTGGGCGAGCCGGTCGGCCATGCCTTCAAAGACGGCCTTGCTTTAAGATAACATGATCGATATTCCTGAAGTCCTGTTAAAGCAGGCAGATGAACTGGAGCGCTATTGGAATCAGCGTTTTCCGGCTCTCGGAAAAATCGTTAAAGGCTGCTTTTTAAACACCATCGAAACCACCGTGCACGCTCTCCCGGATGGAAGCTGTTTTGTCATCACCGGCGATATTGACGCCATGTGGCTCAGGGACTCCGCAGCCCAGGTCGGGCTGTACGTCCGCTTTGCCAAAGACGATGCGTCTTTGCAAAAGATATTGGAAGGCGTTATCGCCAGCCAGATGCGCTTTGTTAATATCGATCCCTATGCCAACGCCTTTAATCCGGATGATTCCGATCCAGACCGCGGCTGGAAGGACGAGACCGACTTAACTCCCCATATCTGGGAACGGAAATATGAAGTGGATTCTCTGTGCGCGCCGCTTTATCTCTCCTATGATTACTACCAGAAGACCGGCATCGGCCGCATCTTTACCGAGGAATGGAAAAATGCAGCGGAGAAAATCCTGACGGTGTTCGAGACGGAACAGCGTCACGCGGACTCCCCTTACTTTTTCAGACGGCATGTGGGGCCTGAATCAGACACCCTCCCCGGCGATGGCTATGGAAATCCGGTGGGCTACACAGGAATGACCTGGTCCGGCTTCCGGCCTTCGGATGATCGATGCATCTATGGTTATCTGATTCCTTCCAACATGATGGCCGTCTGCGCCCTTCAGAAGCTTTCCGAAATAGCGGACCGGTTTTATCCGGAGAGCTCTCTGTCTGTTAGAGCCCGGAAGCTGGAAAAGGAAATCCGGGAAGGCATCGAGAAATACGGACTGGCAGAAGATCCTGACTTTGGCGCTATCTATGCTTACGAGGTGGATGGTCTTGGCCACAGAAATCTCATGGATGATGCCAACTCGCCCAGCCTGCTGGCTATTCCTTATCTCGGCTTTGCGCCTAAAGAGGATGCGATTTACCAGAACACCCGGCGCTTCATTCTTTCCCGAAAGAATCCATACTACTATGAAGGGAAATACGCCCGCGGCATCGGAAGTCCTCACACACCCCGGGGCTATATCTGGCATATCAGCCTGATTATGCAGGCCTTGACCAGCTCCGATCCGGACGAAATCCAGGGAATCCTTCAAATGCTTGCGGATACCTTGGGCGGAACGGATTTCATGCACGAATCCTTTAATCCGGATAGCCCCGACCGGTTCACCCGGTCCTGGTTCGCCTGGGCCAACACCCTCTTCGCCCAGCTGATGGATGATTTACGCAGGGATTGAGCACAGGGGTACACAGGAAACACAGGGGACGGTTCTGTGTGTTCGTTCACGAACACACAGAACCGTCCCCTGTGTTCCCCTGTGTTCACCAGCTTTTCAAAATGCTGAAACCTATCTGTTCTGCGTTGACGAGGCCGTAGTTCACCGCAACAGCCACCACCATTTTCTTTTCTCGTTCTACGCCCAGAAAAGCGTTGAAGGCGCCGGCGGCGCCGGTATGCCAGCTGATGGGCGCATCCTTCTCCAGTCTCCAGGCAAGACCGCTGTTGGCATTCTTTTCGCAGGGGCCGTGAACCTCGTGGCAGATGTCCAGGTAGGGACGCTGTCCGTCCAGCTGATAAGAGCCAAACTGCAGCAGGTCGGAAACTGTGGAATTCAGGGCGCCCGCAGGGGCGATGATATCGGTTTTCTCCCACTGCCAGCAGCGGCAGGGCTGATCCTTTTTGTCGTATCCCGGCATGTCCACATTGCCCAGGAAGGTGTGCTCCAGTTGCAGATCCTCTTTGATATAACGGTTCATGCTGTCCCAGAAGCCTTCTCCGGACACCTGGCCGACAATATAGCCCAGAATGCCCATGCCGATATTGGAATAGACAAAGGGATAGGGCTTATCCTCCAGCTTCGTCTCCCGGAGGATCTTCATCATGCCCGCCTCGTCGGGATAGCCCCGGAAGGGATTCGTATGGAAAAGACCGCCCTCGCGGTTCATTTTCAGAAAGAAGGGAATCGTCGTCCACAGGGTATAGGGCTGTGTTTTAAAGCCGGAGGTATGGGTGGCCAGCTTTTCCAGATTGGGATAATACCGATCGGGGAGACCCTGGATATACTGATTGATGGGGGCATGCAGATCCAGCTTTCCTTCAGCCAGATATTTGGCCAGCAGGGATGCAGTAAAAGGCTTGCAGATGGAGCCAACTGGGTAGATCAGCTCTTCTCCTGCCTTTTCTTTCCTGTCCGGGCCCAGATGCAGGATCTCCTGCTCCCCTCCCCGGCGGATACCAATGGTCAGTTCCACATGTCTGCGGCCTTTGTAAAGCTTATTGATTTCGGTCTGTGTCAATGAAGAAAACTTCATAATATACCTCCTGTGTTTCCAATCTCGTTATTATTGTATAAAAGGGCTGCTGCATCCGATCCGATACAGCAGCCCTCCTCTATTTTAGAAAGTATCCGTAACGAAAGTTTCAGGTCAGATCTCGATTTTGGCACCCATTAATTTGGCAAACTCTTTCACAATAGCCGTATCGCCCGGCCATGCGGGTGCTGTTACCAGGTTGCGGTCTACTACAGCTTCGGAAGCATCCACCGGTACATAGGTACCGCCGGCCAGGGTCACGTCCGGACCCACCGCTGGATAAGCCGTTGCTTTGTAGCCTTTCAGCACGCCGGCGGCTGCCAGCACCTGCGGTCCATGGCAGATCGCTGCCACCGGTTTATTCTGAGCGAAGAATTCCTGAACAATCTCAATAACTCTGGGATTCAGGCGGATATATTCCGGAGCGCGGCCTCCCGTGATGAACAGGCCTTCATAGTCTTCTGTTTTCACTGCATCAAAATCAGCAGTCAGCGCAAAGTTATGGCCGCGAAGCTCGGTATAGGTCTGCTCACCGAGGAAATCGTGAACGGCGGTAGCCACCGTCTCTCCGGCTTTCTTATCAGGGCAAACAGCGTCTACCTGATAGCCCAGTACACCCAGTGCCTGAAAAGGAACCATGGTCTCGTAATCTTCCGTGAAATCACCGCAGAGCAAAAGAACTTTCTTTGACATGTTTGATACCCTCCATAAGAATATTCAGCCTATTAAATGCATCCTCAGGCTTGTTTATATTGTAACACATTCAAAGAAATATTCAATATTTTTTAGCAAAATTGCCTATATTGGCACATTCAGTGCGGGAAACACAGGGGACGGTTCTCTGTGTTCGTCCTGTTTAGCCCGCTGAACACAGAGAACCGTCCCCTGTGTTCGGCAGCGTCACCGTGAAGATGCTGCCTTTCTCTTTTTCGCTCCGGCAGTTAATGCGGCCGCCATGATATTCGGCTATTTTCTTGACCAGCGGAAGCCCCAGGCCCAGACCCTTTGAACTGCGGGAGGAATCCGAGCGGTAGAACAAATCAAAGATATGCGGTAAATCCTCCGCCGCAATGCCCATCCCGTCATCCTTTACCTGAAGGCAAACGGCTGGTCCTTTATCGGAACCCGAATGTCCTTTATCGGAACCCGAATGTCCTTTATCCGAATCGGAATGTCTTTTATCAGAATCAGAATGGGCATTGCTTTTCGAAGCGCCCTCCTGCAAAGCCAGACTGACCCATACATGACCGCCATCCCGGCCGTAACGGATCGCATTCTGGATCAGGTTGTTCGCCATCAGGGTAAAAAGCTCCCGGTTGACATTGGCTTCCACTCCCGGAACAATATCGGTTTCCACCTGAATGCCCCTGTCGGCGATAAGTTGAAAATCCTCACAGGAGGATAACAGCAGTTCGCTGATATCCGTCCTTTCCATCGGATACTTTTCCGTATGCTGCTCCATGCGGGTAAAAAGCAGAAGCGTTTCGATCAAGTTAGACATTTTATAACCCTGCTTCTGCACGGCAGCGATCACATCCAAAAGCTCCTGTGGATCTGAAACATGATCAAAGGCATACTCGCACTGGGCTAAAATCACGCTCACCGGAGTCCGAAGTTCATGGGAGGCGTTGGATGCAAAGCGCTTATCCGCTTCAAAGTTGGTCTGCAGGGTATCGAACATCTGATTCAGCGTTCCGGCAAGGGCTGACAGCTCGTCCTGCTGATTGGAGGTGGGAATCCTGGTGGATAGATCGCCGCTTTCTCTGATCGCATCCGCAGTCCTGCCGATTTCACGGACCGGTTTCAAGAAACACCCGGTTAAAAAGTAACCACCCGCAAATGCCAGGCCAATCAGCAACGGAAGCAGAAGAAGCAAATAGGGATAGCGGCTAAAAACCGACAGAACCGGCTCTTCCACGCTGGCAACCCCGCGGACCCAGTAATCCTCTCCGCCGCGGACCTTCACCCACTGGTCGAAATACAGATACGTTTCCCCATCCACCGTGACAGTAGAAGGCTTTTTCCCCTCGCTGTAGGGAAGCGCGCTGAAGTCAGTATCTTCATAAAGTCCGGCCAGCTGCACACCCTCCTCGCTGAAAACCATCAGCTTGATGTTCTTTTTCAGAAAGCTGGATTCACGGATTTTTCCTTTTTCCAGATCGTCCAGATAGCTCTCGGTATCGCGGCTTTTCTGATCCTGCACGGTCTCGATGAGCTCCTCTTCCAATGCTTTTCTTTCATAGGCGGAGGAAACGGAAGAGACGACGCCCAGAAGCAGCAGACTGATCAGGGTGAGGATAAGGGTAAACCAAAGAGAGAGCCTGACCTTTAACGTAAGTTTTTTCATTCCTCTCTCCTCATGGTATAACCGATGCCTCTGGCCGTATGAATCAATCTTTCCTCATGCCCTTCATCGATTTTCTTTCTCAGATAATTCATATAGACGTCCACATTATTCTCCCCGCCATCGTAATCGAAGCCCCATACGTGGGAGAGTATTTTTTCCCGGGACAGAATACGCCCCTGGTTGATCATCAGATATTCCAGCAAAGCGTATTCCTTGCCTGTCAGGCGAATCTCCGCCCCTCCTCTGGCAACGGTGCGGCCGGTCAGATCCAAAGAAAGATCCGCCAGCATCAGCACCTGGGATGAGGCGCCCCTGGCTGTTCTGGCCACCGCCCGGATCCGGGCAATCAGTTCATCAAAAGAAAAAGGCTTTACCACATAGTCGTTCGCTCCCAGGGTAAGCCCCTTCACCTTGTCCGCGATCGTATCTAAAGCCGTCAGAAAGATCACCGGCGTGTTTTTTCCTTCCGAGCGAAGAGAAGCCACCACCTGGCTGCCGTCCATATGAGGCATCATGATATCCAGAACGGCCAGATCGTAATCTGCGTACAGCAGATGATCCAGCGCCTCTTCCCCATCCAAAACGCTGTCTACTTCAAAGCCCTCTTTCCGAAGTTTTTTGCAAATCACATCATTCAGGTCTTTCTCGTCTTCCGCAATCAGTAATTTCATCTCTTTATCTCCTTACCGGGACCCGGGCGCAGCGCAGGGACAGGATCCGGTCCTGTCCCTGCTATCTAATCATACCTGATTTTCCTGCAATTTTCCATAAGAAATTCGATATTCAATCAGATTTCCTTCCGCATCGAAAGGGGTTTTGCTGCCGTCTCTGTTCTTCAGAAAAAAAGGAAGAGAGATAAGGGCCACAATCAGCAGCAGCGCGCCCGCCGCCGGATATGCCACAATCAACCGGTTCGTGGTCCCATAGATCTCCAGAGCGCCCTGAATCAGCGCCCCTACAGTCAGCGCCGAAAGGCCCCACGCCCAGAGCCGGCAGGTCTCCTTGCCCGGGAAGTGCCTGGCCGCAGAGGCAATCAAAACCGCCGGCAAGGCGCCAAGAAGCAGGGGAATCAGGAAGGCTCCGATCATATAGACGGAATAGACTTCATGGCTGAAGATTTCATAGACTGCGGCAAACAGGCCGGTAAAGGCTGCCGCCAGGGTATAATACAATGCGTGATGATAAAAACGTTTCTTTTGATTAACCGATATAAACAATATCGCTCACACTCCTTTCTTTAATCTTGTTTCCGTTGGTGGTGGGATTGTTGATGACCTCTCCCATGAAGACCATGGTGGAAGATCCGCCGCCATCCAGGTTGTAGGCGGTCTGCACGCCCAGAGACTGCATGAATTCAGCCAGCTCATAAAGGGAAAGGCCTTCGCTTTCTTCGGTGCGTCCGTCTGATACCACAAAGACATAGTGCAGTTCATCGATCATACCGATAGCCGTTCTGGGATTGCTGGCCTTGGCTTTTCCCACTTCATCGTTGGTGAAAACGCTGATCTGTCCGTCTTCGATCAGACCCGGGCCGAAGGAAAAAGCCTGCCATGTTCCCATGTCCAGCAGCTCCTGGGCGGTGTAATCCTCCGGGCTGACCACCAGCAGCGAGCCGTCTGTCAGAATGCACAGCACCTCATTGGCGCCGGCGCTGTCCCGGTAGATGACGCCGTTTCGAATGACATAGCCTCTTTCCTGGGCGCCGTAGTAGTCGCCGTTGATGGCTAAGATGGCATCATGCGCTTCGGCCATTTCAGAGGTAGAAGCCGTGATGTTTTTACCATAGGAATTCTGCGCAAAAGCGGTTTTCAGATATTCCGCTGAGCTTAAGGTTACATCCGCCACATAACCGTGGTGTCCTGGGTTTCATATTCGCTGAGAACGATGGTGATATTTTCATCCTGATAGCTGGTTTCGGTGACAACCGGCTCCGGGGATGCGCCGGATGGCTGCTCAAATAAGGTCATGTTCATCGCTGTTGCGTCCTGCTGATAAGCAGACGCAAGGACAAAGGTATCCAGGGATATATAAACGGTAAAGACTACCAGAAGCAGGGAAAAAACCACCGTAGCCAGATGGGAATTATGCTTTTTCATAGCGCGCTCCTTTCACAGCCGGAAAGATCAGCTTGTGCTGAACCTGAAAACTGACGACCCACATGAATATCTCCGTGAGGATCTTGGCCAGATAGCTCGAGATGCCCGCACTGACAAGGACTTTCAGCATCAGCGTGTTCAGGACCAGGACAAATCCTGCCAGCAATGCGTACTGAAGGGCTGATTTTCCGATGGGCGCCCGGCTGTTGAAGACCATCCTCCGGTTCAGGGTATAGTTGGCGGCTGCGCTGATGATCCGGGCATCGATATTGGCGAAGACGGCTGAACCTGTAAGGGGCAATAACAGACAAAACAGGAGATAATCCAGGCCAAAGCTGATCAGCGATGACGCCGAGAATTTCAGGATTTCCTTGTATATCCTGATGGAATCCTTCCAGGGGTTAAAATGAGAGGACGCATTGTCATTCAGATAGATTGTCTCGATCCATACTTCCCGGATCGGCCCTTTTTCTTTGGCAAACTGCATCAGCATGTTCATTTCATATTCATACCTGTCTCCCGGGATATCCAGCAGCGTCCCTATCAGTTCGCTGGAGAACCCCCGCAGGCCGGTTTGAGTGTCATAGACCCGAACGCCGCTGCTGAGCCGGTAGACCAGCCGGGTGATCATGCCCCCCAATCTGCTTTTCAGAGGAACCTTTCCCGTAAACCGCCTGCTGCCCAGCACCAGCGCCTGCGGCTCCTTTTCCGAGAGAAGCGCTACCCGCAGCGCATCGTCTGTCTGATGCTGTCCGTCCGCATCGACGGTGATAACGGTATAGGGGGCTGCATAGCGCCGGCGGATATAGGCAAGACCGGTTTTGAGCGCGGCGCCTTTTCCTCTGTTCAATGGATGCGCAAGAAGGATCGTGTCCGGGCACTGCCTGATCACTTCCTCGAATATCTGTTTTTTATCTTCGGAGGAACCGTCGTCTACGACGATGACTTCGAAGCCTTTTTGGGTTAATTCATTTACGACGCGTACCAGAAGCTGTTCCGGCTCGTAGGCAGGAACCAGGGCGATTCTTGTATTTTCCAATGGTCGCTTCCTCCTTTGTTGATGATAAGGCTATCATAAAGGAGAAAGATTAGAAGAACATTAAAAAAAGGCAGAGCGCGTGGCTCTGTCTTAAAAAATTTACAGCAACGTTTACAGCAGGGCTTACAGCAGCGCTGTTACGCATGCCTCGACCTTTGCCATGTCAGCGGTGGGCTCGAAGCGGGCGACCACATTGCCTTCCCGGTCGATAATGAACTTGGTGAAGTTCCACTTGATATCCGGCTTCTTATCCCATTCCGGATCAGCCTGGGCGAACATTTTTTCCAGAAGATCCTTGTATTGATGATCATCAAAGCCCTCAAAACCTTTCTGGGATTTCAGATAGGTATAAAGCGGCAGTTCGTTCTCGCCGTTTACATCCGCTTTCTTCATCTGCGGGAATGTGGTATTAAAATGAATCGTGCAGAACTCATGGATCTCTTCATCCGTTCCGGGAGCCTGGCCGCCGAACTGGTTGCAGGGAATATCCAGAATTTCCAGGCCTTTGTCATGATAGTCTTTATACATCTGTTCAATCGGCGCATACTGAGGCGTGAAGCCGCAGCCTGTAGCCGTATTGACAACCATAATGACCTTGCCCTTAAAATCGGCGAGATTCAGCTGCTCACCCTTGCCGGTGGTAACAGTGTAATCGTAAATCATGATTTGTCCTCCATTTATGAATATGTATATAAATGCATTATATCAAAAAAGAAAACATTGCTCAACCACAGAATGAAACAGCCGTCTTCCCATTGTTTTTATTGGTTCTTCCTTTTCCATGCGCCCGGCGGCAGGCCTTCTTCGCGGCTAAAAACGGTAATGAAATAGTTGTAGTCCTGAAAGCCGCACTGAAAAGCAACCTCCGACAAGGGCAAGTCTTTTTGTTCTGACAGAAGCGTTTTCGCCCTATCTATCCTCATGGAACGGATCTTCCCCGCAATGCCGCAGCCATACAGTTTATGAGACAGTTCATAAAGCTGTGTTTTTCCGATCTTCAGATAATCACACAGATCTTCTGTTTGAATCTGTTCTGTATAATGAGCCCGCAGATAACCGTCCAGCCGCGCGCCCAGCAGCTCTTCCTTCAGCGTAACCATCTTCTCTAGAATCAGATAGGAGGCTACCGCGTGCAGGATCTGCGCTGCCGACCGGACATACCCCTCTTCCTGAATCATACAGACGTCCAGCAGCTCCTTCAACCGGTTCATGTTCAGGCCGTAGCCTGCGCATCGATCCCGAATGACCGCCCACCCGGTCTCGTGATCGGGATAGGTGAAAACATGCCCGAAAAGCAGATATCCGACCAGCAAATCCCCCACATACAACGGCGTCACTGCCTCGGTTAACCCGGCGTGGCACCGGTAAATGTGGGTTTTTCTTTTCTTTGCTGCTGAGCTGCATGCCATCTGATCACAGCTTCTGCAGGCCTTCAGCCCCTCCGGACTTTTCCGGATCATGGCGCAGTAAGGAGCCACTTTATCCGGATAAGATACCAGCTCCTCCATATTCTCATCGAACACCGTAATCCGGATATGGCTCAGCTGGTAAAAATCCTTTAAAAGCGCCTGCAGCTTTTCCAGATCAAAGATCGAAATCATATTGACGCCTCCTCTTGTTATTTCTGCTCTTTGATATTTTACTATATTTCCGAACAAATTCAAAGTAAAACGAACAGTTTCCTATATAAATATAATCCGGGAATTCATATAATGACTATAACAACTACGGATCGGATATGAATCATCCGAAAATCAATCGAATATGAGGCTAAGACCATGAATGAACTTCTCAGAAAAGGGTACATCGGGAATCCGGCTCAGCTGATCACTGTAAGACGTGTTACGGTCAATGAGGGCAGAGCCAAAGGAACCGAGCTCATTGAGGTTCGGACCGCCGGAGGCCTTGAGCTGGATATCCTCCCCGATGCGGGACTGGATATCGGTCAGTGCCGCTTCAAGGGCGTGAACATGAGCTGGATGAGCAAGAACGGCTACGATGCGCCATCTGCCATCAGTCCCTACGAGACGGAATTTGTCAACACCTTCCCCGGAGGCCTTCTCTATACCTGCGGACTTCGCTCCGCCGGTCCCGCTAACCGGGACGGCGGCGAGTGGCACCCTCTCCACGGCAGGTATCATTCCCTGCAGGCCGAACAGGTTTGCGCAGAGCTTGCAGATGACGAGATCACCATCAAAGGAATCGTCCGGGAAACCGCCCTCTTCGGCCATGCGCTGGAGGTAAAACGGGAAATCCGGATTCCGGCATTCGGATCCAGTATCACGATCCACGACAAGATCAGTAATCTGACCCCAAGGGACGAGGAAATCATGCAGATCTATCACTGCAACTTCGGTTATCCTCTGCTCAGTGAAAAAGCCCGGCTCGTCCTGCCAAAAGAGCGTGAAACAATTCCCCGCACAACCTTCGCCGAAACCGGTCTTGGCCGGGAATGCGTCTTCGATCAGCCCATCAACAGCGAAGAAGAAAGAGTTTTCTTCCAGAAAATGAAAAATGAGTACTGGGCCAGGCTGGACAATCCCGATCTGGGCGTCAGTATGAAAATTTCCTGGAGCGGCGATACCCTGCCTATCCTTTCCCAGTGGCGCAGCATGGCCAGCGGCGATTACGTGCTGGGCCTTGAGCCGACCAACTGTTATATCATGGGGCGTCACGATGAGCGGGAAAACGGCACGCTGCCGGTCCTGAAGGCCTTCGAATCTGTCACCAATACGGTCACGATTTCTTTTACATAAATCCAAATAAACCAAGCCGCAGGCCAGGAGGGTCTGCCTTTCAAGGAGGAAACGAACATGTCCAGAAAAATGACTTTTGCGCTCGCCTTTTGCAACCGCGGTTTCATGCCCGGCGAACTGATCTTCGGCGCCCGTGAGGATATGATCAAGGCCGTCACCGATGCCGGCTACGACTATATCGCCATGGATGCATCCCTGACCCGCTACGGCGGCATCGAGACCCGCGACGAAGGCCTGCTCTACGCCAAATGGCTCAAATCCCATGAAGGAGAATACGACGGGGTGATTTTCTCCATGCCCATCTTCGCTGACGAAAACGGCGCCATCACCGCGCTGCAGGATGCCGGCGTACCGATCCTGATGCAGGCCTATCCGGACGAGATCGGCAAGATGGATTTTCAGCACCGTCGGGATGCTTTCTGCGGGAAATTCTCCGTCACCGATGTCTTCACCCAGTATCAGGTGCCTTTCACCGTCATGAAGCCCCATGTGGTCCATCCCCTTTCCCCGAAATTCCAGGAGAATCTAAGGGACTTTGCCGCTATCTGCCGGGTCGTGAACGGCATGAAGCGCTTTAACCTGGGCTGCATCGGCGCCCGCACTACAGCCTTCAAGACCACTCGTTTTGACGAGATCGCTCTGCAGAAATACGGGATCAACGTGGAAAGCTTTGACCTGTCTGAACTGTTTTATAAGGTCCAGAACATGGCCGACGACGATCCAAAGGTTGTGGCTAAAAAGGCGCACCTTGAGAACTACACCGATTTTTCCCTTGTTCCCGAGAAGAACAAGAACACGCTGGCCAAAGTTTCCGTCGCCATTGACGGATATATTGAAGCGTATCATCTGGACGCCCTGGCCCTGCGCTGCTGGAATGAGATGGAACAGGTGCTGAGAATCTGCCCCTGCGTCCTTCTGTCCGAGCTGAACGACCGCGGCATTGCCGCTTCCTGCGAGATCGATATGTGCTCCGCCATCACCATGCGGGCCATGAGCCTGGCCAGCGAGCAGCCCACGGCAGTGCTGGACTGGAACAACAACTATGGCGAAGAAGAAAACAAGGTGATCCTGTTCCACTGCGGACCGGTGGCTCAGAGCCTCATGACCGGCAAGGGCACCGTCACCAACCACAAGATGTTCGACAAGACCGATCCCGGTTCCGGCTGGGGTAGCAACGAAGGCCGCATCAAGCCCTTCCCCACTACCCTTTCCAACTGTCAGACAAAGGACGGCAGGATCATTGTTTACGCTTCAGAAGCTGAATTTACCAACGATCCCATTGAAAAGTCCTTCTTCGGCTGCGCGGGCGTCTGCGAGATCCCGGATATGGAGAACAAGCTGATCCGTCTGGCCAGAGGCGGCTTCAAGCATCACACCAGTGTGGGCGTAGGCCACATGAAGGACATTCTGAAGGAAGCCTTCACCACCTATCTCGGCTACGACTGGGTCGATATCGACAAGGACTGATGCCATGAAAATCGCAGGCTTGGACATCGGCACCACCGGGTGCAAACTGACGGTTTTTGATGAAAACGGAACCATGCTTGGCAAGGCGTACCGGGACTATCCGGTGCGACGCCAGGTAAGCGGTCATGAGATCGACCTTTCCACCGTGATGGACGCTGTGTACGAGGTCTGCCGTGAGATGGCGTCAAGCTACCCGGACATTGCCGGCATCGGCGTCACCAGCTTTGGCGAGACATTTGTTATGGTGGATGAGAACGGAAATCCGCTTCACAATGCTATGCTCTATACGGACCCCCGTGGCGCGGAGGAATGCGCAGAGCTCTCCCGAAAACTGGGGGCGGATCATATCGCGAATGTTACAGGGCTTGCCCCTGCCGAAATGTATTCCATCGGCAAAATGATGTGGATCAAACGGCACTGCCCGCAGGTGTATGCGAAGGCCCGCCGCGCCCATCTGATCGAAGATTTTGTGGTCTGGCACCTGACCGGCCGAGCACAGATCGACTATTCTCTGGCCACCCGCACGATGGCCTTTGATATCCATTCGCTGACTTGGTCCAGAGAGATCTTCGAGGCTGCCGGCATCGATATGAGTCTCATGAGCGATCCGGTGCCTACCGGTACCAGCGCAGGCCACGTTACGGCGAAAGCGGCATCCTTGACAGGGCTGAATGCTGACTGCATCATCGTATCCGTCAGCCATGACCAGGTGGCGGCTGCGGTTGGAGCCGGCGCGTTTGACGGCCGCGTAGCTGTCGATGGGGCCGGCACGGTGGAATGTCTGACCCCGATCTATGATTCTCTCCCGGATATCGATGTCATGAGCAAGGGATACTTTTCCGTGGTTCCCTATGTCGTTCCCGGCAAATATGTGGCCTACGCCTTCTCCTATACCGGCGGCGCACTGATCCAGTGGTGCATGGAGACCTTTGGGAAAGGCGAGACCAACGAAAGTCTGGAAAATGCCTATCAGAAAGACGGTCCCTCCTCTCTTCTGGTGCTGCCGCATTTTGCCGGCGCTGCCACGCCATACATGGACACCGGCTCCAAAGGGGCAATCCTGGGACTTACCACCGATACCTCTGCGGCGGATCTTTACCGGGCCTGTATGGAAGGCGTGGTCTATGAGATGCGTCTGAACTACGAGGCATTAGCCGGCTCGGGCATCCACTTTGAAAAGCTGAATGCCACCGGAGGCGGCGCCCGCTCGAAGGTCTGGATGCAGATGAAGGCGGATGTGCTGAACCTGCCCATCACAGCACTGAAGACCGTAGATGCCGGAACCGTCGGTTCTGCCATGCTGACCGGTATCGCGACAGGTCTTTTCAAGGATCTGGCGGATGCCTCTTCCCTTATGGTTCAGGAGATGGAAACCTACTATCCCCGGGAAGAGATGCACGAGAAATACATGAAAATCTTTGAGCGCTACAAACGCCTGTACCGCGCGGTGCGCACATTGATGTAAATATCCCGGAAGTCTGCTTCCGGACGGAGGAAAATCAACCATGCTGGTAAATTTAAAAGAAATCCTGGCGCTGGCCGAAGAGAAGAAATGTGCTGTCGGCGCCTTCAATACGCCCAATCTGGAATGTGTCAATGCAGTGCTTTCTGCGGCTGAAAAGCTGAACGTGCCGGTTATCATCTCCCATGCCGAGCTTCATGAGGAAGTGTCTCCCCTTGAGAAGATCGGTCTTGTCATGGTCCTGGCCGCCAAAGCCGCCAAGGTCCCTGTGTGCGTTCATCTGGATCACTGCGAAACTCTGAGCTACATGGAGAAAGCCCTGGAAATCGGTTTCACAGGTGTCATGTATGATGGCAGCACCCTCCCCTACGATAAGAATCTGGCGAACACTAAAAAAGCAGTCGCCATGGCAGCAAACTACAACTGCGGTGTAGAAGCCGAGCTTGGTGCCCTCGCCTCCCGCGAAGGCGGCGGTGCTTCCGCTTCCGGTCCGGTTTACACCGATCCCGATCAGGCTGTTATCTTCTGCCGGGAAACCGGTATCGATGCCCTGGCTCCCAGTTTCGGTACTGCCCACGGCATATACAAATCCAAACCAGTTCTTGATCTTGACCTGGTAAAAACGGTCTCCGAAAAGACCGGCCTTCCGCTGGTCATGCACGGCGGGAGCGGCGTAAGCCCCGAGGATTACCGTACCGGCATCAAAAACGGTCTTCGCAAGATCAATTACTACAGCTATATGTCCAAGGCCGGCACCCAGGCCGTCAAAGAACTGCTGGAAAAAGAAGACATCACCTTTTTCCATGATCTGGCTTACGCTGCCGAGAAGGCCATGGAAGCCGATGCCAAAAAAGCCATGATGGTCTTCGCAGGATTTTAAACAGATATAAGGTTGCGCAGGGTTGCACAGGGGACGGTTCTGTGTGTTCGCTC
>JAGBND010000086.1 GCA_017634575.1 Bacillota bacterium
CGGGATAATCATGTTGGCCTTAAACACCTTGATCCGATCTCCCAGTCCCAGCTTCAGCTGCCGGATAATGCTGACGTTATGAAGGGATGCCCGCTGCACGGTGGTGCCTTCCAGCTCCACCGGATCGAAAATGGCCACCGGATTGATCAGACCGGTACGGGAGGGAGACCATTCCACCTCCCTGAGGGTCGTCTCCGCCTGTTCGTCCTGCCATTTAAAGGCCATGGAGTCCCTGGGGAATTTCGCGGTCTGGCCCAACTGGGCGGACCTGGTGATAGAGTCAAGGGTCAGCACCAGGCCATCCACCGGATAGGCAAAATCCTTCACCGAATGCGTGAAAGCCTGTTCCGCTTCGGGAAGGCTTTCCTGATCCACCATCCGGTATGGAACCGGGTCAAAGCCAAGGCTCTGAAGCCACAGGAGTTCTTTTTCTTTGGAATCTTCAAAACCCTCCATGGACACATCGGATTCCACGAAGGTATAGACCATCACATGCACATGCCTTTCCCTGGCGATGCGGGAATCCAGCTGTCTCACGGAGCCGCTGCACAGATTTCGGGGATTCTTGTATTGTTCTTCGGCGGGAAGCGCGTCATTGATGCGGCTGAAGTTCTCGTAAGAGATCAGCGCCTCGCCGCGCACGACCAGATGGCCCGTAAAGGGAATCTTCAGGGGAACGCCCTCAAAAAAGCGGGCATTGGGAGTGATGACCTCTCCCACTTCGCCGTTGCCGCGGGTGGCGGCCTGGACAAGCTCGCCGCCCTCGTAACCCAGAACGATGGTCAGTCCATCCAGCTTCCAGGAAAGCATGCCCCTCTCTGCTCCCAAAAAGGACGAGAGTTCTGCGATATCCTTGGTTTTGCTTAAGGACTTCATGGGTCTGGGATGGGTCACCTTAGGCAGCTCGCTGACCACCTCATAGCCCACCCGCTGGGTGGGAGAAGAAGCCATGACCACGCCGGTTTCTTCTTCCAGGCGGGCAAGCTCGTCGTAGAGCGCGTCGTATTCAAAATTGGACATAATCTCCTGATCGGAGCTGTAATAGGCCTTTGCGGCTTCATTCAGCCTGGCGATCAGTTCCTTCATTCGCAGGGTTTTATCCATCGATCGGTTTCCTCTGATTTGCTATTTGACTTTCTTTAAGCCTGCCATTTTGGCAAACAGCAGCTTCTCGCCCTTCTTGGCAAAATCTACCCGGACCTGATAGTCCGCATTGACGGATCTGACTTCTTTTACAATCCCCAGTCCAAAGGCCTTGTGCATTACGGTATCGCCTACCTCCAGACGCTCCACCTGGGCCGGCGGATCCTGGATGGCAGGACCTTTGCTCTGAATCTGGGAGGCTTTGCCGGTGACGGCGGATGAACCGGCTTCCGGCCTATCGCCGACGCCATAAGACGAAGCAGGCCTTGACAGATAAGGATTCGATTCCTCTCTGAAACGGTTGGTCCATTCTCTTCGTCCGCTGAGGCCATGTCCCGGAACCCGGCGGGAATAGAAGCTCTCGTCCGGATCGGGCTGCGCCCAGGCATCGTCATCTTCTTCATGAATCACAATATCATTGGGCAGCTCTCTCAAAAAGCAGGAAGGTCTGAAATCTGCGATAGCTCCATGAACATGCCGGGTTTTGGCCATGGTCATAAAGAGCCGTTCCTTGGCGCGGGTAATGCCCACATAGCAGAGCCTGCGCTCTTCTTCCATATCCTCCGGAATCGGGGAAGACAGATTCTGGAAGCCGGGGAAGGTTCCGTCCTCCATGCCCATCATAAACACCACCGGAAATTCCAGTCCCTTGGCGGAATGAAGGGTCATCAGAGACACCACATCCGCGCCCTCTTCAAATTCGTCAATGGCGGCCACCAGGGACAACTCGTCCAGAAATCCGTCCAGAGACGCTTCCTCGTTTTCCTGTTCGTACTGATCCGCCCTGGAGGAAAGCTCGTCGATGTTCTCCATGCGGTCTTCATATTTTACCGGATCGTCCTGGCGCAGAAAAGCCGGATAGTCCGTCAGTTTCAGAAGGGTTTTGATCAGAGAGCTGATATGGCAGCCCTCTTCCAGCTGATGCCGGCACTCTTTCAGGATTTCTCCAAAAGCCTGCAGTTTGGCGCCGGCCCTTCTCAGATCGGGAATTTCACCGGCCATCTCGCATACCTCTCCGATACCGAAGCCGGCTTCCTGGGCAAACTCCCTTACCCGTTCGCTGGAAACCTGGCCGATGCCTCTGGCCGGCACGTTGATAATCCGATCGGAGGCCACATAGTCGTGGTCGTTGGCGATCAGACGCAGATAGCAAAGCACATCCTTTACCTCTCGGCGCTGATAGAAGGGAGTGCCGCCATAAAGTCTGTAGGGAATAGCGGAAAGCACCAGTCTCTCCTCCAATGCGCGGGACTGGGCATTGGTCCGGTACAGGCAGGCCATATCGCGGTAGTGATAGGTGCCGTTTTCCACGAAATCGTGCATCTGCTGCACCACATAGGCCGATTCTTCGTTTTCGTTGCGGCTCTCGTGGACGATGATATCTTCTCCCTCGCCATTGGAGGTCCACAGGGTCTTTTCCTTTCGGCTGTCGTTGTTGCGGATGACATGATTGGCCGCATTCAGGATTTTTCCGGTGGAACGATAATTCTGCTCCAGCCAGATAACCAGCGCATCGGGAAAATCCTTTTCGAAGTCCAGAATATTGCGGATATTGGCGCCGCGGAACCGGTAGATGGACTGGTCATCGTCACCCACTACGCAAAGATTGCGGTATTTGTCCGCCAGCAGCCGGATAAGCATATACTGGGCCGTATTGGTATCCTGGTATTCATCCACCATCAGATAGCGGAATTTTTCCTGATAATAGTCCAGCACATCCGCATTGGTCTGGAACAGCCTGACGGTATTAACAATGATATCGTCAAAGTCCATGGCCTGATTTTCCAGCAGGTTTTTCTGGTACTGTTCGTACACAAGAGCGGTCTTCTTTTTGAACAGATCGCCGTTTCCTACCTCTTTCAGATAAGCCTGCGGCCCTTTCAGTTCATCTTTGGCATTGCTAATGGCGGAAAGAATGGCTTTGGGCGTGAACATTTTGTCCGAAATGTTCATCTCCTTTAAAATACGCCTGATAACCGCCTTCTGATCTTCCGGGTCGTAAATCGTAAAGTGTTTATCGTAGCCGATCCGATCCGCCCACTGCTTCAGAATACGGATGCAGGCGGAATGGAAGGTGCAGATCCAGGCGCCCTGGATATTCTCTCCAATTAAGGAAGAGGCTCTCTCCTGCATTTCCTTGGCCGCTTTATTGGTAAAGGTAATGGCCAGAATACGGGAAGGATAAACCTTCATCTCCTCCACCAGATAGTTAATCCGGTGCGTCAGCACTCTGGTTTTTCCGGACCCGGCCCCTGCCAGAATCAGCACCGGTCCTTCCGTCTGAAAGACAGCCTGTCTCTGGGGTTCGTTTAATCCGGCATATTTATCCTGCATAGAATTGTTTCCTCTTTTCAAAATCGATATGTAACTGGAATATTTTACCACATTTTTTATAAAAAGCAAAGGATGGACTTGTTGTTTTCTTATTTTAACCATGACTTGATGCCAAATGGCCTGAAAATGCCAAATTGGCATCACGATGACGGAGGTTTCGCCGTCAAAGTGATGCCAAATGGCTCGAAAATGACAAATTGGCATCACGATGACGGAGGTTTCGCCGTCAAAGTGATGCCAATGGCTTAGAAAATGACAAATTGGCATCACGATGATGGAGGTTTCGCCGTCAAAGTGATGCCAATGGCTTCGAAAATGACAAATTGGCATCACGGCCCAGGCCAACATGATGCCAATTGTCAAACAATTGTCAAACAATCGTTTATTTTACGAAGATGTAGTATGCCACAAAGATCGCGCACAGAATCCACATCACCAGATTGATCTTCTTGGCCTTGCCGCAGCAGGCGTTGATCACGACGTAGCTGATGATACCGAAGGAAATACCGGTGGAGATGCTGTAGCAGAACGGCATGGCGATACAGGCAATGTAAGCCGGAAGGGCTTCGGTCACATTCTCGTATTCAACCTTCATGATGGATTCAAGCATCAGGAAGCCGACGAAGATCAGGGCCGGAGCGGTGGCAAAGCTGGGAATTGCCAGGAAAATGGGGCTGAAGAACAGAGACAGGATAAAGAAACCGGCAACAAACACAGCGGTAAGACCGGTGCGTCCGCCCTGAGCAACGCCTGCAGAGGACTCAACAAAAGTAGTTGTGGTGGAAGTACCGGCAATGGCGCCGACAGAGGTGGCAATGGCGTCTGCCAGCAGCGCTTCTTTGGTCTTGGGCAGCTTGCCGTTCTCATCCAGCATGTTGGACTTGGTAGCCACGCCGATCAGGGTTCCCATGGTATCGAAGATATCCACGAACATGAAGGAGAACATAATGACGAACAGATTCAGGATGAAATCTCCGGTGGTAGCGAAGGAAGAACGAATGGTGGCGAAGTCGAAGCAGGCGCCGCCGATGGTGGGAATACCGGAAGGAAGGGAGATAATACCGGAAGGAATCAGGGAGTAGACACCGGCTTCGATGTCAACCTTGTACCAGCCGATGAGCTGAGCCAGAATGCCAAGAATCCAGGTGGCGAAAATACCGATCAGGATGGCGCCTTTCACCTTCTTGTGATGCAGGATGCCAATGATCAGAAGACCAACCAGAGCCAGGCAGGGGCCAGCCGCGGTGATATTGCCAAGATCCACAGCGGTGGAGGCGCTGGCGATAACCACACCGGCATTTTCCAGACCGATCAAGGCGATGAACAGACCGATGCCGGCAGCGATACCATATTTCAGGTTCTGCGGAATGGAGTTCATCATGGCTTCACGGACAGGGGTAACGGAAAGGATAATAAAGACCAGACCTTCAATGAATACAGCCAGCAGAGCGAACTGCCACGTATAACCCATTCCAAATACAATGGTATAGGTCAGGAAAGCATTCAGACCCATGCCGGGAGCCAGCGCGAAAGGCAGATTGGCCAGAAAAGCCATTGCCAGGGTACCCACAACAGAGGCGATAACGGTTGCGGTGAATACCTCCGCCTGGGGCATGCCGGATGCGGAAAGAATACTGGGGTTGACAGCCAGGATATAGGCCATCGTCATAAAGGTGGTAAGGCCGGCGAGAAACTCAGTTTTGACGTCCGTGCCTCGTTCCTTCAGCTTAAAAAAGTCTGACATAGGAATACTCCCTTCAAAAAAAAGATTGTAACTGCCCGGAAAAGGACCCTTTAAAAAGCTTTTGGACAGTTGCAGAAGATAACCCCATCTTAACAAATAAAGCAGGACAAATCAACTTGGTTAAAAAACGAAAAAGTTGATCTGCCCTGCTGTAAATTCGTTAGTTATGAACAAAATGTGAACAACGATCAGGAATTCAGATATTTCTGGATGCCTGTAATGGCCACAGCGCCGTCTGAAGCTGCGGTAACGATCTGCCGAAGGGTCTTTACCCGCACATCGCCGGCCGCAAAGATACCCGGCACGGAGGTTTCCATATAGTCATCGGTATATACGAAACCGCCCTCATCCAATTTGACCAGATCCTTCAGCAGGTCATTGGAGGGGCTGATGCCCACGGCCACAAAAACGCCGTCCAGCGCAAGCTCGCTGGTCTCGCCGGTCTGGTTGTTAATCAGGCTGACGCCGGAGACCTTTTTATCTCCGTAGATTTTCTTAACCTCTGTATGCCACAGGATGGTCAGGTTTTCCGCAGCCATTGCAGCCTTCGCATACAGGCCGGTCGCTCTCAGTTCTCCCCGGCGCACTGCCAGGTAAACATGCTCGCAGATATGGCTCAGATACAAGGCATCGGAAATCGCCGTATCTCCACCGCCGATCACCAGGCAGGTCTTGCCGTGATAAAAGCCGCCGTCACAGGTGGCGCAGTAGCTGACGCCCCGACCTGTAAAAACATCCTCGCCCTCGGCGCCTAAAACCCGGTGATGAGCGCCGGCTGCCACCAGCACGGTTTTTGTCTGGTAGGAACCGCCATCCGTAACCACCGTTTTCACAGGCGCATCCGCATTTTCAATGCGAAGGGCCTGCTCCATTTTTTCTTCCAGTCCATACTTGGCGCTATGCTCGTAAAAAGCATCGGCAAGCTCCATGCCTCCCTTTTCCGGAAGGCCGGGATAGTTATCCACCTCACTGGTGTTCAGCACCTGTCCGCCAGGGAATCCCATTTCAATACGCAGCGCATTCAGGCTGGCTCTGCCGGCGTATATCGCCGCGCTGCACCCTGCCGGTCCGTTTCCGATAATAACGACATCATACACATGATCGCTCATTCAATAATCTCCTGAGGCAAACCCTCTTCTGTTCCCGCCGCGTCTTCGGATGCCTGTTCCTCAGCTGCTTCATTTGCAGGAATATCTTCCGCAGTTTCCACAACGTCCTTTTCAGCGGGAGCATCCAAAGCCTCCTGCTGATAGAGCTTCATTAAGGGGATATTCATGACATCGGAACCGATGGGCATAAACAATCCCTCTCGAATGACATCCGAAAGCTGTCCATTGTACTTCACCGAGCTAAGACGTCCAATTTTGCTGTATTCAATCAGCCCGACGACATCTTCTCCCAGTTCCAGAGAAAGCGCGCTTTTGCGCCGGATTACCTCAGGCACATATCCGTCCATTTTTGACAGATTTTCCAGAAGCGATACATTCAATCCCAGTCCGATCAGTGACACGCCTGCGTCCTTTAACTGCTCCTGCACAGGATTCTTATCCAGCTCCGAGGAGCCTTCATAAGAAACATCGACGATCTCGCCATCGGTAAAGGAAACTTTTAAATTATTTACAATACGGCCGCCGATTCTCACCTTTTCCAGGTGCAAAAG
>JAGBND010000087.1 GCA_017634575.1 Bacillota bacterium
TCCAATTATCTCCATTATTTGCCAAGGAATCTCATAATTCTCTCAGCCTGATATGTCTTATTCTTTTTATTTTTTATAAATTTCCTGGCTTCCTGGCCTTTTATTTTCAACTCTTCACTTGTTTTCGTAAGAACGCTTCGAATACTCTGGACAATTTCATTTCCATTGATGATATACACGTATGGCAGGTATTCTTCCGGCAATGAAGGCAGTTTACACATTAGTACCGGTGTGCCTGACAGCATATACTCAGCTGTTTTTGAAGGAAAAGAATACTTTGAGAACTCTTCTTCAGCAAAACGCGGATTAATCAATAAGGTACATTCTTTTTCCAACTTTAATATCTCTTTTAGCGGAACAATTCCATGTATCTTAAGATTATCTGTTCTTTTTGCCAATTCCTCCAGCTTTTCTGTGCAATCTCCGTGACCGCCGTACAGCCAAATATCACAAACGTCCTTTAGAGCCAAAGCTGCTTTAGCGAGTTCAACAATTCCGCATTCTCTGTAAAATTTCCCAGCATACATCACGGCCGGTCTGTCGAGAGGCGTAGCATCTTCAGTATCATCAAACATGTGCTCGTCCACAATGCATTCCATGAGCATGTAGGGTTTCTTCTTTTCAGGATTAACGACCTCATTCATATGCTCAGAAAGTAGGATGTATTTATCGTATTGGAGCAGAAGCTTGTTTGCTTTCTCTCCATAAAGCCTGCTGTACATTCCATGCAAGCCACCTGAACTTCCCATGGTTTCAGCGATCAGGGGAATGTCAGTAACAATAGCTGTTACCTGAATACCCTTCTTTTTCAGCCACATTGCTGCCTCTGAAACTTCGACAGTAAGGCCATCTGCTAAGACCAGTATTTCCTCCCCTTTATGCTGACTATAGTATTTCTTTGCAGCAGCTTTCATTGCGCTGGCAGCAGTAAGGTTCTTAATTATTGGGAAATTTCTAAAGCCAACATAGAGATAGTTGATACCATCAATTGTTTCGCTGTGTTCCTTGTAAACACTTTCCGGATAATTGCTTCTGGAAATAGGCACGACAGAAATACAATCCATATTGACATCATCCTGTTGGGCTAATCCTTCCACAATACTGGTCATAAACTTTTGCTGTGTATCCAATGTCGGTTTAGTCCTCATAGCACTTAGCTTTTCATAGTATTGCCTTGAGCACATTGTCGACAGTACTAATATGCGTCTCATCATTACCCTCTCGCCTGTTTTGATATCAGGTATGCATGTAGTCTTGCATAGCCTTTGCAAACAAGTATCAGCCTATGCCTCAAAGCCCAAAGGTAGGCTTTCTTTTTGCTATCCAACAACTTCATGTATTTGTTTGTATGCCACTCTGGAAAGATCTTCTCAAAGTCAGTAACAATTCTTCTAATGGAACTAAAATCTCTACCGCCCTTGAGCATAATCAGCGTAGTCCCATAGAGAATCATGTTTGTCCCTATGAACGAGCACTCCTCTGGAAAGGAAGCTGCTATCGCATTTTGGATCACATCATACGCCAGAAGATAATCCTTTGATGCTCTGGGATTAATACTGGCTGATGCAGAGCCTTCGCGTATCAAGTAATTGTAGTGTGCCTCATAATCAACATATATGTTTTGAGCATTTGCTATAAGTTGGATCGTTACTGGTGCGTCTTCTCCATAATATATTTCCGGTATAGTTACTCCGTTAAATAACTCCCTTTTGGCAAGTAACCTACACAGAGACATTTTTGCATACGCTAAAACTTTCTCTGTTGAGGTTGGAATTAACCTACACAAGTCTGTTGCGCCAGACTTCACAGTTGTACCATTTCCGTATGCATACTTGTGATCGCACATCACAAGTTCGCTATTTGATTTCTCTGCATTCTCCAGCTGTATCTCTAGAAAATCCTCATCATACCAATCGTCTATATCACAAAATGCAATCCACTCACTATCTGTGGCCTCTATGCCTACTTTTCTGGAGTGTCCAGGGCCCATATTCTTTGGAGACCGCAATATTTTTATGCATAATGGAGAGCGTTCTTCATATTCTTTCAGCTTCGCGTAGGAATCATCTGTCGAGCAGTCATCAATAACACATACTTCAAAGTCTTTGAAAGTCTGGTTTTCGAGTGCCCTGAAGCATCTCTCTGAATATGAAAATCCGTTATAATTAGGGATAATGACTGCAATTTTTTTCATTCTGCTATCTATCCTTTACTTCGAGCAAACCGCTTAAAAACCCAAGCTCTAAGCTTATTCGGTAACATTTTCTGCACAACAAATCTCTTACCACAGTTTGCGAAGAATGTCATGTGCCCGATCACATGATTATCCAACATTAGTTTCTGAATTCCTATTTCACTCTTAAAATACTTATCGCCGCCGCGCCGTGCGTACATATCCGAGCCAACACGAACATGGACAAGTGTTTCTGGCAAATTTGCAAACCTTTGACCTTTCAAAGCCATTCGAATCCAGAGGTAATAATCTTCATTCCAAAACCAATCCTGATAATTGCCTGCTTGAAGCACATCTGACCTTTTAAACATGACCGTCATGTGGTTGAAAGGGCAGCGTCTTTTCATATATTCTTTTAATTCAGTATCAGTTTGTGGGACTTTTCTTTTCCCAACCACTTCATCAGGGGTGATAATAAATTCTTCTATTTGACCGCCGCTGATAGAAACATCAGGATGCCCCATGAATGCGCATAATTGCAACTCAAATCGGTTCGAAACAGCTATGTCATCACTATCCATCCTTGCAATTAATTCATAGCTGCAATTTTCAACTGCGGTCTTTAAAGCTTCACCCAATCCTCTGTTCTTCTCAAATCGAATTACTTTGAGCTGTACCCCCCCCGAATATTACGGCATATTTCTGTATATTTATCAATTACTGTTTGTATCTCTTGTGGGACGGGGCCATCTACCACGAGCACTACTTCAGAAGGTTTGACGGTTTGCTGTACAATAATACTGTCTAAGGCAATATCAAACCACTCTGCGTTGTCCTTTCCGTACACGGAAGTTGCAACTGAAAAAGGAGGATACTCAACTTTTTCTTTCTTCGTTGATTGCGATATAAGTGCTTCACTCACTGCTGTTGGCTTATGCTCTTTTCGTATTACCTTGTAAACAAGTTGACGAACAGAATTCGGTGCCATAAATTCACCACCAAACCTGAGCACCACATTATGCACATATCGGGGGAAGGATATTATCTTTTTATCGAGCATATACTTTTGAAGAGTCTGTTCACTTCTAAAGTACTTCCATCCTCCCCGTCTTGCGCTCATGTCAGCGCCAGTGCGCACATTTACCAACGGATATGGCACATTCGCAAATCTACATCCGTTTTCCAACATTCTTATCCACAGGTAGTAGTCTTCGTTATAATACCAGTCAAGATAGCCTCCTGATGCCAGAACTGCATCCTTCTTATACATCACTGAAACATGGTTCATTGCGCATCTTTTGCGCATATCCTTCTTTATCTCCGCATCTTCCAGCTCGACTTGTCTCTCACCCGTTATATTATCCGGAGCTCCAACAAACTCTGTGATACTGCCGCCGACAATATCCACTTTAGGGTTGTCAGCAAAAACACTTAATTGTTTCTCAAAGCGATACGGAGCAGATATATCGTCACTATCCATCCGAGCGACAAGGTTATTAGAGCAATTGGCAAGAGCTTCTTTTAGTGCATTTCCCAAGCCCTTATTCTGTGGTAAATAAATAGGTTTGAAAGCAACTACCCCTGCCATCACGATTTCCCTTTCTCATGCTCTTCAATTAGAATTCTTGCGTGAGCCATCTCTGCGTCATATCTCGGTTTAGACACCTTTCCTGCTTTCAGCAACGCATCACCATAGTCTAATGCCGTTGCATTCTCCCCATCAGTTATGCCTTCATGCTTTACCAGCGCTACCTTTACTGTCTCAAAAACCAGTTTTACATCGCCCCAGAAGTTCACATGTTTTATATACTTTAGATCCCAATCCAACTTCTCTTCCCAGGTGATAGCGTTCCGCCCCTTAACCTGTGCCAAACCACTTAAGCCTGGCTTCGCCGTATGCCTCATCCGCTGTTCATCAGACATGAAGACCATATCTCGGACAAGCTGGGGGCGGGGCCCTATCAAACTCATCGACCCTAACAGGATGTTAAAGGCCTCTGGGAGTTCATCAAGGCTGGTAGCGCGCAAAGCACGGCCAAACTTATTTAGGCGAACCTCATCAGGGAGCAAATTCCCGTTTTCATCCCGTTCGTCCGTCATAGTACGGAACTTGTACATGTCAAAGATTCGCTCTTTTCCAGTCTTTGGATCAATCATACCCGGACGGGGCTGCTTAAAGATGACCGGCTTTCCCATCTTTATTCGTACAATTACAGCGATAGCAAGATAAAGCCAAGAAAAGCCTATGATAGCTAAGGACGCGCAAATGATGTCTAAAATGCGTTTAACGTATTTTTCATAAAACCCACGTTTTCGCTGTAATCGCATATTTACCCTTTCTTTATCTAAAACACCTGTGGATTACCTCAATGATTACATCCTGCTGATCTGGTGTCATCTTGTTATCGCTTGGCAGACACAGACCCCGATCAAAAATGTCCATCCCAACATCGATAGCTTTCCGCTCTCTTATGTATGCATTGCTTCTACCTCTACCATTACCGTCTTTCGTAATATACCCATGAAGTCTATAGGTAGGTTGCATGTGCATTGGCTTTCGAGGTGGTAACAGATAACATGACGAAGCATTATTTTTTCCTGTTGCCGATTATTGTTAGTAACGGATGGTATCTCCCTTAGTAACAGATGGGGGATACCGCCTTTTTCTTTAGTAAAGGATGAGGTTCCAGTAGTAACAGATGATATATCCTTTAGTAACGGATGAAGTTCCCTTTGTAACAGATGATAAGCGCAAAAAAGGAGCCGCCGTAGCGACTCCCAGTGGAATTCTATTTGCTAAATTAGAACTTTTCCCATATTAGGGGTGAACCTTCCGAGGCTCTGCCTTACTCCCTTCCTGCCTTCACCCGTTGTGAGCGTCCCTCACAGGCTGTGATCGGAGGCAGGGAGTATCTCTCTTATCAACTCTGCCAGCTTCCCTTCCCGCTTTATCCTCTTCAGGAAGTTGCCGAGCTTGTACCCGTCGGAACAAGCATAGTTCCTGGGCACTTTCAGATCCCCGTGCTCATTATAAAAATCCTTTGCATGTGCGGTTCCAGCTCTCCATGCGTTCCGGCTCCGACTTGCCCGACCATCCCAGTCGAAGCCAAGTGCATCGAGCCGCTCTCTCTTCTCCGGATCCAGCGGATTCTTCCGGAGACCAGCCACAAACTTCGCCAGCGGATGTGTGCCGGGAACATCGGTGTGGCCGTACTGTTCTTTGAACCGTTCAAGCTCCCTGAAATTGTCTTCCCAGCGGTCGTGGATTACCCAGTCCATGCCGAGGGAATCCAGCATCATGATCTGTCTTTCGCACAGGCTCTCCCGGCTCATGCGGTTCTGATTCAGCCAATCGTACAGCCAGACGTCATGGTATTTCCCAAGCGTGCTGGACACATCTATATTCCCGTGTTCCGAGAAGTATTGTTCGGCTGCCCAGAAACCTTTCATCCACCGGCTTGTGATATCCCAGTCCATGCCCATGGCTTCATAGTGCTTTCTGGACCAGTCCGACAGCTGATTCTTTCTTCCCCTGACCTTGCAGTAGTAGTCGTAAACGTCCCGCTCTCCTACCTTGTAGCCTGCGGGTATGTACAGATGTCCGTTCTCATTGAAGAACTGCTGCAGTGCACCGTCATAATCAAACTCTGATTCTCTCAGGTGCTCAATGAAATCGGCAGCTTCCGTGGTGATATGGAAGAACTTTTCCATCTCCTCATCATCCAGGTCCATTTCCCTTCCGACACCCTTGATGAAGTCCATCCCGCCCCGCATGGCCGCAGCGTTGCTGGCAATGTCGAAGATGAGAGGATGTTCACGCTTGGTGCTCACTGCCAGTGCCCTTCCCAACTGCTGGAAGAAGATGCGCTCCGATTCGGTAGGCCGCAGCATGATCACGCCATCAAGATCATCCATATGGACACCCTCCGTCAGCATATCGACCACAAAGAGAAGCCGGAGGCAATCGGAATCATCAGCGGCAAAATCTGAAAAGCCGTTCCTGTCCTGGACATGCATCTCGTACCTATGAACCTCGCCTGCCCAGCCAAACCAGTCATCGCTCATCCTTTTTAGCGTCCGGATGTTCTGGATCGTGCGGCAGAAGATGATGAACTTGCCGCGCTGTGCATTCTCCGCTGTCAGCGCCTGCTGAAATGCCTCCCTCAGCCCGGTCCCGGCTTCCAGGTGACGCTTTGCGATTCTGGTGTAATTCTGCTTTTTCTTTTCAGTTACCTTGCCTTCCTCGTCTATCTCATCAAACTCGATCATGCCGATCCAGTAGACCGGCAGCGGAAGGAGGCGATTGGCGATTGCGTCGCTCAGATGCATTTCGGAAGCAACATCATTATTGAACAGTTCACGCATATCGCGGCCGTCCATGCGCATCGGCGTAGCGGAGAAACCGATGATCTTTGCCTTCGGATTATCCCCCAGCAGATGCTTTACCCTGGCTTCCCACTGCCGGGCACCCGCCCTGTGAAATTCATCGATGATTATGTAATCGAAGTTGGGAAGCAGATCCTGAAGACCGGCGTAGAGAGAAAACTGAAGTACAGGTCCGGTCAGATGGCTTTCGTCAATCTCCGTTGCTCGTTTCAGCAGGTCCTTTCGCTCTTCATCATCGATTACTTCCTCGTCATCCTCATCCACAATGCCATCAAGGTCTCCGCGTTTGCCGGTACCGACGTGGCGCGGGATATCGGAAAGGTTCAGCACCATGCGATAAGAGCCGAGCTTCTCCACCTTATCCCAGAATTCGAGAAGGTTGGTGGCGACGGACGTTATGTACAGACCCCTGTCATCCGGGTGATCTTCTATGTACTGGAGGGCGATGTAGGACTTCCCAGTTCCGGTCGGATGGATGACGCAGGTACGGTCGGAATGTTTCAGATGCTCGACTACGGCATCGTAGGCGATTTTATTATGTTGCAGCAGATCCATATGCGTCCATCCTCCTTTCTGAAGTCTCTCCGCCTGCGGAGCTATTATACTTCTCCGGCTCTATGCCGGTCAATGACGGCAATGCCGACAGCGCCTCACAGCGTCTTCAGCATTTCTATATTCAGCGTCGCGTTGTCCACATGCTCCTTCAGTTCCAGGAGCCAGGCGGCATCCGTTTCCTCCGCCATGTTTGCGACGATCTGCTTTCCATCGATCATATTCAGCATCTCGCAGATTGTGTGAGCATCCGCCGCGCCGAGAATTACATTATGTTCTGACAGGAACAGCGCCGCGCTCGTCTTGCATTCATCAATGAGCTGCGCCAGCGCAGGACCGTTGATCTCGTCATTCTTAAACACACGAGCCATCCGTTCCTTCTGAGCTTCTGGGCTCATAAGACTCAACCCGATGCCGGTAACCTGCTTTACCCATGTAAGACTTGTCATGTACTTGTCCTCCACTTCTTTCGGCTATCTGCGCCGTGTTTTTTCAGGACAAAAAGGTAGCTCAGAATTCCGCACATTGGAAGAGGGTAAGGCGGTTTTTGTAAGGAAGAAACAAGAAATGCCCACTCACTCCGTATTCAACCGGGAAGGATGGCTTCCCTCTGGAAAAGGAAGTAAGTGGGCAAGTATTTAATCAATTATCCATTTGCCACTGCGTGCAGAGCCTTCGCGATGTATACGATGTTGTTGCTTTAAAAGCTCTGTAGCATTTTTTGCTTGTTTCAAGCTGATCCCCAGTTTTTCCGCTATGCTCTTTTGGGATATTGTCGGCTCCTGTCTTATCAAATCAAAAACAGCTTCTAGGCGCTTTGAAATTTCCTCATTCTTTTTGGTCCCTTGATCAGTTCCTTTTTCGGTTCCTTTTTCAGAAAGGGACTGATTGTGGGACTGATCCTTCTTCACCAAGGGAAGGGTAACCACGGTGATTATTGTTCCTTCGCGCCCGCTCAATTCATCTACAGTAGGCTCAACATAACCCTCCTGATCCCAGATGGAATAGATATTCGGCACGCCACTGCCAGCACGTTCGCCAACACCGATATAATTGAGCATGTTTAAGATGACCTTGTTCCGAGGTCTGGATTTTCCTCCCCGCAACATCTGTTTCTTCCCAAGCAGAATCGTTCCGGGATTCTCCAATACAATCCGGTCTGGATATTTCTTGATCTTTACGCATTCCGGCAAAAAGTAATCAGCGTTCGACAGGCAGTTCGCCATTGCTTCTCTCACTGCAACATGAACAGGCGTGTCATCAACGCGGTATATCCCATCAAGTTTGAATGGCTTTTTTAGGTCTACTGCAATTCTCTGATAGACTTTGTTATAGAAATCATAAACGTTCCCAGACCAGTCCCCGCTGTGTGAGGAAAGTCTGTCTGTCCAACGTAAAGCGGGATCAGTCATCTCGTAGTAGTCGAGAAGGAAACTTGGAAACTCCCGCATTATCCTGTGATAGCTTCCAAACATCAGCAGCCCCGCGACAGTGGGATGAATCCGATTGTCGGTCGTTTCATCGCTCGCAGCACCGATCTGCACGAGAAATTCATCGTCAGGCAGGCTCGTCCAGAGATGCCCTTCGTGGGAAGCATTGTACCGCATCCTGTACGACTTTATGCTATCCTGATTAAGGTCTTTGACCTCTTTGTTCTCCAGAACCTTCATATCCGGCGATTCTTCGGTCTGATCACGCAACATTGCCAGGACAACTTCTCTTGAACACCGATAATCGCCCTCACCATCCCGGCGGTATGTACCGTTCCATATATCATTATTGATGTAGACAGGTTTCTCTTCCTTCCGAGCTTTTGGCACTTTGATCACAAGGATCACATCACCATTGACTTCGTAATCAATGATGTCATTATCGCTTACGAGAGGCACATTAACTTTGTTCTGATTGTGGATGATATCTGTGAATTCCTTCCGTAGCTTGGAGATGTCTTTCAGGCCGGTTGTGTACCAGGACTTATCTTCTCGCTCTTTGACGCCAAGAATTATACAGCCACCCTCCGTGTTGGCAAAAGAAGAATATGTTTCCCACAGTGAATCTGGCAGTTTGTCCTTTGCGCGTTTGACTTCCAGCCGATTATCCTCGCGGTATTCATCAAATTTTGATATGTCAAACACCTCATTCATCCCGGCGCACCTCCTTCCCGCATCCTATCTCAGGGCATAAAATCACGAATAGATTATACGTCAAGAAGCCAGCAATAGCAAGATTTCTTTCGTTTCCAGAGTCTGAATTTTCTGTGAACGGAGAACGCCTGCAACAAAAAAAAGCCCACCCGCCCAGCCTTCAATCTCTCTTGAAAACCGGACAGGTGGGCAGTGAATGCGGAGGGGCCAGCACATCATGCCGCCTTCTTCCGCGTAATCCTGATCTCTTCCGTTCCCACATCCACGCGCTCGACCTCTGCCAGAAACCGCGCTTCATCGAACTCTTCCCAGCCGAGTTGCTGGCTGATCTCCTTCAGCAGCTCTTCTTCCTTCAAGATCCGCATTCTGCAGCCGTTCCCCGTCGCACCCTGCTGCCGATCCTTGCAATTCCAGGCTTTGTACTTTACACCCTTGTAGCCGGTAACGGTACGCCTCAGCATCAAACTCCCGCAGTCGGCGCAGAAGAGCTTCCCGTACAGGAAGTGCCTCTTCCCGTTGAGGTTTCCGGACGCTTCCATCTTTTCTTCATTTGCCTTCAGCCTTGCCTGAACCGTGTTCCACAGCTCATCATCCACAATGGCGACATGGTCAGCCACAAGGTAATTGCTCTCAAACGGCACATTCGGATCAGGCCGCTTTGTGATCAGGTCCTTGGGATGTGTCTTTTGCAGGAGCTTATCGCCCCGGTAAGTTTCATTCGTAAGCATGTATCGGATCCCGCCTATAGAAAGAGGCGTGCCGTTTCTCGTCAGCACACCCCGCTCTGCAAGCTTTTTTCTGATGTTTCCGACAATCTCTCCGTCTGCGTATGCCTGGAAAATCTCTCTCACGATCCACGCTTCCTCATTCGGTACCAGCTTGCCGTCAACAGTGTCGTATCCGAGGATGCGGTTGTTGCCGAGGTTGTACTCGCCGCGCTTCACCCTCTCCCGCTGTCCCCATTTTACGTTCTCGGAAATGCTGCGGCTCTCATTCTCCGCTATGGCGGACATGAGAGAAAAGAGGAAGGAGCTGGCCGGGTCATCCGTTCTCAGGTTTTCCTTCTCGAATTCCACAGTCACGTTCCTGGTTCTCAGCATGTCTGTGTACTTCTTACACTCAGCGACGTTGCGGGAAAAGCGGGAGACGCTCTTGCAGAGGATGCGGTCGATCTTTCCGGACATGGCGTCCATCACCATCCGCATGAAATCCGGCCGCTTCTCGGCGCTCATGCCTGAGATGATGTCCGAATATACGCCCACAAGCTGCAAGTCAGGGTTCAGGTCTATGAGGGCCCTGTACGCAGCCTCCTGCATTTCCAGGCTGTCCTCCTGTGTGTCCTTATCGGTGCTCACGCGGCAGTACACCGCGACCCTTGTCTTTGTATGCTCTCTCTGCGCCGCAATTCTTGTAATCTTCATCTCAGTCCTCCATATTCAGCCCCATCAGGTTCTTGTACTTGTTCTTCTTCTCGCCGCTCCTGATGCGGTCAAGAAACTCGTTGTAAAAGTCAGCGTAGGCGGAAGGTGTGTACCGGCCTTCAGAGAAATCCATTTCAACGGTACTCGCATCCCCGTCCTTCCAGCGGATGGTCACGGTTCTCTCGTCCAGCTCGATACTCTCCACCGTGTCATCCAGCCAGTAGTAATCGACCCGCTCCTTCCTCTCGCCGTACTTTTCTTCAAAGGCCGCGATCACCGCCTCATCCAGTCGATTCTGAATGAGCAGGTAGCTTCCACAGCCTTCAGCTCCGTAGCATCCCCAGCCGCCATTCTGAATCTTCTCGCCGTCGTAGTAAAAATTGTTCAGGCTGCCGTGGGTGAGTACCTTTCCGCAATGCGGGCAGTGGAGTATATCGCCGTAAGGGTAGGTGCTGTTTCCAATCGCAACGTTCCGCATCGCCATGATCTTCTGAGCCTGGTCGAACATGTGCCGGTCCACGATGGCCGCATGGGCGTCTCTCACATGGTACTTTGTAACCTTCTCATCCCTGTTGCGGATCTGCCTGTGGGTGAGGTGGTTCTCAACGTAGGTCTTCTGGAGGATCACATCACCGGCGTATTTTTCGTTTTTGATCATCCGATCAAGCTGAAGCCGCTTCCAGCAGTTTCCGGCAGGCGGTTTTACCCCTCTTGCAATCATGTCGTTCAGAATGCTCTGCGGCATCTCCCCATGCACGAACCGCTCGAAAACCTCTCTCACAACCGCCGCCTCGTCCTTCTGGATCAGGAAAAGCTGATCGTCCGTATGGTAGAATCCGTAAAGAGGAACCTTGACCTCTTCCCCAGCTTCAAACCGCTTCCGGATCCCCCACTTGACGTTTTCCGATATGCTCCGGCTTTCCTCCTGCGCGAAGGATGCCATGATGGTCAGCATCATCTCCGAAAGAGAATCCGCTGTGTCAATTTTCTCTTTCTCAAAGTACAGCTCCACACCGTACTTTTTCAGCTCCCTTACCGTTGTCAGCGTGTCCACCGTGTTTCTGGCAAACCGGCTCACACTCTTGGTGATGATGTAATCGATCAGTCCGGCTTTGCAGTCCTCGATCATCTGTCTGAACTGCACTCTCTGCCTCATGCTCGTACCGCTCAGGCCTTCGTCCACGTACAGGTTCGCAAGCTCCCACCCCGGATGCATGGCAATGCGCATATTGAATGCCGCCATCTGGTTTTCCAGGCTATCCATCTGCGCCTCATGGTCTGTGCTCACACGGCAGTAGGCGGCGACCCGTTTGCGGGATTCAACCTCAGGCCGCTCAATTCTCGTTACTGTTCTCATGCGCTCCTCCTGTTCATGGCTCCGCCAGCAATCCGCTCCTGCACCCGATCGAACAGTTCCGGGCTCACAATTGCTTCATGATGCTCTTCGATGTAAATCCTGTCCCGATAGCCTTTGTTTTCAACCTGCTGTCCAGGGACAATGCAGATTGTTTTATGGGAGTAGTAATCCCCCTTGTAGACCACGTTCGTCAGCAGGTACTTCAGGCGGCTCTGCCGCCAGGTAATGTTGCTCATCTCATTCAGCGTTCTTCGAATTTCTGCGTAGCTCTTTCCTGCATCCGCCATCTCGAAAGCCTTTCTGACCAGCGGGGCTTCATCCTCATTAATGACCCATTGGTGATTCCCGCCGTTCTTGTAACCGTAAGAAATCCTGCCGAAGGGTCTGCCCTCAAGGACGTACTGCTCATGCGCCATGAGTGCGTGCTGGCTGATGCTATGACTCTCCTCTTCAGCGATGGCGGCAAAAATGTTCAGAACGAGGTCGCCCGCTGTATCCTGCGAATCAATGTCCTGCTCTTCAAACAGGATGTTTACGCCAAGGGAGCGAAGTTCCCTGATCATCTCCGCACACTCTGCCATGTTGCGGGCAAAGCGGGAAATGGACTTTGTGAGTATCAGCTGAACCTTTCCTGCTCTGCAATCTTCCAGAAGGCGCTGCAGTCCGGGGCGTCCGACTTTCTTCAGCCCGCTCCTGCCCTTGTCGCCGTAGATGCCCACAAGCTCCATGGCAGGGTTAGAGGTTATCAGTTCGGTGAAGTACTGCTCCTGCAGCTCGTAGGAGCCCTCCTGCGCTTCTTTGTCTGTACTCACGCGGCAGTAGGCCGCAGTTTTTATCTTATCCATTCTGATCTCCTTTCCAGCGTTTCCGCTGTTTTTCCGCGCCGTCTTGCGCGGTTCTTTCCCCTTGGGGCAGGTCTATACATCACTCTTTCTGGGACACATATCAAGAGGTTTTTCGATCTTTCTACCTTATATAAGGCTGAAATCTGCGGGTCTTTTTGAACGAAAATTCTGGCGAATAGAGCCACAGAAATCGGGCAGTAATGACAAGTATTATCAATGGAAAAAGGCGAGAGGGAGCGGTTAGGCTCCCCCTCAAAAGGTCAAATCTTCTTGGCGTAGGCGAGGCTGATCCAGCCGTTACGCTGGGCTGCATATGCCTTCAGCAGGCCCCAGCCATTCTCCTCATCGACGATGGTGTACACACCGGGTTCGATGTAGCCATAGGAGGCGTAGGAAGTAGACGGGCCCTTCCGGTAGTTCAGATCAGAGATGATGATCCGGACGAGGTACGGAGTGAAAGCCGTTTGAATCGTGGGATAAACCTGGTTGCCGTTATCATCGAAAGCGGCGTAGCCGGGGTTGGCGTCCACACAGTTCTTGGCATTTTGGAAAACTGTAAAGGCCCCGATCTGCGAGGACTTATCTGCCCAGGTCTTACGGACGCGGTAGTATTTGGTGGTGGGCTGGGCAGGTGTCACAGGCATAACCGAAGCCCCATCATACGCAGGGCGACCGTAACCGAGGATACGGCTGTTGTTCAGCGCATAGCTCCGCCTTGCCACCTGGTCGCTGGTATTGCCTTCAATGGTGTAAACCTTCGAGCCATCCACCTTCTCCACAATACCTGTGTGGGAACTGTTGTCGATGCTCGTTCCGAAGAAA
>JAGBND010000088.1 GCA_017634575.1 Bacillota bacterium
AGACCTTTTGCTTTTCATCCAGAATTTTTAAGTTTAAAGAATTGTCGGAACATTTTCCGTCTGTCAGGTCTTTCGACCTGCCATCCGTTTGTTCTTAACATCTTTTCTTGATGATGTTATACTGTTCGATTTTCAAGGTTCATGGTGCTGTACTGTTTTCATGCACAGCGCCCTTTAATAAGGCTGTTCGTTTCGGACAGCTTGTATAGGATATCACGATACGGTTTAATTGTCAAGAACTTTTTTAAAAAATCTTGAAATTTCATATCTGACCCTTCAGAACCGATCTTCTCTTAAGATTAGCTCTGACCGTTCTTCAAAGCAACTGCTTTTTCTGTGCGGTTTATGTAATTTACCACACTCTCTTTAAATTGTCAAGTCTTTTTTTAACTTCTTTTAAAAATCTTTTTATTCCTCTTCCCTTCGTCCGTGTGATTATGCTATACTCTTATTTGCTTCTACGTACAACCCGCTTCTTAACGAAGCATTTTCTGATTACAGATCTTATGCTGCTTTTAGAACCGTCCCCAAAGTGGGCATTTCAAAAGAAGGTGTCTATGAAAGTTACTTCCGATTTAAAACACGGCGAACAGACCTACAGCTCCCCTGCTTTGATCAAGCGATTTCTTCCTTATATTAAGAAGTATCGCCTGCTTCTGGTTTTGGATCTGTTTTTCGCATCCCTTACCACGCTTTGTGACATTGCGCTTCCCATGATCATGCGCAGGCTTACCAACTCAGCCATGGGAACAGCCGCCCCCTTAACGGTGGAGATCGTTGTCCGGCTGGCTCTTTTATATGTTGCGCTTCGCCTGGTGGATGCCGGAGCCAACTTTTACATGCAGTCTCAAGGACATATCATGGGCGTGTATATTGAAACCGATATGCGCAGGGCCGCCTTTGATCATCTCCAGCGTTTATCCGGGACTTACTACAGCAATCATAAAATCGGTCAGATCATGGGCCGCATCACCAACGACCTTTTCGATGTCACCGAATTCGCGCACCACTGCCCCGAAGAGTTTTACATCGCCATTATTAAGATAGTCGTTTCCTTTATTATATTGGCGAAATCATCTCTCTCGCTGACGCTGCTGATATTCATGTGGCTTCCCCTTATGTTTTTCGTCTCCGTCAAGATCAACCACTGGCTGCGGGCTACCCAGAAAGCCCAGCGTTTCCAGGTAGGCGAGCTGAACGCCGCCATCGAAGACAGCCTGCTCGGCGAGCGGGTCGTCAAAGCCTTCACCGCAGAAGACGAGGAAAAGAAGAAGTTTGAACAGGGCAACCTGGATTTCCAGCGGATCAAGAAGAAATCTTATTACGCCATGGCCACCTTCGGCACATCCACCAGGCTTTTTGATGGTCTGATGTACACGGTGGTTATTGTGGCCGGCGGCCTGTTCCTGATTAACGGTCTCATCAATGCCGGCGACCTGGTGGCATATATTCTCTATGTATCCACCCTGATCGCCACGATTCGAAGAATCGTCGAGTTTACAGAGCAGTTCCAGCGGGGCATGACTGGTATTGAGCGATTCCTGGAGATCCTGGATACGCCCATCGAGATAAAGGACAGCAAAAACGCCGGCACGCTGAAGGTCACAGACGGCGGGATCGAATTCGAGCATGTCTATTTTGAATATCCGGACGATCACAACAAGGTTCTCCATGATTTGAATCTGAAGATTCGTCCCGGGGAAAATCTCGCGATTGTCGGTTCATCAGGCGGCGGAAAAACTACCATCTGCAATCTGATTCCTCGTTTCTACGATCTCACCAGTGGAAAAATCCTGATCGACGGCCAGGATATAAAGGAAGTAACCCTGAAGTCCCTTCGCCAGTCCATCGGTATGGTTCAGCAGGACGTGTATCTGTTCAGCGGAACCATTCGTGAAAATATTGCATACGGAAGGCAGGGCGCCACAGAAGAGGAAATTCTCGAAGCCGCCAGGCTTGCCGGCGCCACAGAATTTATCGACAAGCTCGAACACGGTTTAGATACCTATGTCGGCGAAAGAGGCGTCAAACTCTCAGGCGGTCAAAAGCAGCGCCTTTCCATTGCCCGGGTTTTCCTGAAGAATCCCAAAATCCTCATTCTCGACGAGGCTACCTCCGCGCTGGATAACGAGAGCGAACTGCTGGTGACCCAAAGCCTGAAGAATCTGACCAAGGGACGCACCACACTGACCATTGCCCATCGTCTGACCACAGTTCAAGACGCCGACCGCATTCTGGTGCTGGACAAGCACGGCATCGAAGAGGAAGGCACCCACGAGCAGCTTTTAGCCAAGGGAGGAATGTACTATCGTCTCTGGAACCGAATGGCAGAGCTCGATTAAAATCATCATGACGTACATATATATTTTTAGCACGCTGCTGATCGCATTTTTTCTGATCAGAAACTGTATCGCAGCATCTCATTTCAAAAGCAGGCGGGCAAGCTGCATCGTTTGCTTTGACGACACCCGCAAGGCGCGCCGCATCAGCCGAATCGCATTTATCACTTTGTTTGGACTGATGCTCCTGTTTTTGGCATACTGCATTTTCTCCCGGGCCGGCCTGAACATTCTTCAGCTGTCCATTGTGATCTGTCTGATACTGTGCTTTGCCCTGTTCGGCTTTGTCCCCTATTCCTCCGCCAGATGGCTTGTGGAAAAAGACGGCATCTACCTGTACAATCAGGACCGTTTTATTCCCTGGGAGGAGCTTCTTTCCTGCCGGATCAGCGGACAAGGCAAAAAAGCTTATCTTCAGCTCGATCTGATCAAAACAGAGAGCGACAGGCTGAAAAAAGGCACCTATATGGTGCAGATTCCGCCTGACAAAGCCCGAGACACGGTCGATATGATCAGAGATTTTATTAACATGGAGAATGCCGCCCGCGCCAGAAGACGCCGCGAGCGGCTCTCCTCTACCTGATTTTCCATAATACTTTTTAAAATCCAGCATCCCCTGCTGGATTTTTTGCTTCGTGCGCGATGATCTGTCAGGCCATACACCTTTGGGGCCACCAGAATACGCCCGCCGCGCAATCGTGTTTTCTCAAATATTATCAAAAAGTATCATTATATATCTTTACATTTCACATCCAGATGATATAATAAGATCATATGATCCATATAATCTAATGAACAGAGATTGAATGTTTTATCTTTTGAGTTAGCAAGGAGGTTTTACAGCAATGGCTCTCAAATTAGGCTTGGAACTGTACTCTCTGCATTGCGTGCAGAAAGAACTGAACGAAAACCCAAGACAAGTCATTAAAAAGGTCCTGGATCTGGGTTTCCGCCACCTGGAACCGGCAAACGCGCATGCCGAGAAAGATCCCGGAACCGGTTATCATATTCCGGCAGAAGAACTCCGTGATATGCTGGAGCCCTACGGCGCCAGGATCGGAAGCCATCACATCGGCAACCTGAATGACGAGACCCTGCCGGCCGTCATGGCGTACAACCGGATCCTGGGCAACCGCAATCTGGTGGTTCCGATCTATTTCTATACCAGCTACGATCATATTATGCGGATGTGCGAGCATTACAACCACGTGGGCAAGGTGCTGATCGAGAACGGTTTCAACCAGCTGGTCTACCACAATCACTATCATGAATATCAGCTTGTAAACGGCAAGCCCATTCTGTATTGGCTGATCGAAAACACAGCGCCGGAATATGTCCATTTCGAGATGGACTGCGGCTGGGATGTGCGCGCCGGCGAGGATCCGATTACCGAAATGAAAAAAATCGGCAACCGTCTGCGCCTGATTCACATCAAGGACTACAAGACGCGTCCCGCTAATTTGCTGATCGGCCGCACCGAGATGGTCAACTGGGAAAACTTCGGCGCGAATCATCAGGAAGGCGACAAGATGACCCCCGGCGATTTCGTCAGCGCAGGCGAAGGCATGATGCCGCTGGCCGAAATTCTCAAGACAGCGGATGAACTGGGCGTGGAGGCCGCCGTCTGGGAGCAGGATGATTGCGGCGAGAACCTATATGATTCCCTGGCGAAGACGATCGAATATCTGAAACAGTTCAAACATCTCTATATCTAATTAAGTGATGAAAAAAGAGCTATTCATCCTTTTTTATCGAAGGAATGAATAGCTCTTTTAGTATGTGGTTCATTACGGCTTATTCGGGTTGCCCTTATCACAAAACCGGCGGCCTGTATAGCTCTAATGGCACAAATTGCGCTAAGGGAGCATCGGCACTTGCATTCTGGCTGTTTTTCAGTTATAGTAACATGTGCCTTTACATCTAGTCTATGAGGCGCATGCTGAGCTTTGCCGCTTTGCCGGCAAAACACGGTTAATGATTCGTTACTAATAAAGACAGGAGATCTTTTATCAATGAGAATTGCAGTAACCTACGAAAACGGAAATATATTCCAGCATTTCGGTCACACAGAACAGTTTAAGGTCTACGAGGTGGAGGATGGAAAGATCCTTTCCTCTCAGGTCATGGGTTCCGATGGGAACGGTCACAGTGCTCTGGCGGCCCTTTTGGAGGACAAAGGCATCGATGTGCTGATCTGCGGCGGCATCGGCGGCGGCGCGCAGGCAGCCCTTGAGCAAAGAGGCATCGAGCTTTGCGCAGGCCAAAGCGGAGACGCGGACGAAGCCGTAGAAGCCTATCTTCGCGGCGAGCTCGAGAACACCGGCGCCAATTGCGATCATCATGGCGAGGGTCATTCCTGCCACGAGGATGACGAAGGATGCGAAGGCAGCTGCGAGGGTTGCCCGGGTTGTCACGAACCGGAGCCCATCGAGGGGAAAAATGTAGGCAAGAAATGCCGCACCCATTACAGAGGCACCTTCAACGACGGAACACAGTTTGACTCCTCCTACGACCGCGGCGAGCCGCTGGAATTCGTTTGCGGCGCCGGGATGATGATCCGTGGATTTGACCAGGCCGTCGCAAACATGGAAGTCGGTCAGGTCCTCGACGTCCATCTGATGCCTTCCGAAGCTTATGGCGAAGCGGATCCGCAGCAGATTTTCAGTGTCAATATCAAAGATCTGCCCGGCGCCGAGACCGTCGAAGCCGGTCAGCAGATTTATCTGCAGAACGCCTATGGCCAGCCTATTCCCGTGCTGGTGGCCGCCAAGGACGAGACCACCATCACCTTCGATGCCAATCACCCCATGGCCGGCAAGGAGCTGAACTTCCAGATAGAACTCGTTGAAGTGCTGGATCAGTGATACTGCCGCCCACAGAAATGAAAGCATTCCCGGCGCGTTTTGTTAATCATAACGCTATTTGATCTTATGCGCCGCATATAAAAGAATAAAGCGATGCGGGCGCCGAAAGCGCCTTAGTCGGAATGGAGGTAAACATGAGCGACAATACGGTCCGAATTCAGGACGATCTTTTTCAGGCTGTCAATGGCGAATGGCTGAAAACGGCTGTTATTCCGGATGACAGGCCCACAGCCGGCGGATTTGCCGAGCTGGACCAGAATGTAGAAAAACTGATGATGGCCGATTTCGAGGCCTTCGCGAAGGGCGAAAAGACATCGGACATTCCCGAGATGAAATATGCCATCCGGCTCTATCAGAAAGTGCTGGATGTGCAGGAGCGAAACGAAAAGGGCATCGCCCCCGTTCTGCCGCTACTGGAGAAAATCCTGACCCTGAAAAGCCCCGCTGATCTGAGCGAAAATGCAGCCGGCTTTTTGCTGGACGGCATCCGTCTGCCCCTGCAGTTGTTTGTGGATACCGATATGAAGGACGCCACCCGGCACGCCCTGAATGTGATGGGACCGGATATCATTCTGCCTGACACCACCTACTACGAGGAAGGAAATCCCGCCGGCGGGCAGCTTCTTGAAATCTTTTCCGGCATGGCGGCATCTGCATTGTCCAAGACGCCTCTTTCCGAACAGGAACAGCAGGCGTTCCTGGCGGATACCCTGGCCTTCGACGCGCTGGTCGCCAAGAAGGTCAAGAGCCAGGTGGAATGGGCCGACTATGTCGCTATGTACAATCCGATGGATCTGGAGGAGGCTGCCGCCTATGCTGCTCCCTTTGATCTGAAGAAGGTCCTCTCGGATCTCTTCGGCGATCATGCGCCTTCCGTGATTATCGCAAATGATCCAAAGGCTCTTAAGGAAATGAATGGCTATTTCAGCGAGGAGACCTTCACAAAATATCTTCACTGGGCCTACGTCCGGACGCTACTGGATCACACGTCGCTCTTGTCCGAAGAACTGTATGCCATCGGCACCACCTACCGTCGGGCCCTGATGGGCATTCCTACGGATCCCACCCTGCAGAAACGGGCCTATCAGACCGCTTCCCAGATTTACTCAGAGGCTGTTGGCGTTTATTACGGCCGCACCTATTTCGGCGAGGAAGCCAAGCAGGATGTGGTAAATCTGGTTAAAAAGGTAATCGAAACCTACAAGCTTCGTGTCAGTAAGAACACCTTCCTCTCTCCTGCCACCAAGGAAAAAGCAATCCTCAAGCTGTCCACCATCACCATCAAGATGGGCTATCCGGATGCGGTGCATCCCTTCTTCTCCACGCTGGTCTTCGATGAGGCCGATTCCTATTTCGATCTGAGGAAGAAGCTTTCCCGGATCCGTCTGCAGTTTGAGCTGGATCAGCTGACAATGCCCGTAGACCGCAGGCGCTGGGGCATGCCCGGCCACATGGTCAACGCATGCTACAATCCCTTTGTCAACGATATCACTTTCCCGGCTGCTATTTTGCAGAAGCCTTTCTACTCCATCCATCAGAGCATCAGCGAGAACCTGGGCGGCATCGGCGCGGTGATCGGTCATGAGATCTCCCACGCCTTTGACAACAACGGCGCCAAGTTTGATGAAAACGGCAATCTCGCCAACTGGTGGACCGAGGAAGACTTCAAGGCCTTTAATGCCCTGACCAAAGATATGATCGATCAGTTTGACGGCATTCCCTTCCATGGCGGTACGGTAAACGGCGAGCTGGTAGTCAGTGAAAACATCGCCGACAACGGAGGACTGGGCGTCACCCTGGAAATCATGCATACGCTTCCGGATCCTGATTTTAAAGCTTACTTCATCAACTGGGCCAAGGTCTGGTGCCTGAAAGCCAAGGATGAATATATCCAGCTGCTGCTTGCCAGCGATGTCCACTCTCCCAACGAGCTGCGCGCCAATATGGCTCCCCGCAACTTTGACGAATGGTACGAAGCCTTCGATGTCGTCAGCACCGATCAGATGTACATCGCCCCCGAAAAGAGGATTTCCATCTGGTAAGGCGCCCCTTCCATACTGCGGCAGCTGCATGCGCTACCGGTTTTTGCAGCGAATAGGCTGTTATGACACCACGAGAATTGAAAAGGAGACCATCATGTCTGAAGTCAAATACGAACTTGCCCACGTTGGCATCAATGCTGAGAACGCCGCCCAGGCCGAAGAAATCGCCACCCTCTTTGCCGGAATTTTCGGCTTGAATGTGAAGGTTGGAAACAGCTCTGTCTTTGCCGGAAAGGCCGTCGAGGTAATGAAAACGCCTTATCTGGGAAAGAACGGCCATATTGCCATGGCTGTAGCGGACTGCGTCGAGGCCGTGGAGGATCTGAAGGCACGGGGTTTTGAAGTCGATATGGACACTGCCAAGTATAAGCCGGATGGAACCTTAAATGCGGTTTATCTGAAGCAGGAAGTGGCGGGCTTCGCCATTCATATCGTCAAAAAGGCATAAGGACAGCCTGCGCAATTATGACCATTCGCGAAGTTATACAAACCATTCTTTCCTATCATCCGTTTTTGTTCGACTATCAGGGCTGCGATGATTTCAAATGCGGTGATCCCGATGTGGAATGCACCGGTATTGTGACGGCTATTTCCCCAACAATCGAAGTCATCCGTCAGGCGGCCTTGCTTGGCGCGAATTTGATTGTCACCCATGAACCAACCTTTTACACATCCGAGGACAGCCCGGGCTGGTTTGAAGACTTTCCCAACAGCGTGTACGAGGAAAAAGCCGCACTTTTAGCCAGACATGGGATCGTCATCTGGCGGGACCATGACCATCTGCATTTTCATCAGCCGGACGGCATTTTCGAGGGTGTTCTCCGTTATACGGGATGGAAGCCCTATGCAAAGGCGGTTCGCCCACCCTACGGCGGCTTTGGTCATTTTCTCATTGAATTGCCTCAGCCGATGAGTGTTTCTGCCGTCGCCGATCATCTGATGCGGTGCATCGGAATGAACGGATGCCGCTATGTGGGACGGCCGGATGATATGATCCGAAAAATACTGATCGTCGGTCATCTGTATCCCATGATGTCCGCATCCTCTCCCAGCCGCCGTGACGGAAAGCCCAAAGAATACAGCGTTCAGATTATTGGTGATATGGAGGATGGCGTTGACTTGATTTTGCCGGGCGAAACCATCGACTGGACCGTTCTTTCCTATATCCGCGATGCAAATGAACTCGGTCACAGCAAGGCAATGATCTCCCTTGGGCATTACAATTGGGAAAGTCTGGGTATGAGATATGCCGCCGACTGGCTGAAGGATCTGATTCCCGCTTTACCGGTCACGTTTGTTGACGCCGGGGACTTGTTTCGCTATCGTCTTAGCTGATTGCCCCGCTTAATCCATGGAATGATCGAAATAAAAGATCAATGCACCGCTTTCCCGGATCACTTTCCTATCCGGCCGGTCCCGAGGAGCCATCCTATGAAATACGTTTTCTTAACGATCTTTTCGCTTTCTGCTGCCATCCATCTCTATGCCTCTCATAAGAACAACAAAAAGATCCGAAATATCACCAAGCCTTTCCTTTTGCTCGCACTGCTGGGCTTTTATCTGCTCGCCACAGAAAAAGTCCAGATCCTGATTGTCCTCGCGCTGATCTTCAGCTGGCTAGGCGACGTCCTGCTGATTCCGCATGGCGTCAAGTGGTTCACGGCTGGCGGGATCGCGTTCATGATCAGTCATTTTTTCTTTATTCTCGGATATCGCACCGACGTCGTCTTTGCCAGGGTGCCTGTCTGGCTGATCGTACTGCTCGGCGCTATCTTTGTCTGCCTCGTCAGCGTGATCTTTTCCAGGCTCCGGAAGCATCTGCCGAAGGCGCTTTTCTACCCGATGTTCCTGTATCTGCTGATCAACGGGACAATGAACTGTTTTGCCCTTTTCAGACTGTGCAGCCTTCAGAACCTGGCCGGAGCGGTCACAGGCATCGGCGCCGCGCTGTTTTTCGTTTCGGATTCATGTCTGTTCTTTGTCCGTTTTAACAAGGAGAGCCGCATGAAGAGTCATTTCTGGGTCATGCTGACCTACTGCCTCGGCGAGTTTCTGATCGTTCTGGGACTGGTCTAGCGCGCCTCTTCCATCATGGCTATTCGGAAAAGACCAACGATGCACATCAACATTGATTAACTACAGGAGGAGTATTTGCCATGAAACACTATCTATACAACTCTTTAGCAAACAACGGGATCCGGCCGAAGCTGCCGGACGACGTCAAGCCTGTCGATGCGCGCGGCATAGACTATGCCGCGTTCCTGGAAACGCTGCCGCCGGAGGATGAAGTGGTGCTCATCGGCGGTGACGGTACGCTGAACTATTTTGTCAATGCGATCGATCCGGATCAGCTCCGTCATAACATCTACCTGCTTGGCAGCGGCACCGGCAACGATTTCTTCACAGATATCGGAAAGAAGGCCGGCGATGAGGTGCTAATCAATCCATATATCCGAAATCTCCCGACGGTGCGCGTGAAGGGGATAGAAAAACGCTTCCTCAACAACATGGGCTTCGGGATCGACGGTTACTGCTGCGAAGTGGCGGATCAGATCAAAGAAAAGACGCCCGGCAAGAAGATCAACTATCCCGGAATCGCCATTAAAGGGCTTCTGTTCCATTTCAAGCCATGTCACGCCGAGATCACCATCGACGGCCAGAAGCAGGAATTTGATCATGTATGGATCGCCCCGACCATGAAGGGCCGCTACTACGGAGGCGGAATGAACATGGCGCCCGACCAGGACCGCTCGCAGAACAGGGTGAGCGTTGTCGTGTATCACTGCCGTTCCAAGCTGAAAGCCCTGATCGTCTTTCCCTCCATCTTCAAGGGCGAACATGTAAAGCGGACGGATATGGTCAGCATCTTCACAGGACGCGAGATCCATGTGCGTTTTTCCCGTCCCTGCGCCGCCCAGATCGATGGCGAAACGGTGCTGGGCGTCACAGAGTATTCCGTAAGCCAGAAAGAATAAATCCCTGTCCGTTTTCCCCCTTCCGGCAGATCCCGGTCCGGCTCGGCAACGAATGTGCGTACCAAAAAAGCTCCGATCAGAAATTCTGATTGGAGCTTTTTTCAGGCAATTTGGGGACGGGGAAGGGAATTTGGGGGACGGTTCTCAAAATTCCCTATTTCAGATGAATCCAGTACCGCTCGATCCGGCTCCGGCTTTCGGGCTCATAAACGACGCCTTCAAATTCACCGCCGTTTGCCAGGATTGTCTTTTGGCTGGCTTCATTTCCCGCCAGGCAGGTGATCAGAACATCCCGGATATCCAATGTCCTGCACGTCTGTAGAGCAAGGGACAGCATCTGCGTCGCATAGCCCTTGCGTCTTTCCGATGGCAGCACACAGTATCCGATGTGCCCGCCATACTGACTGAGATATTCATTCAGCCGGTGGCGAATCTGAATCAGCCCGACGATCTTCCTATCCTCTTCCCTGACGAAAATGAACTCTGATTCCAGCTCGTCCAGTTGATTCAGCCAGTCCCGGGTATTCTCAAACTTCCGCAAGGAGGCGCCGCCATCCATGGACTCCCCGCTTTTCAGATATTCCCGGCGGAAAGCCTGAATCTCCCGGTCGAATTCCATTGTCGGTGTTAGCAGCTTCATGAAATCACCTCCTGTTTTCCGGATTTAGTGAACACAGAGAACCGTCCCCTGTGTTAGATCTGCTGCGTACTCTTCGCAGTGTCGATGCCTGCGGCGTTCTCCAGGCCAAGCTCAGCGGTATACTGCTCCCGCATCTTGTATTTCAGGATCTTGCCGGCAGCATTCATGGGGAACGCATCCACAAACCTGATGTAGCGCGGCACCTTATGACGGGCAAGAGATGCCTTGATGTATTTCAGCATCTCCTCCTCGGTGCAGGTCTGGCCCTCCTTCAGGATAATGCAGGCCAGCGCCTCTTCGCCGTATTTCTTGTCGGGAACGCCGATGACCTGAACATCCTGCACGGCCGGATGGGTATAGATAAACTCCTCGATCTCCTTGGGATACACATTCTCGCCGCCGCGGATGATCATATCCTTCAGACGGCCGGTAATTCTGTAATAACCGTTCTCGCGGCAGGCCAGGTCTCCGGAATGGAGCCATCCGTCCTTGTCCACCGTGGCGGCCGTGGCTTCGGGCATTTTGTAATAGCCCTTCATGGTATTGTAGCCGCGGGAGCAGAACTCGCCGTTCACACCGTCCGGAACCTCTTCCCCGGTCTCCGGATCGATAATCTTGCATTCCACATTCGGGAAATCCGATCCGACCGTTTCGGTGCGTAGATACAGATCCTCCGTCCATTCACCCATGGTGCTGCCGGGCGAAGACTCGGTCTGGCCGTACACACTGACAATACCGGTCATATGCATTTCATCTTCCCTCGCCGCGCGGCGCATCAGCTCCGGCGGGCAGCCGGATCCGGCCATAATACCGGTGCGCATATGGGAGAAGTCTGTTTTGCGGTAGTCCTCGTGGTTGAACATGGCGATAAACATGGTAGGCACGCCGTTGAAGCAGGTAATTTTCTCCTGCCGGATACAGGCCAGGGAGTTTTTCGCGGAGAAATAAGGCATCGGGCACAGGGTGGCGCCATGGGTCATGGAGGAAGTCATGGACAGCACCATGCCAAAGCAATGGAACATGGGCACCTGGATCATCATCCGATCCGCCGTGGACAGCTCCATGCGGTCGCCGATACATTTACCGTTATTCACCACGTTGTAGTGGGTCAGCATAACCCCCTTCGGGAAGCCGGTGGTTCCGGAGGTATACTGCATGTTGCAGACATCGTCCGCCCTGACCTGGGCGGCCATCCGGTACACCTCTTCCCTGGGCACCAGCGGCGCACGGTCCATGGCCTCATCCATGGTCAGACAGCCTTTCATCCGGAAACCAACCGTGATGACATTGCGAAGGAAGGGCAGCTTCTTGGACCGAAGCGGCTCACCCGGCTTGGTGGATGCCATCTCCGGGCACAGGGTTTCCATAATCTGCTTATAATTGGAATCCAGACAGGACTCGATCATGACCAGGGTATGGGTATCCGACTGACGCAGCAGATACTCCGCCTCATGAATTTTGTAGCCTGTATTCACGGTTACCAGTACCGCGCCGATTTTGGTGGCGGCCCAGAAGGTGATATACCAGGCAGGCACGTTGGTTGCCCAGATGGCTACCTTGGAGCCCCGCTTAACGCCCAGGGAAATCAAGGCCCGGGCAAAATCATCCACATCGTCCCTGAATTCGCTGTAGGTACGGGTATAATCCAGCGTCGTATATTTGAAGGCATATTGGTCGGGGAATTCCTCCACCATACGGTCCAGTACCTGGGGGAAGGTCTCGTTGATCAGCTCATATTTTTTCCAGACATACTGGCCGGTATGGGCGGTATTGTCGTACAGGGTTTTCTTTTTGCCCCGGGTGTTTTCGAACCGGCTCATATAGTTCACAAAATGAGGGAAAATAATCTCCGGATCGTCCACCTCTTCCAGGTAGCCCGGTTTCCACTCCAGGGAGATAAAGCCATCGTAGTCGATGGAATACAGCGCGCGCATCATATCGGCGACGGGCAGGGTGCCTTCGCCGATCAGCTCGTAGCTGCCGTCCTCCAGGGAGTCCCGCAGATGAACATGGCAGACATAGGCGCCAAGATTTTTGATGGTGGTATCTGCGCTCTCGCCAAAATCGCGGTAAGGATGATGCATGTCCCACAGCACTGCCAGCTCGTCGTAGGCATATTCATCCATCAGGCGGCGCAGCCTGGAGGTATCGGCGTAGATGCCGCTGGTTTTAATCAGAATCGTCACCTTTAAGGCGATGGCCGACTGCAGCAGGGCATCGATGGAAGCGCGGACCACGTCTTCATGATCCGAGAGGGCAACCACACTGACATAGGGCACGGACGCATCGTGGGCCAGCTGCAGCATGCTGCGGATTTCCTCCACAGTGCCCTCCTCCGACAGATCCAGCGACGTGTCAAAGCAAGGAATGGAAAGCCCTTTTGAACGGAGATTCCGGATGGTGCCGGCCACCGCATATTTGTGGAAGGGGCCGCCCCGGCCGATCAGAGCCTCTTCTTTTTGAATATTATAAAGCTCGATACCGGCAAATTTCATGGTGACAGCTGTATCGATATTTTCATCCCAGCTGAAATTCTGCCAGCCGCGCGTCGAAAAAGATAATTTCATAGTCTATCTCCTCAAGAATAAACGCCTCTGTTGAACAATCGGTACACTTCGGAGTTTTGACTTTAGTCAAAACTCACACAGAGGCTCTGTAATTTGAATCCTTATATTTTTCAAGCCTCTGTTTCATAAACTATCTTATTCACTGCATTCAGATAAGCATGGATGCTGGCGCCCACGATATCCGTGGAAATGCCCTGTCCGGAGTACAGCTTGCCTGCGGAACGCAGCTTCACGACCGCTTCACCCATGGCCTCCCGGCCCTCGGTCACGGCCTGAATCTGGAAATCATCCAGCTCGTAATGATAGCCGATAATCTCGTCGATGGTATGGAAGGCGGCGTCAATCGGTCCGTCTCCCATGGAAATGCCGCTGAGGGTTTCGCCGTTTTTCATCAGCTTCATCTGGGCGGAGGCGCCGATGGTGTTGCCGGTATTGATGACGTAGGTATCCAGGATGTACGTAGGAGGCACCTGCATGGCCGCCGAAGCTACGATCGCATCCAGCTCCTTCATGGAGACCTTTTCTTTATGCGCCGCGATCCGTGTAAAGGCATCAAAAACCTGGCCTTCATCTTCTTCGGACAGGTCGTAGCCCAATTCCGCTACCGCCTTCAAAACAGCTTCTTCCGTATCGTGAGCGGTCAGAAATACATCCTCATCGCCTTCCGCAGCTGCCTTTTGTCCGGAGGCAGCATTTCCGGTGCGGCACAGGCGCTCAATCTGCCCGACCATCCGGTGAAGCTGCGCATAATGGATCCCTGTTTCAGCGCCAATGCTTTCGCCGCGGGTCGCAATGAGGAAAGCGACATGCTCCAGATTGATGGAGTTCAGATCGTAGGCGGCAGCTTTGATTTCTGTAACGCCGGCACTGGTGATGGCAGCCACCGCATTCGCATCTGCCATGGAGAGCTTATTGCTGCAGTCCACGCCCAGTCTGACTCTTTCAAGCGAAGGCACATTTTGTCTGACTTCATTAATAAAGCCTGCAAACTCTCCCGGGAGCATATCCCCGGCGTTATCCACCAGCGTGATCAGGGACGCACCGCTTTTTACCGCTGCTTCCAGTGCTTCTTTGAGGAAGGACATGTCTGCGCGGGTTGCATCCACAGCGACAAATCCCACATCCTGACACTGAGCCGAAGCTTTGGAAACCGTGTCCTCGATCGCCGCCAGAAGCGCTGCCGGCTTTTTGCCTGCCAGATATTCCATCTGCACGGCGCTGACCGGTGCTTCCACCACCAGACGGGGATGAACCGCTTCCTGCAAGGCTTTCACTGCGATATCAACGTTAGCCGGTTCGAGGCCGACGGGAACGGCCACGATGCTTTCCTTCACCGCAGAAGAAATGGATTTGATCAGCAAAGAATCAATCCGGTTCTCAGATATCGGGGTTGTCAGAATTGCATCCACACCCAGCTTGTCCAAAAGCTTGGCAAGCTCAATTTTTTCCCGGAAATTCAGGGAAAAATCGGCACGGCGTGTGTTCTGGTTCATTGTCACATCTGTCATGGTGATCTGGTTCATGTTTTTTATTTCCTCCAAAGAGTTTTCAGGCCGGATCCGAATTCCTGCCTGCTCATATCGAATTGGGTAAAGCTGCCTCGGATTGTCCCGCAGCGGATAAAATAATAAATCCCTGAGGCTATTGACAGCCTCAGGGACGAAATTTCCGCGGTACCACCCTAATTCCTTCTTTTCCTAAGTCTGCCGGCATCAGGTCCGGCCATCTTAAGGATTGGAAGACAACTTTTCTCGGACTCCAACAAGTCCATGGCCTGTATCGGGGCCTACCGGGCTCACCTACTAACCGGTTTCAGATAAACTGATCGGCGTTGGGAAAACCTGCTCCGGAACCAGAATGCCTTGTGTTAAAACCTGCTGCCTCGCACCACCCGGCAGCTCTCTGAAAGCCCTTTAACACTGCAAATTTCCTTCATCGCATTAAATTGTTGCACCTCGTTATTAAACCATGTTTTGAAACCAAAGTCAACTATTATTTTTTGACGGAAAGCATGCGCCTTTTTTTCAGGCTTTTTAGCAAAATTGCTCTTTGCCATATTGCTCTCTTTGAAGCTTGCCAGGATGAATGCAGGAGACGGCGCTGTACTTAGTTTCTCATTACCCTACCCGATGATATTTCACGGAATGCTTTTCCGGATCCTTCGCCCACCACAAAAGCCAGCATAAGGATGGAAGAATGCCCAGCACCCAGCCTAAAGGCGCCGCCAGCCAGATGCCCCGCGTCCCGATAATGGGAGAAAGAAGCAGGGTGCAGCCGATTTTGCTGATCAATTCAAAGAGGCCGGAAAGCAAAGTGATGTTCACCACTCCGATACCGCGAAGGGTGCTGGTCAGGGTATAGATGATGCCCAGAGCGATGTACAAAATGGCTTCCATGCGGATCATGTCCGTGGCCTGCGCCAGGGCCTCACTGCCGCTGTCCGACAAAAAGAGCGATGCCAGCGGTCCGGCGAAGGCCAGAACAACAACCGATGAAAGGATTGCCAATCCGGCGACCATGGGAATTCCCTTTTTCAGGCCTTCTTTGATGCGATCATATCGGCGCGCACCGAAGTTCTGTCCGGTATAGACAGAGAAAGCGAAGGCCAACCTCGAGAAGGCCACAGCCGCCAGCGCCTCCACCCGGCTTCCGATGGCATAGGCCGCCACGGTATCCTTGCCGAAAGAGTTAATGACAGCCGTGATCACGAACATGCCCATGGTAAGCACCGATTCCTGGATCATCATAGGAAGCGCGAAATGAACCAGATCCCGGATCATGGTAAGATCCACTTGCCAATCTCCTGCCTGGGGACGCAGCCTGGGATACCGCTTCAGCATATAAACCGTGCAGATCAGTGCGGAAACGGCCTGCGAGATGACCGTTGCCCAGCCTACGCCGGCCACGCCCTGTTTCAGAGCCAGCACGAATACCAGATCCAGCACCACGTTCAGGACCGAGCTGAAAATCAAAAAGTACAACGGGGTTTTGCTGTCCCCGATTCCGCGAAGAAGAGCCGCGCTGCCCTGATACCAAAGGGAAAAGATGGTCAGCCCGCATACAATGTGAAGATACAGCACCGACAGGTCAATAATCGAGGGATCGCATCCTAAAAAACGCATAAACGGTCTGGCGCCGAAGAAAGAAACAAGGCCAAGAATGACACCCACTGCCGTTACCATATAGACGGAGTGGGTCATGGCCTGCCTGATTCTCTTCGACAATCCCGCTCCCTCCGCCTGGGATGCAATAATGGTAATGGCATTGGTGAAAGAATTGCCCAATACGTTGATCAGCAGCGTACTGGTGCTGGTGGCTCCGATGGCCGCCAGCGCATCCTCGCTGACAAACCGGCCAACCACGATCGTATCGACCGTATTGTATAAAAGCTGGAAAACACCACCTAAAATCATAGGGATGGCAAATAAGATCAGCAGCTTCTGCGGCTGTCCATGGGTCATATCCATGGTTTGGGCCGATGACGCCCCGCCTGAGGCGACGCGATTTTCTTGATTGGCTTGTCTACCCTGTGTTTCTTGTCTACCCGAATCGTTCATGATCTTTTTTACACTTTCTAACTCGCATATGGTCCCTATGCATACCCTTTGAATCAAAAACGATACTATCTTACCCGATTCTTTTGCCTCAGGCAAGGTTTTTTTATCTGTTTGTTTTATGGGTGATGCCAAATGGCCGTTTTTATGATTTTTGGCATCACGCCGGCCCTCTTTTCATTGATTCTTTTTTTCCACAGGGGTACAATACAAATCATACCATAGAAAATCTTCAATACTCTTCTCCAAAAAAAGGATAAATCCCATGAAAAGCATCACCTTTCTTATTAAGCCTGCCTCCAGCCTTTGCAATCTTCGCTGCCGCTATTGCTTTTACGAGGATGAAGCCGAAAACCGTTCCATGCCCTCCATGGGGATAATGAATCAGGAAACGGCTGAGCTGTTAATCAACGAAGCCTATCAAGAAGCCGGCAGCAAACTGATCAGTTTTGCATTTCAGGGAGGCGAACCAACCGTCTGCGGTCTTGATTTCTTTAAACATTTTACAGCCTATGCTAGGGCAAATAAACCGCAAAATGTTCAGCTGGCCTTCTCCATTCAAACCAACGGAACCTTGCTGGACGATGAATGGGCTGATTATTTTCATAAGGAAGAATTTCTTGTCGGGCTGTCCATCGATGGCCACAAGGATCTGCATAACCGTCACAGAGTCGATTCTTCCGGAAAAGATACCTGGAATAAAGTTATCCGCGCTGCAGAGCTTTTGAAAAAACACCGGGTAGAAACCAACGCCCTTTGCGTCGTAACCGGTCCCCTCTCCAGAAGCGCCGCCAAGGTTTATCAGAATCTCAAAAAGCTGGGATTCCGATACCAGCAGTATATCGCCTGTCTTGATCCCATCGGCGTTTCACGCGGTTCGACGCCCTGGTCCCTGACGCCAAAAGCATATGGGGAATTTCTCTGCCAGCTGTTTGATTTATGGTATCGGGATTGGGAAAATGGTGATTACCACAGCATACGGCTGTTTGAAGACTATATTCACATTATGCTCGGAGATGAGGGGAGCACCTGCGCCACCTGCGGAAAATGCGGCAGCTACTTTGTGGCCGAGGGTGACGGCTCTCTCTATCCCTGTGACTTTTTTGTACTGGATGACTGGAAAATGGGAATGCTGGGAGAAGCTTCTTTATCAGAACTGCAAAACGGAGAGGTCTGTCAGCGTTTTCTGTCTTTCGGCACACAAAAACCCGCCGAATGCCAAACCTGCCCCTATAGACAGCTTTGCAACGGCGGGTGTAAGAATGACTGGATCACCGAAGACGGCAGGCCCTTTACCTGGAAGAATGCCCTATCCCAGGACACAGGCGCTCATGCCCCTCACAACTACTTCTGTGAATCCTTCCGGATGCTTTTTAACTATGCCGGTGATCGGATGAACATCATCGCCCGGGAAGAATACCGGGCAAGATCGCAATACAGCTGATCTCCTGATCTCACTAAATAAAACACAAAGAACCGTCCCCTGTGCAACCCTAAAGAAAACACAGAGAACCGTCCCCTGTGCAGCTTAGGTTATCCTTCCAGAACGCGGCATTTCTCCAGCAGCTCGATGATGGGCAGATGCTGGGGGCAGGCGGCTTCGCACTGGCCGCACTGGATACAGTCGCTGGCGCGGCCTTTACCCTGGGTAACATTATTGTATTCACGGATGGTCCTGAATTCAGGACTTCCTTTTTTGCGGTTTTCCACATTGAAGATTTCCGGAATCGGAATATTCATGGGGCAGCCCTTGGTGCAGTAATGGCAGGCTGTGCAAGGAATGGACTGGTCCTTGTTCAGCGCCTCCTGCGCCTCGCGGATCACGGCCTGCTCATGCTCATCAAGCGGTTTAAAGTCTTTCATATAGCTCAGGTTATCCATCATCTGCTCCAGAGAACTCATGCCGGACAGCACCACATGGATGTTTTCCTGGCTGGCAACAAACCGGACAGCCCAGCTGGAATAGGAAAGACCGTTGTTTTCTTTATCGAAAACAGCCTTCACGGTATCAATCGGATCCGCCAGGATGCCGCCCTTGATGGGCTCCATAACGGTAACCGGTTTGCCATGGGCCTTACAGATCTCCAGATTGCGTTTGGAAGCAACGCCGGGGTTCTCCCAGTCGGCATAATTGATCTGCAGCTGGACAAATTCAGCTTCCGGGTGTTTGTTCAGAATCTCTTCCAACAGCTCGGGATCGGCATGAAAAGAAAAGCCAAGATGCTTGATCAGGCCTTTTTCCTTCTGCTCTTTGGCAAAATCCCAAAGGCCATATTCATCATAAAGATGATAGGAATTGCGCTGGAAAGCGTGAAGCAGATAATAATCAAAATAGCCGGCTCCGGTTCTCTCCAAAGACGTGTAGAATTCCTGCTTCAACGCTTCGGGATCGGTATCTCCCGCGCGGGCAATCAGCTTGGTAGCCAGGGTATAGCTGTCTCTGGGATAGCGCTCCACCAGCGCTTTTTTTATTGCCTCTTCCGAGCCCTGATAGGCAAAGGCTGTGTCAAAATAGATGCCGCCGGCTTCCATAAAGCGGTCTACCATCTGTGAAACCTGGGGAACATCGATTTCCCCGTTTTCCAGTCTGGGCAGTCTCATCAGGCCAAAACCGAGTTTAAATTTAACAGGTTCAAGATTTGCCATAAGAATCCTTCCTTTCGTTCCTCTGACCGGGCTTGCTTTCACCATGGACAACAAATAACAGTCAAGCATCGCCGCCAGTCTTCATTACTAATTTCCCTTTTTCACATACAAAGTTCTGCCTAAGACATCTGCCGGCCAAACTCCGCTGTGCTGTCATTATACCACACTTTTTCCATCTTGTCTTGGCACATCCCAAGAAACGATCACTTTTTAGTAAGAGGCCTTTTCCCGCCGGAAATTCTTCCGTCTTGACACGGCTCCCGGAAACAAGTAAGATATATACTGCATTTTTTAAACCATCCTCCATGCAAGACAAAGGAGTACAGCTAAATGGATCAGAATCTGATAAACAAACAGCTCATGGAAGAGCTTTCGTTAGAACAGTGGCAGGTCGAGAATGTCATCGCCCTGCTGGATGAAGGAAACACCATTCCCTTCATCGCCCGCTACCGCAAAGAAGCCCATGGCACCCTCTCCGACGAGGTGCTGCGCGCCTTCAGCGAACGCCTCACCTATCTGCGCGCCCTGGCGGAAAAGAAAGACCAGGTCATCCGCACCATCGAAGAGCAAGGCAAACTGACCGAGGAGCTGAAGGCTCAGATCGAGAACGCCAAGACCCAGGTGGAGGTAGACGATCTGTATCGTCCCTTCCGTCCGAAACGCCGGACCAGAGGCTCCATCGCCAAAGAACGCGGTCTTGAGCCCCTTGCCAAGGCTCTGCTGGATCCGAATCAGCCGGACGAGCCCGAAGCGCTGGCCGCTCCCTATGTGGACCCCGAGAAAGAAATCCCGGACATCGCCGCTGCGCTTTCCGGCGCTTCGGATATTATTGCCGAGGATATTTCCGATCAGGCCGAATACCGCGCCCGGATCCGCAAACTGACCTTTGATCAGGGAACCCTCACCTCCAAGGCCAAAGATGCGGATGCCGAGAGCGTTTATGAAATGTATTACGATTTCCAGGAGCTGGTAAACAAGCTTCCCGGCCACCAGGTCCTGGCGCTGAACCGCGGCGAAAAGGAGAAATTCTTAAAGGTAGATATTCTCTCTCCCATCGAGCAGATCGAAGCCTACCTGCTCAAGAAGATCGTTCCTGCAGGCATCAAATCCCCCGGCAGAATCGCTGTCCTGGAGAATGCCGCCAAGGATGCGTACAAACGTCTTATCGCTCCCTCCATTGAAACCGAAATCCGGAACGAGCTGACGGAAAAAGCACAGGACGGCGCCATTAAGGTCTTTGGTCAGAACCTGATTCAGCTGTTGATGCAGCCGCCCATTTCCGGGCAGACCGTGCTGGGCTTCGACCCGGGTTACCGAAACGGCTGCAAGCTGGCGGTGGTCGACTCAACCGGCAAGGTGCTGGATACCGGCGTCATTTACCCCACCATGGGCAAAGGCCAGCAGGCAGAAGCCAAAGTCACCTTCGTCAAGATGATGGCCAAAAACCGCGTCTCCCTGATCTCGCTGGGCAACGGCACCGCCTCCCGCGAATCCGAGCAGTTTATCGCAGATGTGCTGTCGGAGTACAATCCTCTGGCAAAAGCGAAAAACGCGCCTACGGTTTCCTACGTGGTGGTGTCAGAATCGGGCGCCAGCATTTATTCCGCATCCAAGCTGGCCGCAGAGGAATTTCCGGACTACGATGTAAACCTGCGCAGCGCGGTTTCCATTGCCCGCCGGCTGCAGGATCCGCTGGCTGAGCTGGTAAAAATCACGCCGGAATCCATTGGCGTAGGCCAGTATCAGCATGACATGGATCAGAAGAAGCTTTCCGAAGCTCTGGGCGGCGTCGTGGAAACCTGCGTCAACCGGGTCGGCGTGGATCTGAATACCGCGTCCCCCTCACTGCTGAGCTATATTTCAGGCATCAGCAAGCCCATTGCTAAAAATATTGTCGCCTATCGTGAAGAGAACGGTCCCTTCCCCTCCCGGAAGGCTTTGCTGAAGGTCCCCAAGCTTGGTCCCAAGGCCTTCGAGCAGTGCGCTGGCTTCCTCCGCGTTCCGGGTGGTCAGGAGCCTCTGGACAACACGGCCGTGCACCCCGAATCCTACGAGGCCGCCCGGGGCATGCTGACAAAGATGGGCTATTCGCTTGATGAGCTCATCGAAAAAGGGTCGCTTCGCTCCGGCATGCCGCTGGTTCAGATCCAGCTGAAGGGCATGGACCGGGATGCGCTGGCCGAAGAGCTGGGTGTGGGCGTTCCCACCCTCACGGACATTGCCCAGGAGCTGGCTAAACCCGGCCGGGATCCCCGCTCCGAGATGCCCAAGCCGGTCCTTCGCACCGATGTGTTATCCATGGAAGACCTGAAGGTGGGCATGGTACTCAAGGGAACCGTGCGCAATGTCATCGATTTCGGCGCCTTTGTGGATATCGGCGTTCATCAGGACGGTCTTGTTCATATCAGTCAGCTGTCCAACAAGTTCGTAAAGCATCCGCTGGACGTGGTCAAAGTAGGCGATGTGGTGGATGTAAAGGTCGTTTCACTGGATATCGCCAAGAAGCGCATCGGTTTGTCCATGAAAAATCTGTAAAGCCGGATAAAAACGCACCTTATTAAAACATTTTTAAAAAACGCTTGAAATTAACCCTGGTTTGGTGTATCCTCTAGATAGTTAATATCCGTAACACTATCGTTACAAGTATTATTATTGATAAGGAGATTTTTCCTATGGCTATGAATTTAGGCATCAGCAGCTATTGCCTTTGCAACAAGCTCTATTCCAAGGAATGGACAATTTTTGATATCATGAACTGGGCCAAGGAGCACGACTGCACCCATATGGAAGTCGTTCCCTTCGGTCTGCCCCTTTTCAAAGAAGACGGCGTCGCCGACATGGACTTCGCCAAAGCTATCGGCGAGCATGCTGACAAGATCGGCCTTCCCCTTTCCGCTTTCTCTCTGAACGCCTGCTTTATCCGCCCCGGCGACGATGAAGAACAGGGTTCCTCCAACCGCGAGCGCAACGTTACCGTTCAGTATCATGGCAGCCGCGAAGACAAGTTCCAGCAGGAGCTGGTTCGTGTAGAGACGGTTATGAACATGGCAAAGGAAATGGGCATCAAGAACTTTCGTTCCGACGTTTGCTCCGGCGCTCATCCGCTTCGCATCAACACCCCCGAGCAGTTCGAAGAGGACTTCCCGGTATTCGTAAAAGCCGTTAAAGAGCTGGCTGACTATGCCGCAGGCCTTGGCATGAACCTCACCTTGGAAAACCATGGTCTGTATGTAAACGGCGCTGATCGCGTGATCCGTATTCTGCGCGCTGCGAACAAAGAGAACATCGGCCTGACCGTTGATGTCGGCAACTATCTGTGCGTCGATGAAGAGCCGGTTGTTTCCGTAGCCAAAGCCATTAAATATGCTGACATGATCCATCTGAAAGACTTCTATATCCGTAAGGTTGAGAAGATGTATCCCCAGAACGGTATGTATGTCAACTTCCCCGAGATTCCGAATGTCAAACCCAGAAAACGTCCCACCACTCCCGAAGAGTGGAAAGCCATGATCCCCAGCTTCGGCTATGTGGGAACTGCCGCTGGCAACACCATCCTGCGCGGCGCTATCATCGGCCAGGGCGATATGGATATGTGGAAGATTATTTCCATCATCAAGAATTCCGGTTATGAGAAGCAGATTTCTCTGGAGTTCGAGGGCATGGAAGACTGCATTGCAGGTACGACTTACGGTCTGGAGACCGCCCGTTATATCTGGGAGCGCGTCTAAGCGAGGCTTCACTTCTTTCTGAACCCAAGTTTTTTGGGCCTCGCTGTGAGAATGCCTGCGGCATTCTCTGATGTATGTCAACGTGATATGAAAAAAACAGGACCTTCCTTTTATGGAGGGTCCTGTTTTGAAATTTATAAGGAGTGTTTTATGCCGGGCGAATATCAATCATTGACTCATCCTTTTGGGCCGCTTTTTGACGGGGAAAGCCGGGTGCTGATTCTTGGGAGCTTTCCTTCGGTTAAATCCCGGGAGCAGGCCTTCTTTTACGGTCATCCGCAAAACCGATTCTGGCCGCTCATTGCGGCCCTTCTGGGAGAGGATATTCCCCTGAGGGAAGATATCGAAGCCAAGAAGCGAATCATCCTTTCCCATCACCTGGCGCTGTGGGACAGCATCGGCAGCTGTGAGATTATCGGCTCCTCCGACAGCTCGATCCGGAACGTTAAGGCGAATGATCTTTTCCTGATCACCAGCCAAGCGCCGATCCAGATGATTTTCTGCAATGGAGCCGCATCTTACCAGATGCTTAAAAAATATGGCCAGGTTCCGGAGGGCATTCCGGTGACCAAGCTTCCCTCCACCTCACCCGCCAACGCTGCATGGTCGCTGGAGCGGCTGACTGCGGAATGGAAGCAGATTCTGCAATATCTTTAATCCATATTATTTTCTGATAAACAGCGGAACACCCCATTCATCTTCGCCGTTTTCCACGAAGCCGTGGGCTTTCCAGAAGCGGGTGGGGTCGGTGAGGGAACAGTTCAGTTCGTAGTAGGCTGCTCCCTGCGCCTTGGTATGCTCGAAGAAGGCCGTGACGCAGTGATGGCCGCAGCCGTCCCCCCTGTATGGTTTGAAAACCCAGAAGTCCAGCAGGAAGCATTTTCCGTCTTCCCTGTCGTAGATACAGTAGGAGCAGGCTCCGATCCGCTTTCCTTCCCGGACAAACCAGGCTAGATGATGCCGGTTTTCATCCCGCTTCATATGGGCCTCGATGACGGACCGGTATTCCTCTCCGGAAAAGTAATCGATATCCTCCGCAGAAGAGATAATGCCATCCTCTATCAAGTACCGGATGTGAAGCTTCCAGAACTCATTCAATTCCGCAGCAAAGCGTTCGTTTGCCGCCTCATCATCCGCTGCCGGCTCGATCTCCTCCAGGGTAATCTCCGGCACCTTCTGGATTTCTTCGTAGGACAGCTGACCGTTCGTTCCGAGAGTGAATACATAGCCGCAGCGGTCTGAAATCAGCAGCCTGACATCTTCTCTGGCCGCCTTCAGCATGTTCACGTTTCCTTTAAACTGACTGTAAACCGATGCTGTCCAGTTCGTGGCTACCACATACCGCGGCCGGTAAAAGGCAAGCGCCTCTTCACTGAAAAGATTGCCGCACAAATGATGCGGCGCCTTCATCAGATCAATAGGGCCATCCGTAAGGGCTTTAACCGCCTCGCAGTACTGATCATTCAGACGGTCGTATTTGGGGTAATCCAGCGATTCGTTGTTTGCGTCTCCGCCTAAATAAATATTAGTTCCATTCAGCCGGCAGAACAGCGCGGCGGAATTGGTGTTTTCTCCAAACCGGATCTGACCTTTGTAGGGAGAAGCCGGGTCCTCGTACATTTCACGGATCGCATTGGTATTGCCAAAAACCCTGAAATCGAAATCCCCGAGCCTCACATGCTCCAGGCTTTCATCGATCATCACCAGGTTTGACACATTTCTGGCCTGTTCGCACATATCCGCGCACAAGGCCGACTCCGTCCGGTTGTATTCGTCGGTCGCCTGCCGGCCATTCGAAGTGGAGCTGTTCAGTCCCGAAAAGCCCTTCATGTACACCGTCCCTACCGGATAATCCCTGAGAATCGCCGGCAGGGAGCCATAGTGATCCCGGTGAAAATGGGTAATCAGGATGAACTCCAGCCTCTCAAGCCCAATCTCCTGAAAATACGGCCTGATCCGAAGCTCATAGGCCTCTTTGATTCCTGTATCAATCAGTCCGTAAAGACCATCCGACTCAATCAGTATCACATCATTCCATACCGCTCTCAGAAAATGAATTTTATTCATCAGTGTAAGCCTATCCCTCCGGCATTCTTTTCGGCTTGTTTTTCAGCCTGGGCTGTTTCGGCGCCTTGCTGGATATTTTCTAAATACTTATGGCCGCCGGTTTTGATATCCTCTAAAAGCTTCTCATAGGGTACATTGCGCATGATCTGTTTAAAATTCTCATCCTGCATCATGAGGTCTGTTGCCTGACGTATCGATCTGGCATCATGCTCTCCATTTGGATCCGGCTCGAAGCCACGAGGGGTTTCAATCAGGGGGCTCTGCTGATACAGCACACACATTCTGGCAACATCCCTGTACGTTCCCTTCTTGCCTTCTAAATTCTTGGTAATCTCTTCCATATAGGAGCGAACGCTGGTATCCTTTTTGAAATCTTCAGGAGAAACATAATCCTCGTCCAGCGGATCCTGTGAAACGCCTCTGGCTTCATTGAGCTGATCGCAGTATTTCTTAAAATCCGCTTTTTGCATGGCCACGCTCAGATAGTTCAGCATCAACGCGACGCGCTGGTTGCCAAACCCTCTGTTGCGAACGGTCTGCTTGTCCTGCAGATAGGCTTTTACGCGCAGAACAGACTGGTAAACATCCTCAGGTTCCGCATTCGGTTTCGTTGCCGTTTCGATTGCGCTCAGCGCATTTTCGTATCGCTGATGATTCCGAAAGCGCGGAATAAACCCTCCGTAGGTTCCCTTTCCGGTGGCCTTCAGCTGTTTCAGCGTTTCTGTGGCCGCAGACCGAAAAGCTTCCTGTTTTTTCCCCGAAAAGCCATATTTTACCTCGATCCGGCTGTTCCTGAATTCCTCGACCATATCATCGGGCTTCATATCAACAAAAACCGACGGATATCGGGTATTGAACATGTTTTCGATGGTCTTTTCATTCTTCGTATAGAAGCGAATCGTCTCCGGCCAAAGACTGTTTTCCGGCTGTAATCCATGTCTGGCGGGATTTCTTTTGTACAGCTCTTCCTGTCTTTTCGCATAAAGAATAGCCACGACTCTCTGTTTAATCGCATTGTGGGAAATGTCAGGCTCTTTAATGGCTTTTAATTGCTTCTCTATATACTCATGATAGGGAGAACCCACTGTTTTCTGTTCATCTGTAAGCTCCGGTTCAAATTCCTCCGCCTCGGCGCCCTCGTAGTCGTCCTCAAGTTCGGAAATGTCTGTCTCCTGATATTCCTGATATACACTTGGGTCGATTAGCTTAGGGACATCCGTCGCCATATCGTCCGTATATTCATCCTCTTCTTCTTCCTTATCCAGGTCTCTGCCTCTGGATTCTGCAAAAGTGTGTCCCATCTCAAAGGAAGACTCATCCCAGTTTTTCAGGAATCGTCCGGCATATTTCCCTGTTTGCTGTTCACCCACATAGCCTTTTGCGCGGCATCTTTCCAAAGCGCTTTCAAAGGTGTTGCCAAAGGAGGTGGCAATAACGCTGCTTTTTTGATGCAGTTCCTCGTTTTTAAACTCCGACAAATCCTTTCGTATGTCAACGATATGGTCATAGAATGCTTGTCCTGCCCCAAGCAGGTGTTTCAGATCTTTGGCTTTGTCGGCTTCTTTGTCTTTATCTTTAATCCGATTGTACTGATTTTCAATCTCTATCAGGAAACGGCGGAAAATCTCCAGCTGCATTCCCCGAAGGGAAAAATCCAGGGCAACTTCATGAAGGTTTTTATTGTTCTTTGGCATGTCTTAGTCCTTTTCCTTTCTGCATACAGCAGGTAAAATAAAGCTTTTTCTATCGGTACAGGTTTTACGGATTAAGCCCCTTCTTCACGCCTTCCTGGCCAGCTTTATTGTCAAGCTGGTTCTCTTTCTCCTCAATCTTCCCGTTCTCAGCGGCTTCGCCTGCTTCTTTCGCATCTTCTTCGGGTGCGTCCTGTTGTTTATATTGATTCAGGAGCTTCTGATACATCCGATTCACATAGATGCGGGCATTTTCTTCTGCGTCTTTAGACATATCCTCTTCCCGAGCAGTGCCGCGGGCACTTTGTTCAGAAGCGATAATCAGCTGCTTGGCATGTTGTCCATTATTCATAAGAAGTCCGTCAGCGATCTCTGCGATCAGTTTGTCCTTCTTAAGCTCCGCCTGGCGCTTTTGGAACAGCTGCTCGTCGACCTTTACGGTATATTCTTCATCTTCCGCATAAATATCCGTAAATTTCAGTTCCTGAACGGCAACCATGGTAGCCAGCGCATCAACCACGTTATTTTTCTCCAGAGCGCCCATGTTTTTCACTGTCTGATAAAAATCGTGGGCAGGACCGGAAACCTGCGATACAGGGACATAATGAGCGGCGTCTTCCTTTTCTTCCGGGATGATGCTGCCCGACATTTCTTTGGGCGCCTCAATATTCAAAGGTACCACACGCGGGGGCCGGTTCTCTCCGTTCTGAAGCTCTTCCTGTTTGTTAGGCTTTTTCAGCAGATTTTTCGCGATGAGATCGCTGTCTTCCAGTTTGTACTTCTTATCCGGAACAATTTTTGTCCGATTGCTTTCCTTATTCAGAATCACCTGGGGCTGGTTGATTTCCGGATTCAAAACATCCTTAGGTTTTTTTGCATTGACAAACAGTTCTTGGTCTTCCGGTCCCGCTGCGCTTAAATAATGCTCTTCCAGTTCAACCGCGTCCTGGAACAGATGGCGTCAGCGCACCGTATTGAACCGGTCAATCAACGGTTTAACACTGGGGTTGTTTTTGGCATCCGGGACACAGTCGGATAAAGCTCTCAAGGCCAGGTCCACACAGGTCTGTGTCAGCATATTGCTCTGCTTGCTTTTTTTGCCCTTGGTGAACTTTTCCACGGCGACCAGCACATTAGCGCTCAGATCAATGGCTTTTACAGGATCGTTTTCCTGATTGAAGGCTTCCACGGCCTTGAGCAGCTGCCGCCACTCGTTGGATGCTGCGACGCCGCTGTGATAGATTTTCATCTCTTCCAGAAGAGGGATCGTGTCCGCCTGGGCGCGGCCGAGCGTATCTCTGTTTGCAAATTTGAAGGAACGTCTGAGCTTAAGCATTTCCTCTTTGACTTCTTCCAATTCGCCTCGTTTCAGCTTTTCAACCGTGCGCTTATTGCGCATCAGCAGCTGACTTGTGGCGGATTTTTTTACACTCGCTACTTCCTGATCGGATACGGGGTACCCGGCTGATCTGCCAAGCAGCCTGTTTCCGGCAACAAACAGCTTCCAGCTGTCCTGGTCCGCTTCGTATTCGTAGGTGAATCTGTCGCGGTGTTTATAAGGCTCCGCCAGCTCCGGTTTTTTGGTATTTTCTTCCCAAAAGTCGGCATAGTTAGGACGAATCGTCTGAAGCTTCGTCTTTAACTGGGCCTTTCTTTCCGCGACCTGGTTGGGACTCAGGAAGCCATCCAGCACGATCCGGTCCATTACCTGATTTAAAAAGTATTCATAATGCGGTCTGACATGCTGGGAAACCTTCGTATAACACTTTTTGGCATATTCCATAATGCCCAGGGTCTTTAACTTCTTCACAAGCTCATCTGCGGCGGTTGTATGGATCTTATCCTCTGCTCCCGCTTCTTTTTCCGGTCCGTTCAGCAGAAAGCAGGCTGCTTCATAGGCTAAATATTCGCCGACTCGTTCATGAACCGGAACATCCTTCTTTTTTTGCTCTTCTAATATCTCCGCTAAAAATTCATCGCGGTTCATTATCAAAAATCTGGGCATTTTGGTTTTCTCCTTTAATCAGATACGTTTGTATATCGTAAAACCAGATGGGATCATCTGGTTTTGCATTTTTCTGATCCCATTATACCCTTTTGGGGCCCGCTCTGTCTATCCTTTACGGAACTTCAGCATAAAATCGGCATAAAAAACAGGAGATCCAAAGCGAGCGGCATCCCTCTGCAGACTCTTGCTCACTCCGTCCGTCTCTTTGCCGGAAGGATTCTCCTGCAAAGCTGCACGGCTGCGCGGATGCCTTCCGGGTGCTTTTCGGATGCTTTTGAGATGTTTTTGCAGACAGCATTCGGTTTTTCACGATCCGAAAAAAAAGAACGGATGCATTTTGCATAACAGCAAAAATGCATCCGCATGGCAGAAGATGTCTATTATTCTTCCGGCTTTTCCAGGAATCCGTAGAGAGCTGCGGCCAGTCCTGCGCCGGCCAGGGGCCCGAAAACGAAGATCCACAGCATGTTCAGCGTGCTGGTATTGCCAAAAATACAGGCAACGATAGCCGGACCAAGGCTTCTCGCCGGGTTGACGCTGGTTCCGGTCAGGCTTTTACGATTTCCATCGTCCAGTCGGGACCGGCCTTAATATCAAATTCCGTGCTGATATCCCTCAGATTTTTGGCCAGCTCCACATGCTTCGTCTCGCTGATCATAATCAGCGGCTCCCCCTCGGGCACAAAACCAAAGCTGGGAGCGTAGGTCACCTGTCCCTCAAAAACCACATTTCCTTTATGCAGCACCTTCAAAAACGCCTGATCGCCATGGCGCACGCCGATTTCTTCCAGCATCCGGTAAGGAATGTTGGTATCCACCAGGCCAAAGCCGCGCTCAGAGGTTTCGATCATCCCGACGAGTTTTTGATCTTTGATGGCGGGCTCTACCGTCTCGTGCATGACAATTTCTTCCACCGGATAGGCAGGGCCAACTTCCTCGTAGGTGATCAGTCCCGCCGCCAGTTTTCCGGCGCAATAGGCAAACAGATCCCGTCCGTGAAAAATGCTGACTTCCCTGGTGGTGGGCAGGCGGTTGATGGTTTCGTCAATCTGACGCACCTCTTCCACGCCGATGCGGCGTTTCACATGGCTCAGGGCGCCATTGTCCGGCGTAACCACATAGCTGCCGTTCTTCAGTTTTGCCACGCAGGCGCGGCGCGCGGTTCCCACTCCCGGGTCTACCACCGATACAAAGATGGTTCCCGCCGGCCAGAAATCCACAACAAAATCCAGACTGGCCGATGCGGCGTAGGTGTCGAAGGGCGGGATGGTGTGGCAGGCATCATAGGTGCGAATGGCAGGATCCAGGCTGCAGATCACGCCATCCATGGTGCATGTGGCAGGGCCTTTCGTAAAATCTGTTTGCATGACGATGGCAGGTTTCATCTTTTTCCCCTTTCCGGCTTCTGCGGGTTTTCGTTTTCTTTGCTTGCTGTCAGATTGTCTTAAAGTGACAGATGTCAGATTTCCTTAAAGTGAAAGCTGTCAGATTCCCTTAAATTGGCAGCTGTCAGATTTCCTTCTTGATCAGATTATAATACGTCAAGCCGTTCTTCTGTCCAAATTGGCCGATCATTGCGCGGTAGATGATGGCTTTGTGGTTTTTCTCCATCATAGCCTTGCGGACCATGGATGTGGTAAACGCAATGACTGTCTGGTCCACCTTTTCCTTGCTCAGGATGGACTGAAGCTTATTGTTTAGTTCCGTAACCTGGGCGCCGCTCCGCTTCTCCGGCTGCGAAGATGGCGTGGGCTGTTTGGGCTGTGAAGACGGTGCAGGCTGTTTGGGCTGCTCGGCTTTTGCCTGGTCATTCTCGCTCTCAGCCTTTTTCGGTCTGCGGCCGCGTTTCTTTTTCTCAGTTTTGGCAGGTTTTTCCGTATTCTCCGTCAGGGCGGGCGACTGAACGGCGTCTGCCGCCTGTTTTTCATTGGCATCGCTGCTTTCAGAAACAACGGGGGCCTGCTTTAATTCTGTCTCGTTCAGGCCTGGGGCTTTGTCATTGTCGCCGGCGCTCTTTGCGCCTGCCGGTTCCTGATTCGGAAGGCTTCCCGCTTCTCTTTCCTGAGAATCCATATTTTCGGATGCCTGTTTCTCGGGAAACGGTTCGGTTTTCTCGGCCGAAGCGCCTTCCTTTTGTTCCGGAGCATTCTTATCGGCCAAGCTTTCCTTTTGCTCTGGCGCAGGCGCATCCGTCTTTTTCGTGGGCATCAAAAGTTCAATGGCCGCCTGAGACAGCATCAGTGGTCCGGGCGATTTTTCAACATCCACCAACAGCTCAGCTGATTTTTGGACTGCCGGCACCTGCAGCTTCTTCGATCCCGTATCCGCCGGCGTCTGCGGCTTCTTCGCGCCCGCATCTGCTGCCACACTGGTGTCCGGATTTGTCTCTGCATTTGCCGCCGCTAAAGCCGGCTTTTCCTTCGCCGGCGCATTTTTGATCGTGCGTTTAATGCGGGTGGTGCCGGTCCTGGCGCGGGTTGACCTGGGTTTAGCCGGGGTCTGCATTTGAACATTCATGCGGGAAACATCGTATTTGCGGCTGCGCCAGAATTCGATGACATTGTCAAAATCGGTATCGTTGCTGACGATAATGTATTTGGCGCTTTTTCCTTTTTCGTGGAATACGAAGCCCAGGTAGGATACCAGATGCATATCCAGAGACTGCTTGCCCGGCGCAACGCCGATTACCCGCAGGGATGCGTGGATATCCGTCAGGGAATCCAATCCGATTTTCTTCGCATTGGAAGTATAAATTACCACAACAAGGTCGTCCTCCGTGGTTTGAATCGCGCGCAGGCCGGCCTCATTCACATTTTCAAAGTCGATTAAAAAAACTGTAGTCATGTAAAAAATCTCCATCTCCGCTGCAGGCCGGACGCATTTCCGGTCTCTTTTGCGGAGGTTCTATATATCAGGGGAATTATACTAGCTGGCAGGAAAAATGTCAAATCCGGGCGCAGGGGAGGCTGCCTTTTTACTTGCAAATGTCCCTGTCACCTGTTATATTGAAAACACCGATGCTTTCGACATATATACATAGTAAAAATTCATTCAGGAGGAACACCTCATGTTTTTTGCAGTAGAAAAATTCCAACGCAGAGCCCAGGAAATGGCTCAGCGGCGGTACGTCGATATGATCCCCATCTCGCCCATGACGGCCATGGACGATCCGCTGGATGGCGATACGGTCCACACCGAGGCGCCGGCCAAGGTGGAAGGGCGCCCTTATGTTCAGGGCGATGCCTTTATTGGCCGCGATCGGTATCTTTGGATTGAGAAGACCCTTACGCTGCCCCCGGCCCGGGAGGGCTTTGATGTGGTGGGCCGGTTCGATTTCGGCGAAACCGGCGGCGGTTTCTGCAGGGCGTTCGAGTCGCTGCTCTATGTAAACGGCACCCGCTATCAGGGCGTTGACACCTATCACAACGACGTGGTTCTGCAGGATTACGCGGGGCTTGAGACCCGCCTGACTTTCCTTCTGTGGACCGGGCTGGAGGGCGGCGGCGAGCCCCGCACCTTCCGTCACGAATACCGTCAGGCCGAGGTGGGCTATCTTCACAAGGCCGCCGACGAAATGTATTACTTCACCCGGGCAATCGCGGGGACGCTGCCGCTGATGAGCGAGTCCGATCCCATGCGCTACCGGCTGGAGGAGGCGCTGGACCGGGCGCTGGCTCTGATCAACTGGGACAAGGATCGTTACCTGGATACTGTCGGCGCTGCGCTTGCCAGGCTGATGGAGGAATTTGACCGGATCGGCTCCAAAACGGATCTGACCGCCTATGTGGTGGGTCATTCTCACATTGATGTGGCGTGGCTGTGGCGGTTAAAGCACACCAGGGAAAAAGCCCAGCGCACCTTCTCTACCGTGCTTCGCTATATGGAAGAGTTTGACGAGTACGTGTTTATGCATTCTTCGCCTCAGGTTTACAAGGATCTCAAAACCGATGCCCCTGAGCTGTATGAGCGCATCAAACAGCGGGTGGCAGAAGGCCGTTGGGAGCCGGAGGGCGGCATGTGGCTGGAGGCGGACTGCAATCTGACTTCCGGCGAGAGCCTGGCCAGGCAGCTGGAGCATGGCATCCGGTTCTTCCGGGAGGAATTCGGCAAGCCCTCCACCTATCTGTGGCTGCCGGATGTGTTCGGCTACAGCTGGGCGCTGCCGCAGATCCTGAAGCTTACCAATATCAAGACCTTCGTGACCACTAAAATCAGCTGGAACCAGTTCAACTCGATGCCAAACGATATTTTCAAGTGGCGCGGGCTGGATGGTTCCGAGGTTTTGACTTACTTTATTGATGTTCCGGGAAGCGAGCAGGAAATTCCCATGCGCTTCTCCACTTATAATGGGAACATTTCCCCAGCGTCGGTTCTCGGAAGCTGGACCAAACAGCGCAATAAAGATATTTCCACCAATTATCTGATTGCCTATGGCCACGGCGACGGCGGCGGCGGCGTGGATCACGATATGCTGAAGATGCGCCGGGCCATGGATAAGATTCCCGGCATTCCGCATGTGAAGAGTGCCCGGGCCGGCGAGTTCCTGGATCAGCTGCATCAGGATATCGTTTCCTGGGAAGATAAGCCGTTAAAGGAGGTTCCTGTCTGGGACGGCGAGCTCTATCTGGAATACCACCGCGGCACCTATACCTCCCAAGCCCACAACAAGCTAAACAACCGTCTGAGCGAATTTGCGCTTTCTCAGGCTGAATGGCTTTCTTCCCTGGCCTATGTGCTGGGTGGTCCATATGACAGAAAAGCCCTGTATGATAACTGGGAAACCGTTCTGGAGCTGCAGTTCCACGACATCATCCCCGGCTCCTCCATCCGCGAGGTCTACGAGGATTCCGACCGGATGTATCAGCAGGTCCTCGAAAACACCGAAGCCATCACCCGCCAGGCCCTTTCCCGCCTGGTGAAAAAAGAGGATGACACCTACACCGTTTACAACTTCTCCGGCTTCCCCCGCACCAGCCAGGTATTCGTCCCGGTTAACACAGGGGACGGTTCTCTGTGTTCGGCCGAAGATCAGTCCGAAGGCCGTCTGTCTGATCCCAACGACCTGGCCGCCGAAGAGGCTTCTTATCAGTTCCGTCTGGTAACCGGCAAGGCCTTGAACGCCCAAAAGACCGAAGGCGGTTATCTGGTAGAGGTACCCGCAAAGCCCTTGTCTCTCACGAGTTTTATCGCCGAAAAAACGGAGGCGAACACAGAGAACCGTCCCCTGTGCAAATTCGACGGCAAGCACGTGAGCACACCTCATTACGAGCTTACTTTCAATGAGCAGAACTTTATCTGCCGGCTGTACGATAAAGATCTGGACCGGGAAGTGCTCAGCGGTCTTGGCAATGCGCTGGAAATTTTTGAAGATAAGCCCATCAACTACGACAACTGGGATATCGATATCTTCTACACCCAGAAGAAGGAGTATCTGACGCCTGCGGGTCCCATTCTGCTGAAAGAAAACGGACCTCTTGGAATGGTGCTGGAGCTTGCCTTCACATATGGACATTCCGTCCTGACCCAGCAGATCATCCTCCACAACAATTCGCGGCGGATTGACTTTGTGACCCATGTGGATTGGCATGAGGATCACCGGCTTTTGAAGACGGCCTTCGAAACCAGTCTTCGCACCACGAAAGCCACATACGATATCCAATACGGCCATGTGGAACGCCCCACCCACTTCAACAACAGCTGGGATTACGCCCGGTTCGAGGTAGTCGGCCACAAATGGGGCGATCTGTCCGAACAAAATTACGGCGTCGCGCTGCTTAATAACTGTAAATATGGCTACAACGCCAAGGATGGCACCATCAAGCTCTCCCTGTTAAAGAGCAGCAAGCAGCCGGACATTCAGGCCGATATGGGCGAGCACGATTTCACCTATTCCCTGCTTCCCCACGCAGGCGGACCCATCGATGGCGGCGTAATCCAGGAAGCGGATTTCCTGAATCTGCCTTACCATCTGGTAAGCGGCATTTCTCCGGTTGCCGGACTGGATCTGTTCCGGATCGAAGGCGAAGGCATCCATGTGGACGCCATCAAGAAAGCCGAAGATACCGGCGATCTGGTGCTCCGCTTCCACGAATGCTTCGGCGGAACACAGAAGATCCGCATCACCTCCGATTTTCAGATCAAGTCCTTCACAGAAGCGAACCTGCTCGAGCAGCCCATCGGCGAGACCATCGAGGCCTCCGAGATCAGCCGGACGGTGAAGCCTTTTGAAATCGTGAACTATCTGGTGAAGATCAGATAAAAAGAAAACTCATCGGTTTTGGACAACTGCTGTCCAAAAAATGAGGCGCTGTCTCCATTCAGCTGTATTGGCTGTTTTGAGACAACGCCTTTTTTATTGAATGAGAAAAACGAGACGCTCCATTTCGTTTCATCGGAGCATCCGAAGCTGATTCACGATCATCTGGACGCGGCTGATCGCCTCATCCACCTGTCGTTTCGCCTCGGAGATCTTCGACTGGACGAACAGATCGGCCAGCAGGCCGTCGAAGAAGAAATCGGCAAAGGTCAGAAAACCGCCGATCTCAACGTTCAGATAGTTCAGATCCTGCACGTCCCTCAGCTCATTCTGAAAGCGGGACAGATCCCTTTTCGCAAGCTCGATATTCCGCTGGGCATCGCTCATTTTGGAATGCTTGAAAAGGCCGGAGATCAGGCCGCCGTTCTTGCCGCCCAGAATGTCCAGAAGACCCCAGTTTCCGGCGCTGTCCAGCGCTCTTCTGGCTTCCCGAAGCGACCGCAGTGACTGCTCGCCCGCCTGAATCGCTTCATTAACTTCTCTCATATATGTAATACTTTCCATCATGATCCTCCTGTGTATCTTCAATGAGACAACCAGACCCGGTCCATTTGTCTCATTTCAATCTTCATGAACAAAGTATATATCATTCCATGGGAAAGTCTGCGCTTCATGCCTGTTCGGTCAAATTGTTTGCTAATTTGGCGAAGTCCTGTAGGAAAAGAGCCTCTCCTCGAATGGTTGGTGAAAGATTTTCTTTTTCAAGTGCCTGCTGGATCACTTCTTTTGTGAGCGGGATCAGGCGGCCGTTAGAAAGACGCACCTGTGATCCCAATTCCGGACTGCCCGCCAGAGAGTTGACCAGCGTTTTGCGCCGCTGACCGAAGGCAGCGCGGATCAGCTTAAACATAAAGTGAGCGTCACAGACTTCAACCGGCGGAGCCGATCTTCTTGTCAGCCGGATGACGGCGGAGCCGACATTCGGTCTCGGCATGAAGCAGTTAGGCGGCACATGCGCGGCGATATAAGGCTCGGCATAGTACTGGACCGCTAAAGACAGCGCGCCGTAGTCCTTGGTGCCGGGCTTTGCCTGCATGCGTCTGGCCACCTCTTCCTGGACCATGACCGTCACCGATGCAAGTGGCACGCCGCTCTCAAACAGCGCCATAATAATCGGCGTCGTAATATAATAAGGAAGATTTGCTACCACCTTCACCGGTCGGCTGATCTGCTGTTCCTCAAAAAAAGCGGGCAGATCGATCTTCATAAAATCCGTATGGAGGATCGTTAAATGGGGATAGTCCCCCAGATTCTCCTGAAGAATCGGGATCAGCCTGTCGTCAATTTCAACGGCATATACATGGCCAATGGCATCATTTCCGGCCGAGGCCACGCCAGCATCCGCAGCCGCATCCACAGCGGCGTCAACGGCTTCCCCCACAGAACCATCCACGGTATCATCCGGACGCGCATCACCTGCTTCTGCCGGCAGCGTCGCCTCGCACAGGGCCTGGGTCAGGGATCCGATGCCCGGACCGATTTCCAGACAGATGTCCCCCGGGCCGATGTCGGCGGCGCGGATGATCTTATCCAGCACATGCATGTCGATCAGAAAGTTCTGACCGAGCTGCTTTTTAAACTGAAAGCCGTGCTTCTGAAGCACCTGGATGGTGTTTTTGGGCACGGCTATAAATTCGTCTCTGCTTTTCATATATTCGGAATAATTTCTCTGATGTCATCTGTTTACTCTATTTGGACAGCCATCCCTCTGCCGGCAGCGAAGCATATTTTATCTTCATCTTCAGCGCTAAGAGCCGTTACCTGACTTTGATACCGAAGAGCTTTTCCATATTGGCATTGGTCACGCGGTAAACCTCTTCCACACTGATTTCCTTCAGTTCAGCGATCTTCTGTGCAACAAAAGGAATGTTCCGGGAATCATTGCGCTTGCCTCTGTTCGGCACCGGCGCCAGATAAGGCCCATCGGTTTCGAGCAGCAGAGAGGTTAGCGGGATTTCCTTTACGGTGCGCAGAATTTTCTTAACATCCGGGAAGGTCAGCATGCCTCCGATTCCCAAATAGAATCCCATATCCACATATTTCTCAGCCATTTCCAGATTGCCGGTATAGCTGTGAATCACGCCGGTTAGGTCCGCCTGGGCATATTCGCTGACAATATCGAAGGTATCCTGCACGGCCTCCCGGCTGTGAACGATGACCGGTTTTTCCAGCTCGATGGCCAGCTCGCATTGCTCACAGAAGAAATCCTGCTGCATGTCCCTCGGCGAAAAATCATAGTGATAATCCAGTCCGATCTCGCCGATGGCAACAACCTTGGGATGGCTGGTGGCATAAGCAAAAATCTCTTCCAGATCGTCAACCGTAAGTCCCTTCACATCATGGGGATGGACACCCATAGCCCCATAGACGAAAGGATATTTTTCCATCAGCTTCAGGGTCTTTTCACAGCTTTTAAGATCCGTCGCGCAGTTGATCACCGCATGGCAGCCTGCCTCGTATACGGCTTTCAGCAGGCTGTCACGGTCCTGGTCGAATTTAGGGTCATCATAGTGAATATGACTGTCCGCAAATACAAAATGATTATCAACCGGACGTGCCTCTTCGTTCCCCCGGTTCTCCTTTTGACTCACTTCGCTCATCAGGATACGATGCTCCCGGCAGGGAAGTCCTTTTCAGGGCTCAGCAGGCAGACATTCCCTTCTGCATCTTCTGCGCAGAGGATCATGCCCTCCGACAATGTGCCGGCCAGCTTGGCAGGGGCAAGATTCGTCACAACAATCACTTTCTTGCCAACCATCTCTTCCGGGCTGTACCACTTGGCGATGCCGGATACGATCTGACGGACTTCGCTGCCGATCTTCACCTGGGAGCAAAGCAGCTTCTTGGATTTCTCCACCTTCTTACATTCCAGAATCTCGCCAACCTTCAGCTCCACTTTTGCAAAATCGTCAATGGTAATCTGCTCTTTGGCAGGCTCCGCCTCAGCCGCAGCGGATGCCTTTGTCTCGGCGCCGGGCTTGCTTCCGGCAGATTTAGCTGCTTCTGCTTTGGCAGCCGCCTCTTTTGCCTTGGCTGCCGCCTCGTCTCTGGCCTCGATCTCCGCCAGAATCTTCTTTTCGTCCACACGCTGGAATAGAGCAACCGGCTCGCCGATTTCTTCTCCCGCCTTCAGAAGGCCGAAGCTCTCCAGGGATTCAAGCCCTCTGTTTTCTTCCGCAACATTCAAATGATCCAGAATGGCTTTCGCGCTGTCCGGCAGATAGGCGCCCAGCAGCGTTCCGATAAACCGGATTGCCTCCAGCAGATTGTACATGACGGATCCAAGACGGGCCTTCTGGGACTCATCCTTAGCCAGGGCCCAGGGCATGGTCTCGTCAATATATTTATTGCAGCGGCGGGAAAGCTCGATGACCGCCTCCAGCGCATCCGCAATATGCAGATCCACCATCGCCTCGTTCACGGTTTTAGCTGTGGAAAGAGACAAATCCACCAGCTCCTGATCAAGGGATGCCACCTCGCCCTGCTCCTGAAGAACAGGTCCGAAGTACTTCTGCTGCATGGACAGGGTACGGTTCACCAGGTTGCCCAGGGTGTTGGCCAGGTCGCTGTTGTAACGGGCCATGAAGGTAGCATAGGTGATGTTGCCGTCGCTGGCAAAGGGCATCTCATGCAGCATGAAATAACGCACCGCATCGACGCCAAAACGCTCCACCATCTCGTCCGCATAGATCAGGTTGCCCTTGGATTTACTCATTTTATCGTTGTTCATCAGCATCCACGGATGGCCGAACACCTGCTTTGGCAGCGGCTCGCCCATAGCCATCAGGAAAATCGGCCAGTAGATGGTGTGGAAACGCAGGATGTCCTTGCCGATCAGATGCAGATCCGCAGGCCACAGATATTTGTACTTATCTGAGCTGTTCTCGCCGTCGTAACCGATGCCGGTGATGTAGTTGTTCAGCGCGTCCATCCACACATACACCACATGCTTGGGATCAAAGTCCACAGGAATGCCCCAGGTAAAGGAGCTTCTGGACACGCACAGATCCTGCAGGCCGGGCTTCAGGAAATTGTTGACCATCTCGCGTTTTCTGGCCTCAGGCTGGATAAACTTCGGATGATCTTCAATATACTGCATCAGGCGGTCCTGATATTTGCTCATTTTGAAGAAATACGCCTCTTCCTTGGCTTTGGTAACCGGCCGGCCACAGTCCGGGCACTTGCCGTCCACCAGCTGGGACTCGGTAAAGAAGCTCTCGCAGGGGACGCAGTACCAGCCCTCGTAGGCTCCTTTGTAAATATCACCCTGATCGTACAGCTTTTTGAAAATATGCTGCACGCTCTTCACATGATCCTCGTCGGTGGTGCGGATAAACTTGTCATAGCTGGTATTCATCAGATCCCAGATCCGCTTCACCTCGCCGGCCACGCGGTCTACATACTGTTTGGGGGTGATGCCTTCGGCCTTAGCCTTCAGTTCCACCTTCTGACCATGCTCGTCGGTACCGGTCATAAAGAAAACATCGTATCCTTCCAGGCGGCGATAGCGGGCAATAGCATCCGCAAGCACAATCTCGTAGGTATTGCCGATATGCGGCTTGCCGGAAGCATAGGCAATGGCTGTGGTTAAATAATACTTTCCTTTGTTTTTCATCATCTTCTCCTATCCGGATACAGTCAAATTAAGGGATAATCTTATATAGTTTACACTTTTATGAATGAAGTGTCAATATTCATTTAAAAGGCGGCTAATCATCTTGACGCGGCGTTCCTTCCTTTACTTAGCCCATTGCCTGTGATATACTCAAAAAAACGATTGGAGGTATCGTTATGAAAGACCCTAATTGCGGTTATTGCGCCGGCGGAGCCCCTCTGGCAGCCTTTGGCATTAAAATCTGCGATCTCAGCGTTTCCCAGCTGATCCTGTTCAAGGAGCAGTCTCATCCGGGACGGTGCATCGTCGCCTATAAAGATCACGTCAGTGAAATCGTTGATATTTCCGAAGAAGACAGAATCGCCTTTTTTGCCGATGTGGCCACGGCAGCCCGGGCGATTCATGCCGCTTTTCATCCGGATAAGCTCAATTACGGCGCCTATGGAGATACCGGATGCCACCTGCACTTTCATCTGGTTCCCAAATATAAGGACCAGTTCGAATGGGGCGGCGTTTTCGCCATGAATCCCGGTCAGCGTTTTCTGTCAGATGAAAAATACGAAAAAATGATTGAACAAATTAAAGCGAATTTAGACTAACTATCTGCGCGCAGCATAACGCATGAAGATGAAGGGGACAGGAACTGTATGAGCAGCAATTCCTGTCCCCTTCATCTTTTTGAGCGAAGCCATCCAGCAGGCTCTTGTTGCTTCTGCACAAAAGCAGCCGCTGATTTTTGGATTGCAAAGAACAAACTATACGATATATAATAGACAAAATGAAATCGTTATCAAAAAGGAGGAAACGCTTATGACGGATCCGATATTTGATTCCAGACTGAAAGCCAGACAGGATGAACTCCGCTGGCTGTACATGGAGCTATATAATGATGCCCATGCGTATGATTATTTTATCAGCATGCTTCAGCGCATGTATCAGGGGCGCCGTCAGGAACTGAAAGACATTGACGCCGGACGCGAAGTTTTTCCGGAATGGTATAAAGATAAGAATACGCTGGGCGTGCTGATGTACACCCAGTGCTTCGGGGGCACCCTGAAGGGCGTCAAACAGCATCTGGACTACCTGGAAGAGACCGGCATCAACTATGTGCATCTGATGCCTCTTCTGGAAAGCCCGAAAGACCGCAGCGACGGCGGTTATGCCGTGGCGGATTTCCGCACGGTGCAGCCGGAACTTGGGACTATGGAGGATCTGGCCGACCTCTCCGATGAATGCCACAAGCGCGGCATGTCTGTCTGCCTGGATTTCGTTATGAACCACACTTCCGAGGATCATGAATGGGCCAGACGCGCCCGGGCCGGAGAGAAAGAATATCAGGACCGGTATTTCTTCTATGACGACTGGTCAATCCCCTATCAGTACGAGCGCACGGTTCCCCAGGTCTTTCCGACCACCGCGCCCGGAAATTTCTCCTGGTGCGACGAGGCAAAGAAGGTAGTCATGACAACCTTCTACCCCTACCAGTGGGATCTGAACTACGCAAATCCGACGGTCTTTAACGATATGACCGAAAATATGCTCTATCTGTGCAATCAGGGCGTCGATATAATCCGGCTGGACGCAACGCCCTACATCTGGAAGGAGCTGGGCACCAGCTGCCGCAACCTGCCCAAGGTTCACACCCTGGTGCGCATGATGCGTCTGGCGGGAGAAATCGTCTGTCCGGGCATGCTGCTTCTGGGCGAAGTGGTCATGGAGCCCTCCAAGGTGGTGCCCTATTTCGGCACCGTCGAAAAGCCCGAATGCCATATGCTGTATAACGTGACCACCATGGCCAGCACATGGCACACCGTCGCAACCCACGATGTCCGTCTGTTAAGACATCAGATGGACGCCGTTTTTGCCCTTCCCAAGGTCTACACCTTCCTCAACTACCTTCGCTGCCACGACGATATCGGCTGGGGCCTGGACTATCCCTTCCTTGCCCGGTTCGGCATGCAGGAAGTCCCGCACAAAAAGTTCCTGAATGACTATTTCCAGGGCAAGTTCCCGGGAAGCATCGCGCGCGGGGAGCTGTACAACGACGATCCAAGGCTGGGCGACGCAAGGCTGTGCGGAACCACCGCCTCTCTTTGCGGCATCGAAGGCGCCCTGGAGACGGGAGATCCGGAAGCTTTGGAAAAAGCGCTCCGGCTGGATATTACGCTGCATGCCTTTTTGCTTAGCCAAAGCGGAATCCCTGTCCTCTATTCCGGCGACGAGGTGGCGCAGTTCAATGACATGTCCTATCATCAGGACCCCTTCAAGCAGGAGGACAGCCGGTATCTTCACAGAGGCGAATTCGACTGGAAACGGGCGGGCCATCGCCATGACAAGGAAACCGTGGAGGGCCGGATCTATGAGGCTCTTCGCCAGCTGGAAAACATCCGCTTTAATACGCCGGTCTTCGACGCGGATGCGGATGTGTGGACCATGGAGCCCTACAACGACAGCATCCTGGCCATCGGCCGTTATTACGAAGGACAAAAGCTCGTCGCTTTGTTTAATTTCTCGCCGGATGATCAGATCGCCTGGCTGAACGAGCCGGAATCCTATACCGACATACTAACAGGAGAAGAAAGAGATGCCCGCGGAGTGCAGCTGAAAGGCTATGACTTCTGCTGGCTGATCACAGGAAATAAAGGATAAGCAAGACCATGAACCTGAAAGAAATTGCTGCGCTGGCCGGTGTTTCACCCGCAGCCGTCAGCCGCTTTTTCAACGACGGGTCCTTAAGCGCCGATAAACAGGAACGCATAAGGAAAGTAATCGAGGAAACGAATTTCAGCCCGAACCGGTTGGCCCGGGATCTTCGCAAAGGCCATGTTCCTCAGGTCGGGGTAATCGTGCCGAAAATCCATTCGATTTCGGTAAGCGAAGTACTTTCCGGCATCAATGAAATCCTTTCCCAGAAGCACTATCTGACACTGCTCGGCTGTACCGACGAAAGCGACGAGCGGGAGGAGGAATACCTTTCCCGCATGGAAGCCTATCGGTTGGCCGGACTGATCGTCATGGCAACCTCGGTGACCCCGGAAAAAGAAAAACGATACCGGGAAATCAACATGCCGGTGGTCATTACCGGTCAGTATTATCCAAGTCTTGACTGCATCTTCCACGACGATTATCATGCGATGGCTATGCTCACCGAACGGATGGTCCGGGCCGGACGAACCCATTTTGCCTATATCGGGGTATCCGACAAGGATCCGGCCGTCGGACTGAACCGCAAGCTGGGGGCCCTCGATACGCTGAAAAACCATGACATTAAGACCGACAAGGTACCGGTCCGTATTGCCGAATTCACCATGGAAAGCGGATACCGCTGCATGCAGGACATACTCGAGGGCGGATATCAGCCGGACGGGGTTCTCTGCGCCACAGCCACCATCGCCCATGGCGCGATGCTTGCCCTTCGGGAGGCAGGCATTCGTGTGCCGGACAAGGCCAGCATCGCCGGGATCGGCAACAATGAGGCGAACCGGATCTCCTCCCCTGCCCTGACCAGCGTCCGGCTGTATCAAAACGAATGCGGCAGGGAGGCTGCCCGGATGCTGCTTCGGCGGATCGAAGAAAAATCCGAAGACAGACTTCCGTCCAGGCACACTATGCTGGGATATACCTTTGTAAACAGAAACTCGATATAAAAGGAGTCAAACATGGCAGATAAAAAGCTGATCTTTCTTGACATCGACGGGACATTGACGCCGGCCGGCAGCAATGTCCCGCCTGAAAGCGCGCTCAAAGCCATTCGAGCCGCGCAGGAAAAGGGTCATAAAGTGTTCCTGTGCACCGGCCGCAACCGGGGAATGCTTGCTCCCGTCCTGCAGTACGGCTTTGACGGATTCATCGGATCCGCCGGAGGGTTTATCGTGGTGGACCAAAAGGTGATCTACGACCACCCCATGGACCGTGAACAGTTTGAGCTGGCGCTGAACGCTTTGCACGAAAGCGGCGTCTTCTGTACCATCGAAGGCCGGGACCGTACCTTCGGCGACGAGGATCTGGGAGAATTTTTGAAAAACACCGAGGGCGGCAATTCGGAGATCGAGCGCTGGCGCAAGGCTCTGGCCGAAGATCTCGGCATTCGCCCCATGAAAGAATACGACGGATGCGACATCTACAAGATCGTATTCATGTGCCTTCAGAAAGAACAGCTGGACAAGGCCCGTTCATTGGTGGAGAAGGATTTTTCCTTTGTATTCCAGACCGTAGCGGCCCACGGCTGCCTGAACGGAGAGCTGATTAACCGGGCCTTCGATAAAGGCCGGGGCATTCTCAGGGTATGTGACTATCTCGGGGTAAGCGTAGAAGATACCTATGGGTTCGGCGACAGCATGAACGATCTGGAAATGATCAATACCGTCGGCTTCAGTGTCTGCATGGCGAACGGGGATCCTGTGGTCCAGTCTCACAGCGATTATATCTGTCCGTCGGTCGAAGAAGACGGGCTTGCAATCGCTTTCAAAAAACTCGGATTGTAAGTCTGCTTCCATTTTCAAATGCTGTGGTGGAAATAGACAAATTCAAGAAAAGAAATTCATAAAAATTGCCATATTTACATAATATACAGAAAGAATTATAGTATATAGAAGGGATGAAAACGATTACAATCGTTTTCAAACGGAGCATTACTATACGTTTTCTTAAGGAGGCAGTATTATGGCGCTCGATTACAGAAAGTGCGCGGAAGAGATCGTTGCCAATATCGGAGGAGCCGGCAACGTCGTCAGTGCCGCCCACTGCGCGACAAGACTTCGCCTGGTCATCGCCGACAACGCCAAGGTCAACAAGGCTGTGTTGGAGAACATCGACGGAGTCAAGGGTATGTTCGAGTCCAATGGTCAGCTGCAGCTGATCATCGGAACCGGCACCGTTAACAAGGTGTATGATGAATTTCTGGCGGTCACCGGCCTGACAGCCGCTTCAAAGGCAGATGTCAAGGCAGCGGCAGCCGCCAAGGATCCACTCTGGAGAAGGATCTTAAAGGTCCCGGGCGATGTGTTCGTACCGATCCTTCCCGCGATCGTAGCTTCCGGTCTGATGATGGGTCTTGTGGAAGCCATTCCGAAATTCTGGCCGGCCTTTGGCCAGAGCGACTGGTTCTCCTTCCTCGACCTGGTCGCCAATACCGCATTTGCGCTGCTCCCTGTTCTGGTTGCCATCTCTTCGGCCAGAGTCTTCGGCGGCAATATTTTCCTGGGCGCTGTCATCGGTCTGATGATGGTCCATCCGGCTCTGATCAATGCCTGGACGGTGGGCAACTACGCAGCCGGGGAAATCCCCACATGGCACCTGTTCTTCTTTAATGTCCAGCAGGTGGGTTATCAGGGACATGTTATCCCGGTCATTTTGGCCGTCCTTCTGATGTCAACGATTGAAAAATGGCTGCACAAGAAGGTGCCGGAGATGATCGACCTCTTCGTTACGCCTCTGTGCACCGTTCTCATCACGGCCTTTGTTACCTTTACCATCATCGGCCCCGTCTTCTCTTTGCTGGAGAACTGGGTGCTGGCCGGCGCCAAGTGGCTGGCAAGCAGCCTGCCCGGCGCGGTGGTCATGGGCGCGATCTACCCCTGGACGGTTGTCATGGGTCTGCACCATATGTACAACGTCATCGAAGCCGGCATGATCGCTCAGACCGGTCTGAACACCTGGATGCCTATCGCATCCGCTGCCAACTTCGCTCAGTTCGGCGCCTGCCTTGCGGTTGCGCTGAAGGTTAGAAACCAGAAGACCAAGTCCGTGGCTCTTCCCGCTTCCCTTTCCGCTTCTCTGGGTATTACCGAGCCTGCCATCTTCGGTGTCAACTTCCGTTTCATGAAGCCCTTCCTTTGCGGTATGGCCGGCGGCGCTGTGGGTTCCCTGTTCGGCGCTTTGTTCGGACTGGGCGCTCCGGTTTACGGTGTAACCGGTATCCCTGCTATTCCCGCAGTCAACAATGTTCCTTTATATCTGGTTGAGCTGCTGATCTCTGCCGGCGTTGCCGCCGGACTGACCTGGTTCATCTGGAAAGAAGATGCCCCGGCAGCTGCTGCTCCCACTGAGGCAGCCAAGTCCGAGGCCAAGGCTCCGGAAGCCAAGATCGAAGTTCCCACCAATACCGTTATCTCCTGCTCCGCAGGCGAAATCAAAGCTCCCGTGGCCGGTAAAGTCATTCCTTATACCGAGATTCCGGACCAGACCTTTGCGGCCGGTGTTCTGGGCGAAGGCGTTGGCATCTGGCCGGAGGCGGAAGTAGTCGTAGCACCCTACGACGGCGAGATTTCTTCCGTGGCTGAGTCCAAACATGCTATTGGCATCACCGGCGCCGAGGATATGGAACTGCTGATCCATATTGGCGTGGATACCGTAGCCATGAACGGCGATGGTTTTGAAGTGCTGGTGGCGGAAGGCGATCAGGTTAAGGCCGGACAGCCGCTGGTGAAATTCAGCAAAGAAAAAATCAAAGCTGCCGGTCATCCGGATGTGGTTGTCACCCTGCTGACCAACAGCGACGATTATGAAAATGTAACCATCCATCAGTAAATCCATACAGGAGGAAATATATCATGACAGAATTCAAGTATCTCATTCAGGATCCCATCGGCATCCATGCCCGTCCGGCCGGCCTGCTGGCCAAGCTTGCCAAGTCCTTCGAAGGAACCACCGTCTACCTGACCAAAGGCGAGAGCACCGTTAAGGCTTCTCAGCTGATGAAGCTGATGGGTCTGGGCGTCAAGGCCGGCGACGAAGTCACCATCGGCTGCGAAGGCGGCGATGAGGCAGCAGCTGCTGAGGCCCTGGAGAAGTTCTTCAAAGAGAATCTGTAAGTCAGTCACCAACAACAATGAAAAAAGCCGATGCCTCGCTTTTGCAGCAGGCATCAGCTTTTTCACTATAAGGAGATGAATCTTATGATTTTAATTCAAGGCAAGGGTGTATCCCGCGGCGTTGTCAAGGGCCCTCTGTACTTCTATAAAAAACCGGATACCACCGTCGTAAAGATCGAAGGGGCGGATCTGGAAGCGGAGAAGAGCCGTTTGGAAGAAGCCAAGAAAAAATCCATCGAGCAGCTGGAGGTCCTGGCAGAAAAGGCCCGCGAGGAAGCCGGCGACGAGAGCGCCATTCTTTTTGAAACTCACGCGATGTTTGTGGAAGACGATGACTTTGTCGAGTGCATCAATGACTGCCTGGAGGGCGAAAACTGCAACGCAGAATACGCCGTCAAGGAAGCCGGCGAGCAGTTTGCAGCCATGTTTGCGGCCATGGACGATGCCTACATGCAGGCCCGCGCCGCAGATATCCGCGATGTATCCCAGCGAATCCTCAACAATCTGATGGGCGTCGTGGACGGCGGCATCGATTCCGATGTTCCCGTTGTCCTGGCGGCTGACGATCTGGCTCCCTCCGAGACCCTGCAGCTCGACAAAAGCAAGATCTCCGGATTTGTGCTTCGGGAAGGCTCCAGCAACGGCCATACCGCCATTCTGGCCCGCACCATGGGCATTCCGGCCATCTGCGGCGCCGGCGCTGACCTCGTGGAGGCTTATCAGGGCCGCGAATGCTACGTAGACGGCGAAACCGGACAGGTTATTCTGGACCCGGACGAGCTGACCCTGCAGGCGCTTCGCGAAAAGTACGAGAAGCAGCAGGAAATGAAAAAGCTGATGGAAACCATGCGCGGTCAGGAAGACGTGACCCTGGACGGCCGCAAAATCAAGCTGTACTGCAACATCGGTTCTCCCGATGACGTCGCCGCTGTCAAGAGCAACGACGGCCAGGGCATTGGCCTTTTCCGTTCCGAGTTCCTGTACCTGAAATCCGATGATTATCCCACCGAGGATGAACAGTTCGAAGCCTACAAAGCGGTGGCTGCTGCCATGGAAGGCAAGCGGGTCATCATCCGCACCCTGGACATCGGCGCCGACAAGCAGGTTCCCTACTTCAACCTTCAGAAAGAAGAAAACCCCGCCCTGGGCGTTCGCGCTATCCGCATCTGCCTGAACCGTCCGGAAGTCTTCCGCACCCAGCTGCGCGCCCTGTACCGCGCCTCCGCCTATGGCAAGGTGGCCATCATGTTCCCGATGATTACTTCCGTCTGGGAAGTCCGCGAATGCAAACGGGCCTGTGCCGCCGTGATGAAAGAGCTGAAGGAAGAAGGCATTCCCTTTAATCCGGATACCGAGATCGGTATTATGATCGAAACCCCGGCTTCGGTCTTCATGGCCTCCAACCTGGCGAAGGAAGTGGATTTCTTCTCCGTAGGCACCAACGATCTGACCCAGTATACCCTCGCCTGCGACCGTCAGGCCAATGACCTGGGCAAGTTCTTTGATCCCCATCACCCCGCAGTCCTGCGCGCGCTGAAAATGGCGGCGGATGCGGCCCACGAGAATGGCATCTGGATCGGTATCTGCGGCGAGCTTGGCGCGGATGTCAGCCTTCTGCCCACGTTCCTTGCGATTGGAATCGATGAGCTCTCTGTGAGCCCCTCTTCCGTGCTTCCCCTTCGCGCAGAGATCCGCAAGTCCATCGCTCAGCTTTGCAATCTGGAAAAGCTGGAGTGGTAAGATCTAAAACCCTCTAAAAAATCAACAGGGCGTGTGAAAACAAATTTCACACGCCCTGTTTTTGTCTGTCATGACAATCCGAAAATCCGATCTGCAGATATGAAACATATCGCATCAGGATGTCTTCAGGCTGCAATACTCTTCCATCTTCTTTTTGAACCTGACTATAATGACGATCTGCAGCACAAAGAGCGCGATCGCTCCTGCCACGGATAAAATAATACCCATCATCTGCTGAAATTCATCACTGCTCTCCAGCAGGAGGCTGGTCCCATTGGTGGCATCAAACAGGCTATGAATAAGGATAGGAATCACAACCGCCAAAATATATTCCTTTGCGATGCCCCCTTTTCCAATGGCCCTGTTATGCGCAGCCATTCCAAGATGCTTCGCCATGATCATTCCAAATATCATATGGGCGCCCACCGTAGGCAATCTCAGAAAAGCAATGAATCCATCCGAGCCATAAAAGAATTCTTCCAGCAGGGTAAATCCTATTCCGACGCCGGCGCCGATAAGAATATATTCGTACACATTTCGGATTTTGGAACGAAAGATCCTGATCGTAAGGAGCATCATCAAAAGCTTGGTGATCTCTTCCGGGAGACCTGCCATGATGAACGCCCTGAGAACCGAACCTGCCACAGCCGGGAGATCTTTAAAAGATTTGCCCATCTTAACCAGCGCATATCCTACTCCAAGAAACACAATAAAGGAAAGCGGTACGGATAAGACGCCCAAACCCACCGGGGTTATCGCCTGCCCCTTTGAAACCTGGTCCGGCGTTTCCCTTCTGACCATTCTCACATACAGCAGCCCTAATACGATAAGTGAAACCAACAATTGAATGATAGCCATTTTCTCCTCCGGGATATTTTTTCACTTTAAGCATACTTCAGTATACCATTGCCTTGTGCATAGTTCAAGAAGAGACCTCCTCGTTGCCATATACGGCCCTAGAATGAGTTCCAATGATGAATTGTTAAGCAGTCTGCTGCCCCTTACCGAAGAAGAACAGGTTTATAAACATTTCTATGAACTGCGCAGCGATCCTGTGCAAAGAAAGATCTATGCGGAACAAATGGAGGACTATGTCCGTACTCACCGTCTTCTGATCTTTGATTATCCCTTTGTCACCCATCCGACACTTCTGCGGGAAGAAGATCTATACCAGCATCTTTCCATCACCAAAGGCTCCAATGTTAATGTGGTGCGGCATCTCAGATATACGCCGGTCTTCCGGCACAGCCATACCTTCTTTACGGTGCTGTATGTGCTGCGCGGTCAATGCGGGCACACGGTCGATGGCGAGGACCTGCCCATGAAGCAGGGCGACCTGTTCTTCCTTCCGCCCTATGTCATGCAGACCATTGAAGTCTTTGATGACAACAGTATTGTACTGAATCTTCACATTCGCAAGGATACCTTTGACGACGTGTTTTTTAATGCCCTTCGCTACAACAATATCCTGTCCGATTTCTTTATGAGCTGCCTCTACTCTCAGGAGCCCGTCAGCGGCATTCTGTTCCATACGGGAGAAGATAAAGCCATCGAAAGCCAGATTCTGGAAATGTACGGGGAAGTGCTGCTGGATGACGGATACAGCTGGCGTCTTTTGAACAATATGGTCCCGCTGCTGTTTGCCAGAATCCTTCGGGGCTACTCCGACAGGGCGAACTTTATCGACCCTAAGAACAGCCGAAAATCAGACAGCATCAAGCTCCGGATTCTCAGCTTCATCAACGATCACTACCGAACGGTAACACTGGAGGATGTGGCCTCCCATTTCAACTACTCTGTCCCCCACTGCTCTAAGCTGATCCGGGAAGAAACGGGCATAGGTTTTGTCGCCTTCGTGCGCCGCATCAAAATGAATCACGCGGTGGCGCTTCTGATGAATACCCGCTCTTCGGTGGCGGAAATTGCGGGTATGGTGGGCTACGAAAATCCCGAATCATTTATACGGGTGTTTCAGAAAGTCTATCAGATGTCCCCGACCGCCTACAGAAAACAGCACAGTTAATCATATTTGCAGGATGAACGTACTAATATGCTATAATCCGTAGATATATGATATTTTTCTTTCCTTTTTTGACGTATACTTTCATTGTCAAAACAAAACACACAGCATTGTGCAGACTGAAGGAAAGAGAGATAAACAAGGAAATGAAAAGAGTGTTTGGCAGATTTTGTATCATGCAGGCAGCTTATTGGAGCTTCTATGCTTCCTTACCCGGCTATATCACTGCCTATATGCTGGATCAGGGAATGAGCGCAGCTACTCTGGGAATTCTGCTGGCCTTACAGATGGGTGCTGCCTTTCTTGGTTCAATCTTCTGGGGGCGTTTCGTTGACCGTCATACAGCCAGCCGGCGTTTTTTCCTGATCGGTACTATGGCGGTCGGCCTACGGGGGGTACTGCGTTTTGTCTTCGCTGGTACACCAACCGTTCTTTTCATGCTTTATCCGTTGTTTGGCTTTATGAATGGTCCGATCGCTACAACACTGGACAGTTGGGCGATCGCAGCCATGCATCAGGTGGAGGCCGGCGCTAAGTCTCGTACTTTCGGGACGCTTGGATTTGCCTTTACTATGCTTCTCTCCGGGCAGGTAATCAACCGGGCGGGATATGGTTATATGCCCTATATCGCACTAACGCTGCTGACAGTGGGTATTCTGACTGCACTTTCCCTTCCTGAGGTCGAACGGGAGAAGACCCTCCAGCCAAAAAAGAATGCAGCAGATCAAGAAACAAAGTCGGATCTTCGACAGCTGCTTAATGCACCCAAGTATCTACTTTTGGCAGCGGTAGTTTTCTTTACCGGTATGGCTATCGGTCCTATTAACAATATGAAAGTGCTGATCTTCGAATCGGTTGGCGGCGATGTCAGTTTTTTGGGATGGGATGCATTTATCGGATGTCTCATTCAGAGTCCCTTCCTGATCTTCTCTGGAAAGATCCGTCGGATTAAATCGGAATACCGGTTGATTGGCGGAGCCGTTGCAGCTCTTGCTTACGCACTCCTGGTTTTTCTCGCCAGGAATCCGGTCATGGTAGTCATGGGAACCATCTGCACCAATATCAGCTTCGGACTTCTGTTTCCTACGATGCGTGAAATCACAGAGGAGAGTGTCAGCAGTGATATTCGGACGAGCGCCAACAGCATCATAGATGTGGCTTATGGTTCCGTTGCCAATATGATCGCATCCGCCTGGAGCGGTATTGTTATGGAAAGATTCGGTACCGAAATGATGTCCAGTATCTGTATGGGACTGGAATGTGCAGCAATTCTGTTTTGTGTCATGCTGATTAGCCGCAGCAAAAAGAGTTCCGGTTTTGCTGTGCCGTCTCAGACACTGGCCCAACGGACGTGCTTGTGATAGTTTTCCTTTTTGAACTGCTTCGGTGTACGACCGGTTTCTGCCTTAAAAATCCGGATAAAGTGACTTGGTGTAGAGAAAGCCAAAAATTCACTGATCTCTGTCTCCGAATAATCAGAATAAAGCAGCATGTTCTTTGCTGCGGTGATCCGCTGACCCCGAATATAGGCCTGCACGCTCAGGCCTTTTTCTTTTTTAAACAGCGTCGAAAGGTAGTTGGGGGACAGATGAACATGGTCTGCCAGATCACTTAAAGAAATCCGCTCATGCAGATGATAGTAGATATAATCGATGCAGGACGCAATGATGGGATGGACGGACTGCCCTTCGGAAGCAGGATAGATGGCAGGATCACTGGGATCTTCCTTCGGCCGGTTTTCTGCCAGGTCTGCTTTGGTTTTCTTCAGTTCAATGATTTTCTCCGTAAAATCCCGAATCATTTCTGTATGTAAACTATCGATTTGTTCAACACTCTGAAGTTTATCCATCTGACGGATATAGAGATCCGAAATATTAAAAGCATCCGGGTCCCAGAGGCCGCCCTCGATGGCAAAACGGGTGGCCAGGGTCACTGAAGCAACAAAAAGATACCGCCGGTCCCTGACAGGATCATCGGAAAGATCTCCTTTGGCACCCAATGCAAACATCCGCTTTGATTCCGGGATGCTGCGAAGATCTCCATCACGCAGGTATTCATACTGCAGAAGTTCTTCGTTGTAGCCGAAGTGCTGATCACCTTCCTCCCGCTGAAGAAAAGTGGTATAGACCAACTGTTTATCCTTCGGGGATACGTTGGATTGATGCGAAAATTGGGACATGGTTCTTTCCTTTCCATGGTCACAGATGGATTGTTAAAAGTATTGTATCATAAATCGTAGAAAAATGCTATTTTCTTTTCTGATCGGTTGATATAATTGGATCAGAAACAAAAAGACCGAAACGCAAGGAGGTTATCATGGCTGAATACTTAGAGAACACAACAGGGAAGAAACCGGAAGAAATGACGGAAGTGGAGAAACTGAACGCAGGCTTGGAATATAATTTCTGGGATGATGGCGTGGACGCTTTGAAATTACATGCTGTGCAAGGCTGTCAGAAGCTGAACGCTATTCCTGTCACGGATTATGCGGCTCGCCGGCAGGCAGTAAAGGATCTCTTGGGAAGCACCGGTGAGAATCCGGAAATTCTGCCCATCTTCAACTGTGATAATGGAAAAAATATCCATGTGGGTGACAACTTTCTGGCTAACTATAATGTCACCATTCTGGATATCGCTCCAGTATATATTGGCAATCATGTAATGATCGGTCCCGGAACGCTGATTGTCACTGTCAATCATCCCACCCGGCCTTCCGGACGAAGAGCCCATCTGGGAATTGCCCGTCCGGTACGGATCGGCAACGATGTGTGGATCGGCGGTCACGTGACGATTCTGCCGGGAGTAACCATCGGAAACAATGTGATTGTAGCTGCCGGGGCGGTGGTAACCAAAGATGTGCCGGATAACGTGATCGTCGGCGGTGTGCCTGCAAAAGTGATCAAAACTATTGAAAATGATATTGACTAATCTTATATAGTCAAGTTATTATTATATTATCAAGACGGCGGCAAAGCGGGAGACTGTATCCAGTGCGGTCAGTGCATGGAGCATTGTCCGCAGCACATCGAGATAATCGAAACTCTGCAGAAAGCAGCAGAGGTTTTCGGCGAATAAAACGTAGTCTTTGGAAGGACAACAGATGAAATACAGAATAAATGCGCGAACCGGTGACCGAATCAGTGAGATCGGTATGGGCACCGCTTATCTTCATGAAACAGAAACTGCCGAGGCGGTCCGTGCTGCTCGCCATGCCTTCGAAAAAGGGATCAACTATTTTGATCTGGCTGCGAGTGATGTAAAAGCACATCAGTGTTTTGGCGAGGCACTTCGTGATGTCAGACACGATGTCATGTACCAGATCCACTTTGGTGCCGACTATTCACACGGCGCATACGGCTGGTCACTGAGCCTTGACAATATCAAACATTCCATCGCCATCCAACTGGATGCACTGAAGACTGACTATATCGACTACGGTTTCATTCACTGCCAGGACAAGATCTCCGACTGGAAACTATTCCAGAAGAACGGCGTGCTGGACTACCTGCTGGAACTGAAAAAACAGGGGATCGTGCGCCATATCGGCATGGGATCTCATACTCCGTCTGTTGCAGAAGAGATCCTGGATACAGGCGTCGTCGATATGATGATGTTCTCAATCAATCCGGCTTATGACTATCAGCACGGCGATTTTGCCTTTGGTGAGGTCGAAGAACGTGAACAGTTATTCCGCCGATGTGAGAAGGAAGGGATCGGTATTTCAGTCATGAAACCTTTCTCTGGCGGTCAGCTGCTGGATGCAAAGACTTCGCCTTTCGGTGAGGCACTGACGATTTATCAGTGCATACGGTACGCTCTGGATAAGCCGGGCGTTCTGACGCTGGTTCCTGGTGTACGAACCGTTTCAGACGTAGATCGGCTGGCTGCCTACTATGATCAGCCGGACGAGGCGCTGGATTACAGCATCGTGGGTACCTTCGCACCGCCGCAGGCCAGAGGCAGATGTGTCTACTGCAATCACTGCGAACCCTGTCCCATGGGGTTGGATATCGGAACGATCAACAAGTTCTATGATCTGGCAAAAATCGGTGACGAGATGGCAAAGGAACACTATCTGGCGCTGGATAAAACAGCTTCCGACTGTATCCAGTGCAGTCACTGCAATTCCCGCTGTCCTTTCAGGGTCGACCAGATGGCTCGTATGAATGAGATTGCATCATATTTCGGGAAGTAAAAGAAACAGACAATTCACAAATGTACTGATAAAAACCGAGGTTGAACAAATATTGTCAACCTCGGTTTTTTGTTTTCGGGGATTATCTTGTTCCAACCCGAAAAAAAGAAACTAATACCCTGCACAGAGCACACGATCATTCAGTTCCTTTATTTTATATCCTACATCTTCAGGATAATGGGCATCTTTATGTTCGAATAGTTTGATTGAATCGGGATGACCTATCCCACACTTTTCAACGAAGCAGAAGGCTTGCGCCCTCAGTTACACCGCCCTCGCCGAATGCATCCACTGCGGCATAATATGTCTGTCCCGTGTTGAGCATGGTGAGCAGCACCTCGGCCTGACCGCAGACCATGTGGCTGCTGTACAGCTTGTCCGGGGCAATGCCGTAACGGACATTATATCCGGTGGCACGGTCGACGGCTTTCCAGCTGGTACCATTCCCCGGCGCTGCTCCTGGCACACCAGCAGGAGCGGATATCCTCGTCCAGCGCTTTGGCCGGATCTGCAGCCTCCCGGGAGGCCTGCTTGTTATAGTGCTGGAACTGATAGGGGATGTTCAGCGGATTGATCAGAATTCGGCTCATTGTGAGTTCCATCCTTTCTGTATTTTGACGGCGAAACGCCAAATTGCTTACGAAAGCTGTCAGTGAAGTAGCTTTGAGAGCAGAACTGCAGCCGCATCGCGATCTGCTGTACATCCAGCTCTGTGGCACGCAGCAGCATTGCTGCCTTCTCCAGACGCTTCTTCCGCAGATATTCCGACAGAGTCATGCCGACCTCCCGCTTGAATTTTCTGGAAAAATAGTATTCTGCATAGCCGGCGTAGGCGGCAAGAGAGGCAAGGCTCAATTCCTCCTCCAGATGCCGATCAATATAGCTGCAGGCCGACTCAATTTCACGGGAGAGCTTCTGCGTGCGGACGGCATGAACCCGTTCGACAAAATCGTGATGCATGGTCTGAGCGACAACTGTAAGTTCCGAGAGAGACTTTGCTGTCTCAACGCTTTGAAAATAACGGTCACAGAGTGTATAAGCAGTTTCCGGGCTGAGGCCGCCCTCGATCGCGGAACGGGAAAAGAGCGTCACACTGACGAGAACCGCATTTTTCATCTGACGCAGCGTGTCGCCGGACTTTGCAAGCTGTCCAATGGTGCCGGTGACTGCCGCGCGGTCTATATATTGAAGTAAGGAGAGATCACCCTCGCGCACCATACGCAGCATCTCCTGCTCCGCCTGATAGGTGCCGTGGGTATCCATGACCGGCTGTTCTCCGGCACTGATGGGAGAGAGCTCCCCGGAACCGTAAAAGCGCAGATCAGACTGGCGCAGCTTTTCGCCTGTGACGAGATAATGCAGCATCAGCGCATATTCCTGAATTCGACTCCAGCTAAGGATCGGGAGCTGGCGAATCAGCTTCTCTGCGCTCCTCCGCAGTTGGTGAGAAGCTCCTGCTTCCGCCAATCCGGCGCTGACGGCATTCGTCGAGAAGTCATCCATAAACAGTGGACCAAGGGCGTGAACCCGGTGCAGCTTCTCTTCCGCAAACTCCGGACAGCAGACCCATACCATATTGACTCTGTTGGTAAACAGCAGCGGCGTTGGTCCGGCGACAAGCGCGGTCTGCAGCTTCGATCGGCTTCGGGAGAGGGCAAACAGCTCCTCTGCCAGCCGTTCCTCTTCTGTCTCGTTGCCCAGGCTGTAAAAATCATTGTCATAGCTGCGCAGAAAGAGCTTATGGCAGGTGGAAAGCATTCCCTGAAATACCTTCAGCCGGTCAGCGATGATCTGATCTGTCATGTCCGTCCCTCCGATGATAGAATACCTTGGTTTTATGATTATTCTATCATAAATTTGCTTTATTTTCAGTATATCAGTCTTATACTTGAAAATCAATCTAATTTACTGAAAATATGGCAAAAAAATTATAGTTGCAGAATGGATTTCCTGCTATACTGCGCTTGTCCAGACAAAACGATGGAGGTGCTCACATGAACAAATCGGACAAAGTCGGCTTCCGGGAATACTTCGGAACCGCAACTATGGGGCTGACCGACGGCATGACGGCGGCTTTGATGACCTCGTTTTTCATGCTGTACTTGACGGACTATTCGGGTCTAGGCGCATTCGGAGCCATTATGGGGTCCACTGTTTTGCTGCTGTCCCGAATCTTTGACGCGGTAAATGACCCCATCGAGGGCTGGATCATGGACCGCGCCAGAGTAGGAAAATACGGAAAATATAAGCCGTTCATCATTCTTTCGATTCTGACAGGGCTCATCGGCGTTACGTCCCTGTTCTTTATCCCGTCCGGCGCTTCCCACTGGGTCGCTATTGTGTGGGTTGTCTTTTTCTATCTGCTCTATGACATGGGCTCCTCCTTCTATGCTCCAAATCTGATCTTCCGTTCCATCACGCTGGATCAGAATGAGCGCAGCAAGCTGCTGGTTGCCCCGCGTATTGTTTCCATGATGACCGGTATGATTACGGTCGCTCTGATCGTCATGGTATCCGGCGTCAACAGCTTTGTCGGCAATATGCATACCTCGTGGGCCCTTACCGTCGGCGGCCTGCTGCTGATTACCTCCGCAATCTCTCTCATTGGCATCGGCCTGGTGCGGGAGCGCCATCACGCCGAGCGGGACGAAGATGAAAAAATCAAACTCACAGATTTCTTCCGGCTGCTGAAGGAAAACAAGCCTCTGCGCGTCAACACGCTTGCGGCGCTCTTCTCCGGCTTTATCTAGACTTTCCTGTTTGCTACCATGCTCTATTACATCAAGTGGGGACTCAGTACTGATTTGACGACCGGAGTCGTGGATAACGCCAAATTCGCGATGTACTCCGGCATTGCCGGCATTCTGCAGTTCATTCCGCTGATCGGAGGCACGATCATTGCCGTACCGATCATGAAGAAGATCGGCGACCCGATGAAATTTCTACGGATTCTTCTGCTGATGCAGGCAATTCCCTGCGGCATCCTGTTCCTGCTTCAGATTCTCGGCGTTCTCGCAAAAATGCCCTGGCTGTTTTTGATCTGCGCAGCCATCACGACCACTGCGGTGGGTATGGGCTACATCCCGGGTTCAACGGTTGATATTGAGATCATGGACTATGACATTTACAAGAACGGCAAGGAACGGTCCGGCCTTTGCAATTCCATGAATCGCTTCATCTCCAAGACCCAGACTGCAATCGGCGCCAGCGTGATTCCGATGATCCTTGTCGCAATCGGTTATGTGGTGGACTCGGAAACCGGCGACTTCGCAGGCGAGCTGAGCCAGATGCCGGTCATGCTTAACTGGTTCATCGTCATCATGGGCCTCGTTCCCTTTGTGCTGGGCGTCGTTGCTTACCTGATCGAGCGCAGCTATCCCATCACGAATGATGTGCGTGCCAAAATGCGGGCAAGTCTGCACAAGGCAGAAGAAAGCTAAAAAAGGCCTCTGTTTTAGAAAGGAATTCAAAATGGGCTTTTCCAAAGATTTTTTATGGGGCGCAGCCAGCGCCGCCACGCAGATAGAAGGAGCATGGGACGAGGACGGCAAGAGCCCCAGCATCTGGGATGTGGCCGGAAGGCACATCAAAAACGGTGAGACTTGTCATGTGGCCTGTGATCATTACCATCGTTACAAAGAAGATGTAGCACTGATGAAAGAGCTGGGACTCAAAAGCTATCGCTTTTCTGTCTCCTGGTGCCGCATCATGCCCGAAAAAGGCACGGTCAATCCCAAGGGGATCGAATTCTACCGCAGCTTGATCTCAGAACTAAAGGCTGCCGGGATCGAACCGCTGGTGACACTGTACCACTGGGATCTGCCCGTCTGGGCCGATAAGGAGGGCGGCTGGAAGAATCCAAAAATCATCGACTGGTATCTGGAATATGTGAAGGCCGTGGTAGACGCATTTTCTAACGATGTGCAGTATTGGATGACCTTCAATGAACCCTCGGTCTTTATCATGATGGCCTATGTCATGGGCAGCTTTGCGCCCTTCAAGCACGCGATCTTCTCCTATAAGAACTGTCTTCGGCATATGCTGCTTTCTCACGGCAAGGCTGTAACGCTCATTCGTGAGAGGGCCAAAACGACGCCGAAGATCGGCCTGGCCATGGCAGCCACCACGTACATCCCTGACAGCGAAGACGCAGAGGGACTGAAGGACGCGGCGGAAAAATCCTTCCTTTCCCAGGTGGGCGAAGGCAGCAATGCCTTGTACATGGACCCCATCGCACTGGGCAAGGCCAGCCCTATGCTGAAAAAGAAGCTCAGTCAGGATGATCTTAAGATCATTTCCGCACCGCTGGATTTTGTGGGCGTCAATGTCTACCAGCCCTCCAACCCTCTGCTGGACAAGAAAGGCTATGATACGGAAAAGCTGCCCAAAACCATGCTGGACTGGGTCATCGACGGAAGGTGCCTGTACTGGACGATCCGTCAGTATTGGGAACGCTACCATCTTCCGGTCATGGTCACGGAAAACGGCATGGCTAACCCTGATGAGGTGGGCCCGGACGGCTGCGTCCGCGATGAGATCCGCAAGACATTTCTCCATGATTTCATCGGCAGCATGAAACGCGCGGCGGATGAGGGGATCCCGGTGCTGGGCTATCAGCACTGGAGCATCATGGACAATTTCGAGTGGTGCAGCGGCTACGGCCCGCGCTTCGGCTTGATCCATGTGGATTATGACACCCAGAAACGGGCGATCAAGGATTCAGCCCGGTATTATGCCGAGATCATCCGGACCAACGGAGAGACACTGTGAAGAAGATCGCATTCAATTCCGATTGGACCTGCAATGGCAGGTCAGTCATACTGCCTCACGACGCGCAGATCGCGGAAAAACGCGGTGCGGACGTCTCGAACGGCGGGCACGGGTATTTCCCGGGCGGTGTCTATACCTATGAATGATGATTCCACGTGACTGATCCCGGCCGATGTTCTCAATCCGAATGATTTTACTGTCATCAATATAAAGTTCATCTCCAATCATGACAAACATTGCTTTGATCCTCCTATTACGATCCTGGTATCATAATTAAAATATCATGATTTTTGCATCAAAATCCGCGTGAAAAATAGGAGTAAGATTCATATGCTCCAAAAAAAGATGCGATTTCGCACAAATTTCTGGTTTTTGGCATCAAAAATGTGCGAAATCGCAGTGTCATACTTTGTCATACTTTTTTCGGGGTACAAAAAAACCGGGAGCCCGCATAAACAGCGGTCTCCCGGTACTTTTAGACAAACGGAGAAGGAGGGATTTGAAGGGCTGGAGAACAATCCCCACACCCTCAAACCCGCACAGAAAGGGGAAAGCACAGGCATCGTCACTCCCTTTGTAACACAAAGTGTAACATTAAATTGGTTCATCTGAACATCTTAATGCCTGTTCCTATTTTTTTGGTTGGACAGTATCCTACCTTTTCATAAACATATTTTGCGGGATTTCCTTCTTCACAATAAAGGAATGCCTCCGAATAGCCGCGAGACAGGATTTCATGGGTTAAATATGCAGTAAGCCTTGTGCCGTAACCTTTGTTCTGCTGCCCTATGCGGACGGCAACCCCGCCGATGTGATTTTCGCTGATTTCGCCTTCTCCAACAATACCTGCTTCCGTTTCTAAGACAAATCGATCTGACAGTGTTCGCAGATAATCATCGATTCCAGATTCATCTGATGCTTCTTCAATGTCTTCTTCTGAAAATGGATGTCCTAAAGACCTCAGCATATTTCTGTAACTTGAAGTCCAGATATGCATGATTTCAGAAAAGTCTTCTTTGCGGGCTTGTCTGATTTGGTTCGGATTTACCGGGATTTTTATTTTATGACAAGCCATCAGATAAGCGACCGATGCAGAGAACCCTTCCGTTCTCATAAATTCCTGAGAAGTTTTCTGAAATTCATGGTCGCAAAAAACAGTCTTTGCTCCACGCTTCACAAGGTCTTTTTCCATTGCATGAAGCAGCTCGCTGCCGAGATGCTTTCGCCTATGTTCTTCTCGGACAAAAACAAAGATCCCATAGTTGTCTACACCGCCGCCAACAAACCAGTAACCATATCCTACCCCGTTGTTTTTATCAATTGCTAAATAATATTGATAGGCATCATCGTCCAGTGTCTGCATATCGATTGGATAACAGTCAGACAACTGAAGCAACTCTTTTCTCAGCACATTTGATTTGTCGTATCGGATAATCATATCTAAATACCTTTATATTGCTTTGTTTCTCGGATCGGAAATGCCTGATAAGTTACACCACCGATCCAGGATGCTGGAATGATTCGTTCTTAGATCACTATCCCTTGGTCTTCAAACGTTGCTCCATGTAGTCGATCTTTTCATTTGGTTTCCCTTTGAACTGATACGCGGAGAAAAACTGTTCTCCATGATAACTTAACATGGCTTCTAAACGGTAATCGTACGTGGGATACGTAACCATCTCTCTTGCTTCTTCTTTCGTTACCCAGCGAATCATATCAGACTCATCAGATGTGGAAGCCTCTCCTCCGGAAAGAGTACAGAGAAATGCAATATTACATATGGGCGGTAGTATTTCGCCTTCCAGAGGTCCGTAACCATCTTTTTGATACAGATTCTGGAAAATGCCGATCATCGTCGTTGGCTCCGCTGTATAGCCGGTTTCCTCACGAATTTCCCGACGCAAGGCGTCCAGCAATGATTCTCCGAATTCGACTACACCCCCGGGAAACTCCCAGCCCCTTTTAGAATGGAGGAGCAGTATTTTCCCCTCTGAATCGGTGACTAAGCCACAGACTGCGATCAACTGTGCAGGAAATCTTTTTTTGGCAACCCAGCTTTCCATAAATGGTTCACCCCCCTATCCCCTATCCATTCTTCGTTATTTTGCTGCAGCCCTTTTCTCTTGTGGAGAAGTGGTTCATGCA